>NZ_JBAVMX010000036.1:0-22198 GCF_049690535.1 Methanoregula sp. | reverse complement strand
GGGCGAGGATTATTGGAGCAAGGGCTCTGCAGATATCAATGGGTGCTCCGTTACTAGTCACTACTTCACGGATCGATCCTTTGGAGATCGCCATCGAGGAATTCAACGAGAACGTTATCCCCATTACTGTAAAGAGACGATGAGAGGAACAGGCGCATGACGACCATTGAGGCAATCGAGCTGCGGACGATCCTTGACAGCCGGGGAAACCCGACGGTCGAAGCTGAGATCTTCACGACCGGCGGTTTTGGCCGGGCAGCAGCACCGAGCGGTGCAAGCACCGGTGCGGCGGAAGCAAAAGTCCTGCCCCCCAAAGAGGCAATCGACAATGCGGTTCAGAACCTTGTTCCTGCACTCATCGGGATGGACGCATCCGATCAGGAATCTTTTGACGACCAGCTCCGTGATATCGACGGGACTGCCGATTTCTCCGGGATCGGGGCAAACGTGGCAGTCGCGCTCTCCCTTGCAAATGCCAAGGCCGCCGCTTCTGCGCTCGGGCTCCCGCTCTTCCGGTACCTGGGCGGGGCGTTTGTCAATGAGATGCCGCTCCCGCTCGGTAACGTTATCGGTGGCGGTGCACATGCAGCAAATGCGACCGAGATCCAGGAATTCCTGATTGTTCCCGGGGGCGCAGCGGATGTCGAGGAGGCAGTCTTCGCGAACGCCGCTGTCCACAAGAACGTCAAAGAACTCTTAAAGAAAAAAGGAATTGCCGCCGGCAAGGGTGATGAGGGTGCATGGGCACCGCAGATTGATGATGCCCTCGCATTTGAGCTCATTGCCGAGGCAACCGGACGCGTGGCTGACGAGATGAATGTTTCGGTCGATATGGGTATCGACGTTGCGTCGAGCCAGATGTGGAACGGCACGGGATACAAGTACCGCGACCGTGTCCGCACGACCGAGGACCAGATCGCGTATATCGCCGAGCTCGTCGACAAATACAACCTTGTCTATGTCGAAGATCCTCTCCACGAAGACGACTTTGATGGGTTTGCAGAACTCAACCGCCAGATTGGCGACAAGTGCCTGCTGTGCGGGGACGACATCTTTGTTACCCAGGTCGACCGCATAGAGAAGGGCATCGAGACCGGTTCTACAAACTGCGTCCTCATCAAGCCAAACCAGGTCGGGACCCTTTCCGACACCTTTGAGGCCGTCCGCCTCGCTCACACCCATGGTCTGGACACGGTGATGAGTCACCGGTCCGGCGAGACCACGGATACCACCATTGCACACCTCGCCACCGCTTTCTCCTGCGTATTCTTAAAATGCGGAATAGTTGGCGGCGAACGCATTGCCAAATTAAACGAACTCATTCGCATAGAGGAACAACTATGACCCCAGTAAACGAGATGGAAATCGAATTAAAGGAACCGCTCATCCCCGTCGAGGAGTACCTGGCAGCCGGTGTCCACATCGGTACCCAGCAGAAAAGCGAGGACATGAAGAAGTTCATCTACCGCGTCCGCGGTGACGGGCTCTATATCCTTGATATCCGCGAAACCGATGCCCGGATCAAGACCGTTGCAAAGTTCTTAAACCAGTACGAGGCACCCGATGTCCTCGTCGTCACCTCCCGGCAGTACGGCCAGTACCCGGCCAAGAAATTCGCCGACACCATTGGCGCCATGTCCGCGACCGGCCGGTTCATCCCGGGCCTGTTGACAAACCCCGTCCTTGACGGGTATATCGAGCCGAAAGTCATCGTTGTGACCGACCCGATCGGTGATGCACAGGTTATCAACGAGGCCGTCCAGTGCGGTATCCCGGTTGTCGCGCTCTGCGATACCAACAATATGACCAAGTTCGTCGATCTCGTGATCCCGACAAACAACAAGGGCAGGAAAGCGCTCTCGATGATCTACTTCCTCCTGACCCGTGAGATGCTGCGCCTGCGTGGGATCTCGACGGCTCTTACCATGGAAGATTTCGAATCCGAGATCTGATGCGATCCCCATCGATCCCCTTTTTGGATCGATCGTTACATATAACAGAACGACCAGAGGGTTGATCCGATGAAGACGCGTTCATGCGCAGTTGCGGGCATGTTCTACCCCAAGGATCCCTCCCATCTCGGGCAGCTGCTGGAAGATTTCTTTTCCAGAACTGTTCCGGGCGGGAACTCCCTTGGGATTGTCTGCCCTCATGCCGGGTACGTCTACTCCGGGCAGGTCGCAGCCCACGCGTTTTCCACCATAGCCCCTGATTTTTCCGGAACTTTTGTCGTTATCGGTCCTTCCCATCATGGGTATCTCACGAGTGTCTCCGCACTGCCGTGGGAAACCCCCCTTGGGATTGTCGATACCGACACGGAGTTTGTCGGGGCGCTGGATATCGGGGTCGATGAGCTATCCCATGTGGAGGAGCATTCGATCGAAGTGCAGATGCCGTTTATCAAGTACCGGTTCCCTCGATCACGGGTCGTACCGGTGATGATGGGTGAGCAGGATCCCGCCCATGCCGCGGTGGTTGCAGAAAAGATTGTCGCGGCTCAAAGGCTGACGAAAAGGGATATCCGGATCGTCGCGTCCAGCGATTTTTCGCACTACGTGCCCGAGGCACAGGCAAAAGACGGGGATCTCTACGCGATCGGTGCGCTTACAACGCTTGACGTGAAGGAATTCTACCGGCGTATCCGGGAGAAACGCGTTACGGCCTGCGGGTACGGCCCGATCAGCGCCATGGTCTCCTCATGCATGTGCATGGGGGCACGATCCGGGCGGCTGATCCGCTATGGGACCAGTGGCGATGTTTCGGGCGACCATAACGCGGTCGTGGGGTACGCAGCCATTGCGGTGATGTAGGTTGGCAACGTGGAGTGCGCCGGGCAAGGTATTTCTGTTCGGCGAGCATGCAGTGGTATACGGAAAGCCTGGCATCGCCATGGCAATCAAGCCCCGTGTCTTTGTGACCGTGAGAAAATCACGGCGCCCCCAGCGGGCAAAATCCCCCTATATCGACGGGTGCTTTGAAGCGATGGGCGTCGTCGGGAGCGTGTACATCAACTCGCAGATCCCCAGTTCCTCGGGACTCGGGTCCTCTGCGGCAGTAACGGTCGCAACGCTGTCGGCCATAAACGACGAGTTTGCCATCGGCAAAAACCGGGAAGATATCGCAAATATGGCATTCGAGATCGAAAAAACGGTGCAGAAAGGGCGGGCGAGCCCCACGGATACCACGGTTTCCGCGTACGGGGGGATCGTACTTATTACCGGCGGATCGCGCCGGCGCCTCCCCCCCCAGAACATGCATCTGGTGATCGGCGACTCAATGGTCTCGCACAGCACGTCAAAGATGGTTGAGCAGGTTTCTGACCTCAAAAAGAGCAATCCGAAGATTGTCGATCCGATCCTGGATGCAATCGAGGGTGTCAGCCTCGCCGCCATCCACCACCTGAACAATCCCAAGGAACTGGGCAGGTACATGAACATGAACCACGCGCTCTTAGATGCTCTGGGTGTCGGGCACCCGCAGCTCTCCCGGCTTGTGCTCTCTGCCCGTTCAGCCGGGGCGTATGGTGCAAAACTCACGGGTGCCGGTGGCGGGGGATGCATGGTGGCTCTCTGCGCAAAGCCGATCCTGCACCGGGTCGCCCATGCGGTCCAGGCCTGCGATGCACGGGCGATCGTGACCGGTATCGACACAGAAGGAGTACGGAAGGAGAAGAATGTCTGACCGGATCATTCTCAAACTGGGCGGCAGCGTGATCACGGACAAGGGTGCAGACTGCACGGTTAACCGGGCTGCACTTGCCGGGATTGCGGCGGCCATTGCCGGTGTACCCGCAGCCCGGATTATTGTTGTCCACGGCGCCGGTTCCTGCGGGCACCCCGAAGCGCACCGGTACCACCTTGACAAGGGCGCAGTCACCGGGCAGACAGAAGGGATCTACGTGACCCACCGCGCTGTCAGCGCCCTGAATGATGCGGTTACGGGCGCCCTGCGGGAAGCCGGCGTGCCGGCGCTTGGCGTCCACCCGCTCCATGCTGGTGTCGCAGACAAGGGCAGGCTCGTCACGTTCGAGAGCCGGCATCTCGAACAGATGCTCGCGCTCGGGATGGTTCCTGTGATCCACGGCGACGTGGTGATGGACCTTTCACGCGGAGCCTGCATCGTATCGGGCGACCAGCTCGTGCGGTATCTCGCGGTTGCACTGAAATGCACCCGCGTGGGACTCGCCACCGATGTACCGGGAGTGCTGGATGGGGGGCATGTTGTCCCGGAGATTACTCCGGAGACCGTGCCAAAACTCCAGATCGGCAACTCGACACACACCGATGTAACCGGTGGAATGAAAGGGAAAATTGACGAACTGCTCGGGCTTGCCAAAGCAGGCATCGGTGCAGACATATTCCATGTCTCGCGTCTTGGGGATTTCCTTGCCGGAAACGACCATGGCGGGACAAAAGTGAGGGGAGTGTAAGGGTATGGCCGATAAGAAACGATTTACGTCGTCCCGCAAGCTCGACCACCTGCGCATCTGCGCGGAAAAGGACGTCGAGTCCGGTGACACAGGGTTTGGGGAGGTCAGGCTGGTCCACAATGCGCTGCCGGAATGCGACATGCGCACGATCGACCTGTCTACCCGGTTTCTGGGCCATACCCTTTCATCCCCTCTCTTTATCTCGGCAATGACCGGTGGTCATCCGGGAACAAAAGAGACAAATGCCCGCCTTGCCCGGATCGCCGAACGATTCGATCTGGGGATGGGCGTCGGCTCGCAACGGGCAGCGCTTGAGAGCCCGGATCTTGCGGATACGTTTTCGGTCGTCCGCGATGAGGCGCCTCATGCGTTTCTCGTCGCGAACCTCGGTGCCGTACAGCTCCGCGACCACGGGACTGCATGGGCAGAAAAAGCCGTCGAAATAATTGATGCGGATGCGATAGCGATCCACCTCAATTTCCTGCAGGAAGCCATCCAGCCGGAGGGCGACCACAACGCGACCGGCTGCCTTGCCGCGATTGCCGCACTTTGTGCGGAGATAAAAACCCCGGTGATCGTCAAGGAGACCGGGTGCGGGATCTCAAAAGAGGTTGCCCGTCAGTGCTGGGGTGCAGGTGCCCGGGCCATCGATATTGGCGGCTGGGGTGGCACCTCGTGGGCGGCAGTCGAGAGCGTCCGTGCCGATGAGAGCCGGAATGCACAGGACAAGCGCCTCAAGACACTTGGCGAGGACTTTGCCGGCTGGGGTATCCCCACGGCCGTGAGCCTTGCCGAAGTGGCAGGTACCGGAAGCCCGGTGATCGCATCGGGTGGTATCAGGAACGGCATTGACATGGCAAAGAGCCTTGCCCTCGGGGCCGATCTCTGCGGTATGGCGCTTCCGCTGTTGAAACCGGCCCTTGAGAGCGATGAGGCGCTTGCCTGCAGGATCGAGACGGTCCACCGCGAACTGGTGGGCTCGATGTTCCTGTGCGGCGCTGCACGGGTGCGCGATTTGCGCAGGGCCCGGCTCTTTATTACGGGGAAGACCCGGCAGATGATGGATGACGGGAATCCTGCATGATGCAGGACTGACCTGACAGATCAAAAATGCGGAACACAAGAGCAGGCTTTTTCTAAAAAAAATACCTGCACGACAAAAAAACAAGGAGAAAAAACATGGATATAGAAATTATTGCAGTGGGCGGATACAACGAGGTCGGGCGAAATATGACCGCTGTCCGCTGCGGAAAGGAAATTGTCATTTTTGACATGGGACTCCGCCTGGATCAGATGATGATCCATGAGGATGCGGAACTTGAGAATATGCATTCCCTCGATCTGATCAAGATTGGGGCGATACCTGACGATACGATGATGAACTCGGTCGAGGGGACCGTAAAGGCGATCGTCTGTTCCCACGGGCATCTCGATCATATCGGGGCGATCCCGAAACTGGCACACCGGTACAACGCGCCGATCATCGCCGCGCCTTATGCCGTGGAACTGATCCGGCAGCAGATCTCGGGCGAGCAGAAGTTCGGGGTTAACAACAAGCTCTTCGCGCTCAAACCCGGGCAGCGGTACACGATCTCGCAGCACCTGGTGCTCGAATTTGTCCGGACCCAGCACTCGATCATCGATACCGTGACGCCGGTGCTCCACACCCCGCATGGCGCGATCGTCTACGCCTGCGATTTCAAGCTTGACCGGACCCCGGTCATCGGCGAACCTCCGGACTTTGCCCGGTTCCGCCAGATTGGAAAGGAAGGCGTGCTCGCGCTTATCGTGGAGAGCACGTATATCGACCGGCCCGGCCGGTGCCCGAGTGAGCGGACCGCACGGGACCTTGTCCGGGATGTCATGACCAGTTACGAGGACGATAAAAGTTCCATTATTGTGTCGACCTTCTCATCCCATATCGCACGGGTCAAGACCATCGCAGAGTGTGCACACGAGATCGGCCGTAAGCCGGTGCTTCTGGGCCGCTCGATGGAGAAGTACTCGGTCACGGCAGAACAGATGAAACTCGTTTCGTTCCCCCAGGACACGAGTGTCTTTGGGAACCGGCGGACGGTCGACCGGACCCTGCGCCGTATGATGAAGGCAGGAAAAGAGAAGTTCCTCCCCATCATCACCGGCCACCAGGGAGAACCAGGATCCATCCTGACCCGGATTGCTCTTGGCGACACCCCGTATCAGCTTGCAAAGGGCGACAAGGTGCTCTTTTCCGCAAACGTGATCCCTAACCCGATGAACTTCGGACAGCGGTATATGGTCGAAGCGCACCTGAAAATGGCAGGCGCCCGGCTCTTTGAGGATCTTCACGTGAGCGGGCACGCGTTCCGCGAGGATCATTACGAGTTTGTCAGCCTCTTAAACCCGCAGCACATCATCCCGGCCCACGGGAATGTCAGGATGACTGCCTCATATGCTGAGTTTACCGGCGAGCTCGGGTACACGCTGGGTAACGATGTGCATCTCATGCAGAACGGCCAGCGGCTCAAGTTAAATTAAAATCGAGGAATCACGATGTCGGAACTTTCACCGTACCTGAAATCGGTCGCACACCAGATTGACGGCATGATTGACCAGTACTTCAACCATGCACCCGGGGAACTTAACAAGGCGTCCGCCCACCTGCTCAATGCCGGCGGTAAACGGCTCCGCCCCGCAGTGGTCATGCTCTCGGCAGAAGCGGTAAGACATGGGAGTTCCTCCGATATTATGCCCGCGGCGCTCGCGCTCGAAGTGACCCATACGTTCACCCTCATCCATGACGATATCATGGACGGCGACTCTCTGCGCCGGGGCGTACCCACGGTCCATACGAAATGGGACATGCCGACCGGCATTCTTGCCGGGGATGTCCTGTACGCCCGGGCGTTTGAGTTCATCTCGCAGGCGAAGGCCGACGAGGCGGCGAAGGTGCGGGCGACTGCGCTCCTCGCCCGTGCCTGCGCAGACATCTGCGAAGGCCAGCACATGGATATGTCTTTCGAACACCGGACCGATGTGACCGAAGAAGAGTACATGAAGATGGTCGAGATGAAGACCGGTGTGCTTTACGCCGCAGCCGCAGCCATCGGCGGCACCCTCGCAGGCGGGGACGAGCGGCAGGTGAAGGCGCTCTACCAGTTCGGTCTCAACACCGGCATCGCGTTCCAGATACAGGACGACCTCATCGATCTCCTGACACCTGCGGAAAAAAGCGGCAAGGACCAGGGTTCCGATCTCCGGGAAGGCAAGCAGACACTTATCATGATTATTGCCCGGAAAGAAGGTATCGATCTCCTGAAATACCGGCGCAAGCTCTCGCCAGCCGATATAAAAGCCGCGATCAGGGAACTCACCGATTCCGGTGTCATTGACGCGGTAAAAAAGAAGGCAGCAGGGCTTGTCGCAGACAGCAACCGGCTGCTCATGGTGCTCCCGGCCTCAAAGGAACGCCAGCTTCTCATGGATGTCGGCGAATTTTTTGTGACACGGAGCTTCTAGGATGGCAGCGGACGAGATCAAGTCCGCCCTGTTTTTGTGTGCACTCCAGAATGCCGTAAAGCATGGCGGCGTGCCTCAGGCAGGTGCGGTGATGGGGATGGTGATGGGTGCTCACCCCGAGATGCGCAAGCAGGCAAAGGAAGTGGCCGCTGCCGCAAAGGAAGCGATTGCCGATGTGGCAGCCCTCTCTCCCGAGGAAAGGGTGGCAAAACTCCAGTCCCTCTCGCCGGAGATGTTTGCCGCGCTCCACGAGAAGCACGAGCACAAGAAAGTGCTCCCCGAACTCGAAGGCGCAGAGCATGGAGTGGTCATGCGGTTTGCGCCAAATCCTTCGGGGCCACTCCATATCGGGCACGCCCGGGCGGCAGCGCTCAACGACGCCTACGTGAAGCAGTACGGCGGGCGGTACATCCTCCGTATCGAGGATACTGACCCGAAAAGGGTCGACCCCGAAGCCTACGAGATGGTAAAAGAGGACATCAAATGGCTGGGCCTCGGGATCACCGAGACGGTCACCCAGAGCGAACGGTTTCCCCTCTATTACGATCTCTGTAAACAGCTCATCGAGCGCGACGGAGCATACGTCTGCACGTGCGAGAACGAGCACTTCAAGGCGCTCAAGGACAAGAAAACTGCCTGCCCCTGCCGCGACCAGTCCGTCGAGACGGCACTGTCCCTCTGGGAGAGGATGCTTGAGGGCGGGTTTAAAGAGGGCGAGGCCTCGGTCCGGGTCAAGACCGATCTCCTCCATCCAGACCCGGCGATGCGTGACTACCCGATCTTCCGGATCCTTGATGCCCCGCGTCATCCGAAAGTGGGGGATGCCCGGGTCTACCCGCTCATGAACTTCTCGGTCGTTGCTGACGACCACCTGCTCGGCGTGACGCACGTGATCCGGGGTAAGGATCATATTGCAAACACCCGGCGCCAGCGCTACATCTACGACCACTTCGGCTGGAAGGTGCCGGTCTACCGGCACTACGGCCGGATGGGCATCGAGGGTGTGGTGCTCTCCACCTCCCAGATGCACCTTGGGATAAACGAGGGGAAGTATACCGGCTGGGATGACATCCATCTCGGGACGCTCCGGGCACTTGCCCGCAGGGGGATCAGCCCCGAGGCCGTGAAAAATGCAATGCTTGCAATTGGTATCGGCGATACTGACATCTCGTTCTCGTGGGACAACCTCTACGCGGAGAACAAGAAACTGGTTGACCCGGTTGCAAACCGGTATTTCTTTGTCCCGGAGCCGGTCACCGCTGTCGTGGAGGGCGCTCCGTGCCGCACGGCGCATGCGATGCTCCATCCCGGCGATGCGTCGAAAGGGAACCGGGAACTCCCGTTCGAAGGGACGGTTGTACTGCCAAAAACCGAGATTGGGCCGGATACAGCGATGGTGCGACTCAAGGATCTTTTCAACGTGAAGATTTCGTGGGACAGGGAGATACCCTCGTTTTCATACGGTGGAGATTCGCTTGCCGATGCCCGTGCAGCAAAGGCGCACATCATCCAGTGGCTGCCGGCAGAGCAGGCACTGCCCTGTACGCTCCTCACGATGGAAGGCGAGATGAAAGGCGTGTGCGAACCTGCCGTGGCAAAAGAACAGGGGAAGGTTGTACAGTTCGAGCGGATCGGGTTTGTCCGGATCGATACGGTCAGTGAATCCGGCGTCTTAGCGTATTTCACCCACACATAATTTTTTAAAAAAGTATACAAAAACGAATGGACTCGACGGGATTCGAACCCGTGGCCTCCACGTTGCAAACGTGGCGATCTACCCCTGATCTACGAGCCCTTTAGTGTGGCATATACTTTTTCTGCGGCTTGCTTATAGTTGTTACTGATCTGCCTTTGTAAGAAAAGAGGAAACGGGAGATCGCTCCCGATTGCAGGCTTATGAGTGTGTATGCTTGTAATAGATCGTAAAGCGGGTGGCACACAGCACGGCCGCACATGCGGTCAGAGCGCGAGATCAGTGGTGGCCGGGAACCGTGTTGAAATTTTCGTATCCGCCCGGGATCTCCCACGACAGCTGTTGCAGCTTCCTTTTTTTGCCGGTGGGGGGTGCAGTATTGCCGAAGATGAAGATTTTATAAAACACTAATGCCCAAGAACTTAATCATGCTTGGGGAATGCCCCCTAAAAAAAGACGGAGATAACCGTATGGTAAAACTGATCATTGAACCAAAGAAGGCAAAGGACGGCCAGATCGAATACATCGTCACGTACCACGATGTGAAGACCGACAACCTGTTCACGGTTACGACAACAAACGACATGAACGAGGCTGTGCAGCGCCTCAGGGAGACGCTTGAGAGTGAGGTAAAGACGCTCACCGCGAAGTAAAGTGTCATGTGAAAATTTTTTTGGGTCTTTTTTGTGTCTGAAGAAACAGATCGGGTTCAGGCCAGACCCCGGCAAATAAAAAACGAATGGACCCGGCGGGATTTGAACCCGCGGCCTCTACGTTGCGAACGTAGCGATCTACCCCTGATCTACGAGCCCGATGTGGTATTACAATTCTCCCGCGGATGGAATATAGTTGTTGCTGTGTTGGGGTACCCCCACGGGAAAAAGAAAAAAAATTTAGAGAATGATCTCGATGTCGAGCTTCTCTGCGAGTTCCTTGTACCGGTTCCTGATCGTGACTTCGGTGACGCCGGCCACTTCTGCCACTTCACGCTGGGTACGCCGCTCGCCGCCAAGGATGGACGAAATGTAGATCGCCGCAGCCGCGACACCGGTCGGGCCCCTGCCGCTCGTGAGCTCGCGTTCCCCGGCCTGGCGCAGGATCTCGACTGCACGGCTCTGGACCTCTCCCTTGAGCGTGAGCCCGGAGCAGAACCTGGGCACGTAGTCTATCGGGGAGGTCGGGAGGAGTTTTAAGCCGAGTTCTCTTGAGATGAACCGGTACGTCCTGCCTATCTCTTTTCTTGAGACACGGGACACTTCGGCGATCTCATCGAGTGTCCGCGGGACACTGCACTGCCGGCAGGCCGCGTAGAGCGCCGCTGCCGCAACGCCTTCGATGCTCCGGCCCCGGATCAGGTTCTTGTCCACTGCGTCACGGTAGACCACGGCGGCGGTCTCACGTACGTTTCTCGGGAGGCCGAGTGCCGAGGCCATGCGGTCGAGTTCCGAGAGTGCGAACGCGAGGTTCCTTTCGGTCGCATTACTGACACGGATCCGGCGCTGCCACTTGCGGAGACGGTAGAGCTGGGCACGATTCTTCGAAGAGATCGCACGGCCGTACGAGTCCCGGTTGCGCCAGTCGATCATCGTGGACAGACCCTTATCGTGGATTGTAAAGGTCATCGGGGCGCCGACTCTTGATCTCTTCATGCGCTGGTCGTGATCAAACGCACGCCACTCGGGGCCGCGGTCGATAAAATCATCATCGATCACAAGCCCGCAGCTCTGGCAGACCAGTTCTGCCCGCTCGTAATCGTGCACCAGCTGCCGGCTGCCGCACTCGGGACAGACCGTCTCGGTGTGGTTCTCGGCTTTCTTTTCTGACTCTTTTACTTTGATACGCGATTTGAGCGCTTCTCTTTCAGTCTGAAGGAGTTTTAATTTTTCAATTTCCTGCATCCGGCTTCACCATTGTTATCTTACTGTAGTCCTAAATGATCCAGAACGGGTCGTTTTTGGGGTACTGGATTCCTTCGCAAATACTTTTTCACCCGGTGCGACACTGCACGGGCCATGGGTGAGGACAAGGGCATAGGGGGACTTCACGTTCCCAAAGACGTCCATGATCTTTCCCACCAGTTTTGTCCTCCGGTCCATCACTTCGCTGTACAATCCCGGGAGCTGGGCGGCATCGCACTGGATGATGACCATCCGGCTGCCATAGGTGCTCATCGCTCGACCAACAACCTTCACTCTAAAGACACCCCCGGGGAGTATAACAAAGTACTAAATTAATTTAGTAATCTATATATGTGAAACCTCACGGTATTTAAACGTTCCGTGAAAGTATAAATAGAAATTTCAGGAACGGAGGAACTTATCGATATTTAAAGACATGATGCCCGCAGATTCCTCAACGGTCAGCCCGGCCCCCTCCGCTACGCACTGTTTGCTCGATCTGTCCAGCAGATCGCAAGGTGCATGCGCATCCGAATCTACGACCAGCTGGCACGAAGTTTCGCGTGCGATACGTGCCACATGGCCGTTCGTGCGGTTGTGCCCGCCCCGGGAGGTGATCTCAAGCGCGATCCCGTTCTCGTGGGCTAGCCGGGCGTCCTCGTGCGTGATGAGACCCGGGTGGGCAAGCACATTCACATCATCGCATGTGCAGGCCGCGTGGTTGGTGCCGGGTGCAACCGGTTCAACGGTCGTCTCCCCATGGACGAGTACGATCTCCGCCCCGGCCTCGCGGGCCAGCCGGGCGACCGCGGCGATCTGAGACGGGGGCACGTGAGTGATCTCGACCCCGCACAGGAGCCGGACCCCGAAAAGCCGGGCTGATTCCTGCACGTCAAGAAGCGTTTTTACTACTGACACTGCGTTGGACGTATCGACATGATCAGTGATGGCGACAGTGGTATACCCGAGTACAGCCATGCGCCGCACCAGTTCTGTGGGGAGCATCTCGCCATCGGAAAGGATTGTGTGGGTGTGGAGATCGTAGAGGCCGGTCACCGTTTTACCACCATGGTACGAGCAACTTTTTTGATGAGTGCCTCTTTTTTCCCGGTCCATGTGGCGATGACCCGTCCTTCGTGCCGGGCCCAGTGGGCCGGGTGGTGGCGCTCCTCGGACTGGCAGGCAATCCCGAGCCGTTTTAATGCCTGTTCGATATCTCCTGCTACTGGTCCTTTCGCGCCAAGCGTGCGTGGGACCCGTCGTCCTTTCTCCCGGGTGAGAGAGGCGTTAAAATAGCAGGGATACAGGATGCACTCGCCTTTTTCCATTGCATAAAAAGTATGGGGGTCAAGATATAAACACTGTCCGCTCAAAAAGTAATGACATGCACCATATCGACGTCAGAATGGAGAAGGATGTTTACGACGTCAACAACGCGATTGCGGACGGGAACGCCCGGCACTTAAAGGAACACAGCATACGGGCTTTCGATCTGCTCGGCGCGATTGGGTCGGGGAAGACTGCGCTTATCGAACGCCTCGTCCCGCTCCTGAAATCAAAAGGGTTACGGGCCGGCGCAATTGCAGGCGACGTGTATGGGGACGATGATTTCCGGCGGATTGTGGCGACCGGTATCCCTGCTTACAATGCGAACACCGGCAAGGAATGCCATCTCGATGCCCACCTTGTGGAGCACGCGATCGAGCACCTCCCGCTGGATGAGATAGATATCCTCTTTATCGAGAATGTGGGCAACATGGTCTGCCCGACCGATTTCCGGCTCGGTGCAGAGAAGAGGATTGTGATCGTCAGCTCGACCGAGGGGGACGATGTAGTCAACAAGCACCCGATGATGTTCCGCGATTGCACGATCGGGGTCATTAACAAGGTTGACCTCGCCCCGCTCGTGGGCGCGAACATCGCCCGGATGGAGTCCGACATCCACCGGTACAACCCGAAGATGCCGGTGTTCAAGACCAACATGAAGACCGGTGAGAATATCGTACCGCTTCTTGATGCCATCCTCGCGTGAGGCGACAGGAATCAGTCCCGATCGGGAAATAGTATAAATAACTCTGAAAGGAATATATAGAGCACCATTCTCGGAAAAGGGATTTTTCCGGAAAAAGAAAATTTAAGGAGTAACACCATGCAGTGGCAGGGAGAATCAGTACGGAAGGTAACCGGCGGCAGACGCCGGCCGGCACAGGGAAAGCGGAGATTTGAAGTCGGGCTTGCACCCGCAGACACGCACCTCGGTGAAAACCGGGCGAAGATTATCCGCACCACTGGCGGGAACACCAAGGTCCGGTCCATGCGTGCAGATTACGCGAACGTGACGAATCTCACGAACGGCGAGACCAAGAAAGTAAAGATCGAGACCGTTGAAGAGAACGGCGCAAACCCGAACTATGTCCGGCGGAACCTCCTCACCAAGGGAGCGATCGTCAGGACCGAGATCGGACGCGCCCGGATCATGAGCCGCCCCGGTCAGGACGGCATTATCAACGCGGTGTTACTCGCATAAACCAAAAAAAAAAGAATATCCCGTTTTTTTATTCATATTTTACGAAAACGTATCTTTACCGCTCGTGCGGTATCGTGCATGTTTTCAGAATCCCCGCACGGGACCAGCAATTGTTTTTTTAGGTTTGGCTCTCCCATAGTGTAACTATGCGAAGGATCTATTATCGTTACCCGCAACGGGTGGATCTCTCGTTTGCGATGGGAATGACGTTTCCTGAAACGCTGAAATACATCGCAGATCTGAACGGACAGGAATCCACCAAGACCACCGGCAAAGAACTGGTCCGGGTCAAGGTCAAAGTGGAGATCGCGACAAACCGGGCAGAATTCGGCGATATCACGCCCGATGTCCTTCGCCCCGGTGTCATCACGGAGGCTGCCGACATCAAAGTCTCGGTGCTTGCACTTGCCCTGCGCGGGGCCGGGAAAGTCCCGATTGCAAACGATGTTTTTTACGTACGGCTCACCGACCGGAACACCTGCACCGACATCGACATCGCACGGGAAAATGCTGCGGAAGGTCTCGATGCTCTTGATGTGAAAAACATCCTTCTTGGTAACCCGAATTGACCCTCCAGATCACGGTGGCCGCACCGTTCAAACACACCAGAAAGACCGGGATGCGCAAGAACGAGCTGGTCTATTACTACGCGCTCGACCGGAAATGGATGAGCACTGACCAGGCGGCCATCCTGCTCAGGCGGGCAGAAGAGGCGGGACTCATACGGCTGGAAAACGGCGTCTTTACGATCCTTTTTGACCCGGCCACCGTGACAATCCCTATCGGGTTCAAGCCAACATCGGCGGTCTTCGAGACAAACGATCCTGCGCAGGAACTGATCGGACGGATCATGAAGGCCCGGGGTGTGCCGGAGACAGAGGTCGTCGCCGGCATGAACAAACTCATTAAGGAACGGTTTGACGGGAACCTGCTACCGCCGGCGGCGCTTGTCCTGCTTGCAAAGCAATACCGGGTGCCGTACGAGGATTTGCGCGAAGCCCTGACTGCTGCGTTAAAGAACGAGTAAGCCCGCGCCTATTTGTCCTTTGATCTTTTTCCGGGTCATCTTCGCCTGTTTTTTCCCTTCAACCTCGGATTCGCTCTAAAAAACAATATTAAACCCAACGTGGAACAGGTATATATGCGAACACATATTCATGGGGGCAGACGCAGCTCGCCCGAGATCCCGTGGCTTCTGGTTGCCACGATTGTTGGTATTATTGTGGTCGTGGTCGTTGCACTCTTCTTCTTTACCGGTCTGGGTGGATCGTCAGCAGGTCACACTGCATCTAGTACAGCGACAGCGCAAACGACTACAAGCGCAGCGACATCGTCCGGTACATCGGGGTCATCGTCTGCTATCGTTGTTGTCACAACAACACCGGTGACCATCCCCGCCACGGGCGTCTATGTTCAGGTCGATTATATCGGCGGATTCACCGGTACCTATACGACAAATGGTGAAACCACAAAGGAAGCGGACTCGGGAATCAGAATGTACCCGGTGACCAATGCCACCGGCACGGTAACGGCAGTCTTCCAGAAAAACGACAATACCGCCACCCATCCGCTGACCGTGAGTATCTACAAGAACGGCAGCCAGCTCGCATCCAACAGCACGAGCGCATCCTACGGAAAGGTTACGGTTACAGCTGGCGTATAAGCCGGCTTTGGCCCGGACCCGTATTTTTTTCCTGATTTTGTTAACTGACATCACCGTTTTCGGTTCAATTGACCGTAAACTGTCCATGGATGCCAAACGGGATTTAGTGTGAAGGTATCGATATAGCACGTGAACTGATCGCGCATCTCGGTTGAAGATAGCGTACCCTCTTATCTCTAAAACACGTTGTGCCGGGATCTCGTGTATAAAATACCGGTAGGGGGCGATATGCTGTCTCTGGTCAAATTTCGGGAGTTACGATCTGGAGGAACGGCCCCCGGGTTATCACGGTACCCTTCAACACACATCTCTCAAATACCATCGTCTCCCACTCTACATTACTAAAAACCCGCATATTATGAAGCCTGTCATCCTCCACAACAGTACATTCTACAACGGCGATTGCATCCGTGGTGCAGCCCGGTACATCCCGGCTAACTCCGTTGATCTCATCATCACTGATCCCCCGTATGGGATTAACGGGGACAAACTTCACCAGCATTATAACCGGAACGAGGATTTTGTCGTTGAAGGATATGTCGAGATCTCGCAAAAAGAGTATGCGGAGTTCAGTGAGAAATGGATCCGGGAAGCAGAACGGGTGCTCAGGCCCGGCGGGTCGATCTACATCGTATCCGGATACACCAACCTCATCGATGTTCTCAATGCATTACGGAAAACAACCCTCAAAGAGATCAACCACATCATCTGGAAATATAACTTCGGGGTATTCACCCGCCAGAAATACGTTTCATCCCACTACCACATCCTGTTTTACGAAAAGTCCGGAGGAACCCGGACATTCAACCTTGAATCCCGGTATGGTCTTGATGAAAAATCCGGGGATAACCGGTCCCTCAACAATACCGACCGCGAAGATGTCTGGATTATCAACCGCGAATATAAACCCGGGCAGATCAAGAACAAGAACGAGCTCCCCGCAAAACTGCTCTTCAAGATGATCCAGTACAGCAGTAACGAGGGAGATCTGGTCTGTGATTTCTTCCTTGGCGGTTTCTCCACCGCAAAAGTTGCCTTGGGCCTCAACCGCAGGGTACTTGGATTTGAGATCTCCAGAAAAATGTTCGACACGAAGATCAAGGAGATTGAAACGTTAAGACCCGGCTGTTTTATTCCCTCGCTGCGGCATTCAGTAGCAAGTATTCCTGAAAATCACGGCAAGTCATGGACACAAGAAGATTGCATTCGTCTGAAGGAAGAATACGGGCGGCTCGTTTCAAAAGGGACGACAAAAAAAGAGTTGATCGCGCAGCTTGGTGAGATGTTTTGCCGTGGCCGGTGGTCTATTGAGAAGGCCTTAAAAAAGAACGGGTGTGTAGAAAAAAAGAGAATGGCAAAAAAGACTTTTTCAGAATTTACATGACAGAATTTCAGCGGCTGATCGGTTCAACCGGACGGATCGAGGCCACGTTCCGATTTAAACGCAAAAAGAATATTTTCTCGTCTCCTCCCGCGAGAGGGTAAATACGACCCGGTCTCCCATGACAAGGGATTTTTCCGGCCGAACCGGCTCCGGCCGTGTTCATACGCTTAACTGCAGTTGGAATACGGGCACCAGCCCCTGAACCAGCAGTTGCAGCAGGAGTACCTGAGTCCTTTGGGACACTTGATCCTGGTTTGCATACAATCTGGTTATTTCAGGAGGGAATATATCTGGCGTTGAGTGAAATTTGTTTTGCACTTACCTGCCGGAAAAATCTCTTGAAATTAGATTGTAATGCAGGGATGCCCACGGCCGGGCAAAATCCCTGGGATCGCGTTTTTAAAATCTCCATTCAGAACCCGGGAGCAAACACCGGCAGATACGCAAGCGTACCGCCAATGCACCAAAAACAACAACGTGAAAAAAGTATCAGAGCCGCGGAATTACTTCCGGACTTTTCTCTCTTTTGCCTTCTTCTCTTCGCCCTCGGCCTTCTCTACCTTGGGGAAGATTTCATCAAGGGTCTTCTCGCCGTACGCGGTCACGCGTGCGTTGACCTGCACGAACTCAAGGGTGATCTCGTTGGCGCGGATCATCTTTCTCTTGCGCTCCCCCTCCATTACCGGGTGGAACCCGACGCCTTCCGCGAGCAGGAGTCTCCTTCTTCCTGCGCCGGGCAGGCTCTTTCTCGCGGGAATCCCGGTCTGGTCCGTGCCCCCGGTGATCAGGATCTTATAGCCTGCAAGCCCGAGCGGGCCTGCGTCAAGTTCGTCTCCGATTTTCTTCCCTACGATCGATCCTGCTGCGCCGGTGCTGGCATCAACATTGTAGGCGCGACCGGTCTTGGGGTCTGAAACAACTACTTTTAACTCAACCATGCTTGATTCTCCTTATTGACTTATCCCGGACTGCCCCCGTTAACGGGCGACCCGTTCACTCTCCGGCTATCCGGCGCAAGAACGCCTGTGCACGTGAAGTACCTATGTTATTCTACCGTTACGCTATTAAATCCTCGCGTCACTCAAAGGTGCAGCCACACATGCCGGTTCGCGGGGCCGCTCACTTGCCCCAGAACGGCTCTGACTTGCGTCGGATCGCAACGAACTCGGCAAGGACTTCCTGCGTGCTGATATTCAGGTTCTTGAGCATCTCACGTTCGAGCACTTTTACGTGCCGCTCGGGAAGATCCACGAGCAGATCGTCGCCCACGTTCAGCTGTCGGCCGATCGTTGCGCCCTCTATCGAGATCGCCACTTCAAGGCCGGCATCCGCTTCCTTGATTGATTCCTGCCGGAGCTGCATGGATTTCAGGTGCCCGACCTTCTTCCCGTCCAGCTTGACGAGGTCGACATCGCCCCGGAGTTTCCCGCCCAGCACCCGCACCCCGACCACTGCCGGGTTGCTCTGCCGGAACACGCAGTCCGGCAGCAGCCGGATCTTCGCCGGCATCATCACGTGCTCGAACTGTGCTTTCTCCGCGATCCGCTTCTGCTCGTCCCGCCACGCGACGTACTGGTCGATGAGCTGGTAAATTACCTGTGCAGAGAAAACTTTCACCTGCGTATAGAGCGGGTCCTTGATAATCTCCGCCGCATCGGGGAGAATCGGGGTGTTGAACGACAGGAGCACGCGGAACGCCGGGTTCTTGATGGTTTCGGTGTCGATCAGGTCGTGTCGGCTCACCGGGCCGACCTGCGCCCGCATCACCTTGATGTTTTTTGCTTCCAGTTCCTTGCAGAGCGCTTCCAGGGCGCCAATCGTGTCCGCCTTGATCACGATGCCCTCTTCGGCAAGGTTGACGTGGATCTCTTCCATCTCCTTCCTGATCCGGATTGAAAGCTCATCGATATTGTCCCGGATAACAAAGAGTGGCGAACCCGCGATCACCTTTTCGAGGCCCGGGGCCGAGACCTTGATCCCCGCTGCTGCCGCCACGGATTTGACATGCTCGAACTTGTCCTCAACAAGGATCTCCTTTAATGGGTGTGGCTTCAAGAGCGAGCGGACCTTGGTCACCACGATATCATCCTGTGAGGCCATCGCGATCTCATCGCCCACCGAGAGCGTGCCATCGTACAGGATCACATCCAGTGTCGCTCCGAGTCCCCGTTCCTCTTTTACTTCAAGGACCGTGCCGGAACCCGGCCCCTCAACCGCAAGTTTGAGTTCCTCTCCAAGGTAGCGCTGGGCAAGCCCGATCATGACCATCAAAAGGTCGGCGATCCCCTCTCCCGTGTGGGCGCTCACCGGCACGATCGCAAGGTTACGCCGGAAATCCGAGACCCGGTCGTACCGGTCCGCTGAAAACCCGAGGTCAGAGAGATTGCCTACGATCTCGTAGGTTTTCGTCTCGACATCGGTCTTTACCCGCTCGTTCTGTTTTGCATATGTCGAAAGGAATGACTCATTCTTGTTGATCCGCCAGCCGTGAAGCCGGTCGACTTTTGTCGCCGCTATCACAAACGGCGTCTTACAGTTCCGCAGGATCTGCAAAGCCTCGATTGTCTGGGGCTGGAAACCCTGGTTGATATCGACAACGAGGATCGCCATGTCAGCGAGTGCACCACCCCGGGCCCTGAGCGTCGTAAACGCATGGTGCCCCGGGGTATCAATAAAGAGAAGGCCGGGGATGTTGATGGGGATCTTCTCCATCGACCCGCTCATCATGCGGATTGCTTCTATGGGGACGATTGTTGCCCCGATATGCTGGGTGATCGCTCCCGCTTCCGATGCGACAACCGATGAGCCGCGTATCCGGTCAAGAAGCGAGGTCTTGCCATGATCCACATGCCCCATAACGCACACAATCGGCGTCCTGATCTTCGGGTCTGCCGCCATATCCCCACCTTTCCGTTCGCATGTGCCCTGATAACAGTGGATTAAAAATCATCCGTGGCGCGGCATCATCCGATGCCGCATGCCCCCCTAAAAATATCCTGTCAAGGCCACCTGATAACTTAATGGACGCCCCACCCTATTAATAATCGCTCCCGGACAGTGTCCATGGTCCGGCCGGTCATCCGTTGCGGGGGTACCTGGTGGAGCAGGGAGTTAAATTAATCAGAGTCCACGACCAAATTAACAGGAACATCTGCCAGGGTAGGGTAGTCTGGTTATCCTAAGGGGCTGTGGATCCCTCGACCCGGGTTCAAATCTCGGCCCTGGCCTTGTTACTTTTCGTTAAAATCTATTCCTGAATTTGAGCCTTGTTTACGCATATTTCCTCATAAACAGGTATCGAAAAATAATAGAAATTTCTCGCGTTGCAGGCTCAAAGGTGAGGCTCTTTTTGTGCGTGAATGGTTTCGAATCTTCGGAATTAAAAAGAGGAATGGTGTTACGATACCGATGCCTGGATGGTCCAGGGGCCGCTTGCCGTAACGTTCAGGTAATATTTTCCCGTGTTCAGGCTCTGGGTTTTTGTCCCGGAATACACGCCGATTTTGTTTGCGAGAGGAGTCAGCTGGTTGCCCCGGTCATCATTGAGCCAGACAATAAAATTACTCGGGCCTGAGTAGGTCAGGGTAAATACCCATAACCCGGATTCGGTTGCGGTGAAAGGCACAATCATATTGCCGGTCCCGGAAAGAACTGCGGATGGCCCTGCTGTTGCAGTCGGGCTTCCCGCAGACATGCCGGTCCCCTGGTAAAGGGAATACACGATACTGGGAGCCTCCTGTTTGTAGATCGTATTGGCAGACCTTTCGTGGATCCAGAGGGTATTTTTCCCGGTATCGCGGGTCACAAGATACGTATTGTCCCCTGCGGGAATCCACGTCCCGTTGTAACACACATTGGGGATGCTGGAATCCGTCTCCTGCGTTTTGCCATTTACATCGAAAACGATCTGGAACTGGTGCCCGGAGCCGGTGCTCCTCCAGATCCCGACAATGGGGTCAAAGGATACTTTCGTGGCCGAGGATCCCGACGGCGTGACAAATGGTGAAAGGGCATCCGCGGCCGCCGGGGCAGGGGGGGTCGTGCCGGCACCTGTACACCCGGCCGCAAGGACAAGGGCGATACAGAGAACGATCAGGACAAGTGACCCGATTCCCTGCAGATTATGGATATGGCAGACTGATCGTAGTTTCATACCCGGTTTGGCACTCCCTGATAATTCTATACTATATCATCCGGGTTTTGAGAACTTTCCGGTGATGTAACCACCAGGTTATATCTATCGATCCTCTATTGTTGCCTTCGACGGCAGGAGCAGTGCTGCCGGTGCTGGTCCCCCGTTACGATCGGGTCCCCGACAATTTTTTGAGGAACGGGCAGCCTTTTGTAGATTCGCCGGTAAACGGATCGTGTGGACTCACTTACTCACGCGCTTGTCGCGGCCATCTTCGCTTACGCTCTCGGGTTCCCGCATTTCATTCCGTTTGCAGTAATTGGTGCCGTGATCATCGATACCGATGTGCTCTTTTCCCTCATCTCCAACAGACACCCGTCGCTCTACCTCTTTATCCACGGCGGGATCGCCCACAGCCTTGCGGGCGCGGTCGTGATGTCAGTCCTCGCATATGCCGGCATCACCCTTGCGGCCCTTGCAGGGCTCGTCGCTCCGGCACTCCTCGTCCGCGCCGGCCCTGCCGGGTTTGTTGTGGTACTCGCGGGCGCGTTCCTGCACATTGCCATGGATCTCCCGGCAACGCCCGGTCTCCCGCTCCTCGCCCCGGCCTCCGATAAGAAATATGCCCTTTTCCTCCTCCCGGGCCCGAGCATATTTTTAATGGCAGTCAGTCTCTTTTTCCTGATCTGGATGGCACTGGGGGTCGTCACTCTCGCGGAAGGGATGGTCGCTTACGGGACGATCATTGTTGTGTTCCTGCTCGTTCGGTTCGCCGCGTTCCTTGCATCTCGGCCGGCGCTTCGCGGCACTATGTGGGCGATCCCGCAGGTGAACCCGCTGCGGTGGCTTGCAGTTTACGAGAGCGGGGATGCTTGGATGGCACGGGACTACCGGATCGGCCTTGGGATGACCGACCCGGTGAGCTACCAAAAATTCAGAAATACGAGCCAAAAAGAGGTCGCCTCCTGTTCTGC
>NZ_JBAVMX010000035.1:0-4150 GCF_049690535.1 Methanoregula sp. | reverse complement strand
AGATCGGTGCACCTGCAGTCGTACCGTTGATCGGGGCTCTCGCCGATCCGGGCGAGGATGTCCGACAGGAAACGATCCGGGCACTCCAGCTCATTGGTGAGCCGGCGGTCACCCCGCTTATCCAGTCGCTCAAGCACAATCACCCGTTCATCCGCCGCGGGGCAGTGCAGGCTCTCGGGGTTATGGGCGAAGGCCGTGCGGTAGCAAACATTATCGAATCCCTCAGGGATGCAGATCCATGGGTCCGTCATGAGGCGGCCGTGGCGCTGGGCAGGATTGGCGACCCGCATGCTGTAACCTCATTGATTGAGAGTCTTAACGATCCCCTGGAGCATGTGCGGATGTCTGCCATGGCGACACTCTGCTCACTGGGACAGGCATCGATCTCGCCTCTCATCCAGGCCCTTGTCGATAAAAACGAGGATATTTCCCGCAGGGCTGCACTGGCACTGGCTACCATTGGGGAGCCCTCGGTCGAACCGCTCATCGATGCCCTTTCAAACCAGAACTCGGGTATCCGCAAAGAGGCCGCTGCAGTGCTGGGCCAGATCGGGAACACAAAGGCAATTCCCTCACTCATCGAGACACTCGCAGACCCGGACAGGGCAGTCAGGATAGACGTTGTCAAAGCGCTTGCAGCGCTCGGTGTTCCCGCAATTGCTCCGCTCATGCAGGTCTTCCGCGAAGGCGATGTCCGCACAAGAACGGGCGCGATGGAGGCGCTCTGGATGCTCGGCCAGCCGGCGACAACGCCGCTCATCATGGTCTTAAAAGACGACCAGAGTGACGTGAGGAAACGGGCAGCTCTCCTTCTTGGGGAGATCGGTGACCAGAAGGCTGCCGACCACCTCACCGGCCTCTTATCCGATGAGAATGTTTCCGTACGGCGCGAAGCATTCGAAGCACTGGAAATGATCAAGAAAAGAAATCCACAATAAAATCCATCTTTTTTTTTCGGCGTTCCGGCAAACGCACAGCGAAATAAAAAAATTACATCCAGCCCATCGCATTCCAGTGATCGAACTCGTGCGTCCACACATCCTTGTTCGCCAGCACCAGCTGCTTCATGTGGGCTTTCCTGTCTGCATAATATGCCTGCTGGACCGGATCCTTCCACTGTGTCTGGATGGCCTCTGCCAGTTTCCTGCCCAGGTCTTTTGCCTTCTTCTCCGCGGGCAGGATCGCATCCGGGTTACCCATGAAGTTCACGCCAACCGTGCCAACCGTGGTGGCCCCAAGCATCCGCATCGAGGCGTTCATGTACTCGGCAGTCTCTTCTGCCATTGCCCCGCCGGCCGTGGAAACCGCACAGCCGTATTTCCCGGTAAAATGCAGGCAGTGGACGCCGTCGGCCATACGGTCGAGCATGGTTTTAAGCTGCGCCGTCACCGAATTGATGTAGACCGGTGAGCCAAGCACGATACCGTCAGAATTGAGCAGTTTCTCGTACAGGGCCGGCATATCATCGTCATGGATGCACTCGCCTTTCGCATAGCAGGTCGTGCAGGCTGTGCAGTATTTGATCTTTAATGCGCAGACATCGACAAACGTCACATCCGCTCCCGTTGCACGTGCCCCTTCGAGCACGCCAAGAACCAGCCGGCGCGTCTGGCTCTTTTCACCTTTCGGGGGCTCCCGTTGATACCGAGGATCTTCATGTGAGTGTTCACCAGAGTAGTGGTATGCCCATGGTATCATAAAGATGTGCGACAGTTAGTGAATGACTGCGTTTGAGCTCGCGATAAGGATCGAAATGGAAATTAAAAAGGTTTACGTACAATCCCTTCACGTAGTACTATGAGTATGGACGCACAGGAATCTGCTGAAAATAATTTTATCTCGAAGAACCGGCTCGAGGCACTTGTTGACGGGGTATTTGCGTTTGCCATGACCCTTCTTGTCGTGGGTCTCGCCGTCCCTTCCATCCCCAAAGCGGACGCTGCAACCGAACTGCCGAAGTACCTTGCCACAATGTACCCGCAATTCCTCAGCTTTTTGATCGCGTTTTTTATCCTTGCAAGTTTCTGGATAGTCCATCACGAGCAGTTCCATTTCCTCCATTCGGTCAATAAAATCGCTCTGTGGCTCAACATCCTGATCCTGATCTTTGTGGTGCTGGTGCCGTTTTCGACCAATCTTTCCGGGGATTATTCGCACGTCCAGATCGCGACCCTTGTTTTCCATGCCAATATGCTGATCCTCGGGATCCTCTTTTTTATCCAGTGGCAGTACATTATCCGCTGCCCAACCCTCCTGAACGGGCCGGTTCATCCCAGTCGTGCACTGGATTTTGCACTGGAACGGATCATCATCATTATTGCTGCATGCGTCGGGATTACACTCTCTCTTATGTCTTCCCAGTACTCAATGCTTGCATACCTGTTCGTCCCGGTTATCATGCGGATCCTCATATGGATTTTTAATCCCCGCTCTCGGCCATTCCGGTCAGGACAGGAACAAACCGCCTGAAGGGATTCCTGTATCCTGTTATAAAAAAGTGCTCTGGAGAAATCCTCATCCAAAACAGATTGTACCGCCCCCTTTTCGGGCGGTCTCCCCTTTATAAATGGGGTGTGGCCGGACCCACGGTATTCCATAATAGTTTCTCCGACGAAAGAGGTGTCGGGCCGGATTCGGGTCCGGGAAGTTCCAGTGGAAGTGGCGCCAATCCTCTCCACGATTATCCTTTTAATCTGGTATTTTTTGAAACCGAGCGTTTTAATCGGGAAAAAACCGTGCAATTTAGCCGCGTTCCTTTGAGCGTGAAAAACCGGCTGATCCGCAAGGTTGTCCGGGACTTCGGGCAGGTCCGGAGGGGCATTACGGCCGAAAAATAAAGGGGGTTCCTCACCGGGGAAAATCGTCCCGGTTTTTTTGAGAAAAGACCTGTGATCCTCATCCATAAGCACCATATGCTTGAACCAAGGATATCCGAAAGGTGAGATGCGGTGGTTTTGAGGGGTTTTTATCGTCGGTGACAGGTAAGGTTCCAACCAACGATGCGTCATGGGGGTTATCAGATTTTGGGCTCTGTAAAAATCTTCAACAACAACCAGAACCGGGTTCTGTCAGGTTGTCGGCAATCCTAAATTTTTTTCCCTCGGAAGAAACATAACAAACTGCCGAAGACTTAACAAAACATCTCTTATTCTCATTGAGAAAATCTACAGAGACAAAAAAGGAAAAACCGGTTAAAACCAGTAATTCTTTACAAAAACTTTCGATTTCTCGACACGGGATGTGCAGCGGCGGAGCACCAGCGGGACAATAATGATCGTTAGAACTGCAGTTCCGATCAGCCATGTGGTAAATACGGACAGGACCTGTGACCACCCCATAACCCCTCCGATCGCGAGCGCAATAGATCCCCACGCCGCTCCGATGACGTTGTTGAGGATCACCCCGAACAAAACAAGGTGGAAGAGATCGCGGCTGGATTCCATACCGACATTGACGTCAAATATCCGGAATGCCGTAAGTGGGATAAGAACCTGCCAGAGACCCGCGAGCGAGAAGTAGATCGCAACGGTTGCCGGCATCCCCGAGAGAAGACCGGATCCGATGAAACAGCCGACATACGCGGCAATCGCTCCGTACATGCCATACCATAGAGCAAAGATCAGCATGAACGCAGCAGCGATAGGGATCAGTGCAACGCCGGCGGGAAGAGTGGAAGAGGGACTGATGATGTGGGAGATCAGAAGGGAAAACCAAGCCAGCAGCGAGTTAATGAGAATAAGCCCGATCACAAGGATGAGGAACGAGTAAGTCGGACGTTTAACATTTTTCATACTTCACCTTATCCCCATATTATACGCCACTCTAGATAGAATTTATCCCTCCTGCGGCATTCCGGGATTCCGGAGAGGCAGGAAAACGTTATCCCGAAATGGAGAAGTGGACAGAGGATTTTATGGGCTGGTGTCGTAACACTAAGTACTGTCAGTGATGTGCAGTTCATGATTGTAACAGGGATTGATCCCGGGCTCGCACGGCTCGGATACGGGGTGATCAGGGTCGACCGGGGCACCGCAACGCCGGTCTGCTACGGGTGTATCGAGACCCGGGCCGGGACCCGGCCGGCAGAGCGTTTGCTTGAGATCTACACCGGATTACAATCCCTCTTCGATCGTTATCCCCCGGATGCCCT
>NZ_JBAVMX010000034.1:0-3035 GCF_049690535.1 Methanoregula sp. | reverse complement strand
GCGATCTCCGGCGTCATCCGCCAGAGGTTCGTCTGCATCGCAAACTCCGGGTGCATCCGTGCGAGCCCATCGGCGAGGATCGGCAGCACCGTACGGTAAAAGTCCGCCCCGGCCAAGAGCGGCTCCCCGCCGTGGAACGTGAACGTGACCCGTTCCCTGTCCACTCCTTTGAGCCATTCCACAATCTCCTGTACCGTCTCCGGCTTCATGATGGGCGAGCCCTCTTCCGAACTCCAGCAGTACTTGCACCTGCCGGGGCAGCCCAGCGTCGGGATGATCATCACGTGGAACGGATTTTTCATTATGCTTTTTTCCCTCCGGCAGGGGATAAGGGTTTTTGTCTTTTACGGCTCGGCGCCGGCCCGCCGGTCCCGCGATTAAAAAAGGTTATTTTGAACCGGCTGCCCCGGTAACGATGGGGAGGGCAGTGACGAGTTCCGGGAGCATCTCGGCCGGGAACCCCATCACCATCTCGTCGTCGCCGATGCCGGAATATTTCCGCGACCCGTCGCAGCCCATCGAGAAGTTCGGCTGTCCCGAGAGGTAGGTCTGCGCCGTTGCATCCGCACAGACCGACTGGATGCCGGCAAACTCGGCACAGATCCTCCCGCCGAGCCTGAAAAGCGTGCTCTGGGCGAGCTTGAGCATGTTGCGGGGCGTTGTCACGATCACGATGACCTGCGGGGAAAAGGGCGTTGTTTCAAGCGGGGCATAGAGTGTTGCATAGGTCTCCCCCGTGTCCAGGTGCGGGATCCGCTCGATCGTCCGTTTGCAGGCTGCATCGCTGTCAAATTTTCCCAGTTTGAAATAGAATTCGCCGTTTTTTAAGGTCTGCGTGATCTCCTTTAACCCCAGCGACCACGCCCCTCCGTTACATTCGTGCCTGCTGGCAGGAGCATAGAAGATCTTCCCCTCCATCCGGGCCAGGTTCACCATCGAACAGTGCCGGATAGTCTTATCCAGCTCCGGGATCCCGGCCGGGATATCGGCCTTGGTGGGCGCAAACCTGATGGCAACGGGCGATCCCTTCAGGCCCAGTATTGATTTCAGCGCTTCTGCTGCCTCACCATAATTCACGGGTATTTTCATTGGTTCGTTGCTCATAATCGTTGCCTCGTCCTCCATCGTTCGGGGGTAATTACCCATATGAGCGAAAACATAAAAAGATGACGGAACTACAAAAAAGTCAGGAACAAATTAGGGGGTTTTCCGGGGGCACTTCGGGCACCGGCCTTCCGCTGCCTTCTGGCAACCGGCTATCTCGATCCCTTTCCCGTTCACCAGTGCATCGGCAATCTTGCGGCGGGCCTCATGCAGGTCCCGCCATGCGGTCTTGCGGGAGACCCCCAGTTTTTCTGCCGCTTCCTCCTGCTCCAGTCCCTCCAGGTCGATAAGCCGGATAAGTTCGATCTCATCGGGCTGGAGCGAGATCCCGGCCCCGTCCTCCACCGGACAGCAGCAGGGCTTATAGCAGCGTGATTCCGAAGTACTGGTGATAATACGCCTGAGACGCGGTCTTCCCCGGCGGGGGCATTCATTCTGGACTGGTTGTTCATCGGGCACTATCGTACATTCCCTGAGAGAGTGTGTCCGTTTTGGTATAACAGTCTTACCGGGGCAGTTTTTTCATTCATGTGTCCCTGCCGTGCGTGGTTTTGTCGTACCGGCCTTTCCTGTACGAGATACCTCCTGATGATCCGGTAGGGATGGATCGTATCCCTGAATTTTTCAATCCTCGTCACCTTATACCGGCAGGCAGCAAAGGCCCCGTTGTGGTTCCTGCCAAGGAACCCTGAAAGTGCCTGACCCGACGGGCAGTCCTGCGGAAACCAGGCACGGAGTTCCTGGACGGTAAGCCAGTGCTCCGTGTATCCCTTCTCCTTCATGTACCGCTCAAGCAGGTCAGAGATCAGAAGTGAACCGGGCATCACTCTCGCCGTTCCGTGGAGGTCATTTGTTGTAAAAAAGAGATGGTGTCAGTGACAGCGCGGCCCGTGCCCGCAGGGGTGGCGTGCATTTTTAGCCTCCTCTTCGGACTGGCAGCAGCAGGTTTCACCGAATTTCAGGGGGGACGTGCAGGCTTCCCGGTGGCTGACCCCGCTGTTGGGCTCCTCGTGTTTTTCACCGCAGGCGCAGGTGTGTTCATCAATGCACCCGCGTCGGGCGGCGACTGGTTTCTCGGTGCTGGTTGTTGGTTCTGGCATTGTATCACTCTCGCATTGTTGTGTTATAATTACTCATATGCGCATAAATCATTTAAACTCTCGTACCCTTCAGGAACGCTCCCGGGGGGTGAGACACGGGGAGACTGGTACCTTTGCCGGCCACCTCTTGGATCAAAGGGTGATCTGCCGGTCTGCTGCGGACACGCTCGTATCAGGGAAAATTACAAAAAAGAAAAAAAATTTGGTTGGGGGACGATCGTGCTTACCTTGCGGGGATGATCAGTGAGCGCTCGCCAGCGGGCATGAACTCGCGGATTGCACCCTTTGCGAACTCGCGGCGTGGTTCGGAGAAATCGAACTTGAGCGACGGGTCGGCAAACGTGATCTTCATGAGCGGGGACAGGGTCCAGGCATCCTGGCGTCCATAGTGGGCGGCAGCGGCAATAGCGGCGTACTCTCCCTGGTGTCCGACGTTCATTGCGTAGTTCGGGTAGTTGGGGCCACGGAGTTCTCCGATGCAGCCCTCGTCTGGCCGGACGGACATACAGTTTGCGGAACCACACTGGTCCTGCAGGTCGTAGCCGAAGAAGCCGAGACGTGACCAGCCTTCCTTGTGCATAAGCATCGACATGTACCAGCCGTTCAGACCTGCATTGGAGTTTCCGGTTGCAAGTGATGCGGAGATACCTGACGCTGCAGCAAGGACGGACGCACGCTGGGAACCGCCGAAGTGGTCCTCGAGTGTGGTCGGGTACTGCTCGTACTGCTCCATACCGTAGAGCGTGACTTCGGATGCAATGTCGCTGACTGCTTCCTGGGTCTGCTTTGCCTTTCCGATACCGCCGTGGTTTTTCTTGACATAGTCAAGAC
>NZ_JBAVMX010000033.1:0-39147 GCF_049690535.1 Methanoregula sp. | reverse complement strand
CGCTGGCCAGACCAAAAATTCGTTGCATTCCTCCCTCATTGGCAAGTCTTTTACCCGTGAAGATCAATCACCTTTCAAGAGCCCCCGTATGTCCCAGATTTGTCCCCACTGCGGTAAAGTATCAGATGAGGAAAAACCGCGATTCTGCAGCGGTTGCGGTGCCCGGATGGACGGGAAGATGCCGGTGGGTTTTCCCGGCTATTCAGCAGCACCGCGGGAGCAAAAAAGCCAGTTGATCGCCGGGACCTGTTCGACGTTTCTTCCCGGTCTCGGCCAGGTTTATAACGGGGAGGCAGCGAAAGGATTCGCCCTTTTTATCATGACCCTTGTGGGTCTGGTCATCTTCCTTATCCCGGGACTTATCGTCTGGTTTTACGCATTATACAATGCATATTCCACGGCAGGAAAGATGAATACCGGTGAGATCCCGTTTCGTGAGACCCGGATGCTTCACATGATCCTGTTTATCGTGTTTGCAATCGCGGTTGTAGCGATCGCGTTAGTCATTGTCTATGTGATGGTTATCAGTCCGCTGATGTCCCAGTTCGGTTCGCTCGATATGGGTAATATTGGAAATATTGGCAATATGGGTAATATGGGGAATATGGGGAATACAGGTAATAGCGCCGATATCAACCGGCTGATCAACAATATGGGTAATATGAGTAATACGGGTAATAGCAACGATATCAACCAGCTGATCAATAATTTAGGTAATATCTGATCCCCGTACTTCTCTGTTTTTAGTTCAGACTAAAGGAGACCTGGTGCTGTTGTGTTAACGGGACCTGACTATCATAATATCGTCGTAATCCATTAATATTCACTATTTAAAAGTCCCGACAACGCAACAGGACCTTGATAGAGTTTTTGTCAGGTTGTCGGCAGCCAAACTATTTTCTTCGGCATATCGAATTTCAAAAACTGCCGATAACCTGACAGGGTCAGGGAAAGAACTTTCCCTGACTTAAGCCAAAGGTAAAATCATCGAACGGAGTGAAAAATCGGATGACTGACGATTCAAAAGGTAAGGCCGGCAAAGGCATCCCGGGATCAGATACGGTAAAAACCGGTGGTGACCACAAGACCATCACGGGAGATTCAAGGATCTACCCGCAGGAAAGGGACAGCGAGGTTACCACTTCAATCAACCTGAAGATGCTTACCTGCCCCCAGTGTGGAAAATCAACAATTCATACAGAATTCCCTGATCACTATGAAGCCTGGATTAAATGTTCATCATGCGGTTTTTTTATGGGGATGAGTAATGATGAATGGCACAGTATGGAAAACAGTCCCAATCTTAATGAAAAAATAAAAAAAATGGCGAAAAAAAAGAAAATTTTGGAGTTGTAACGAAATTTGGATTCTGTCAGGTCTGCGGGTTCTGACAGGATGACGGGCCTGCGTGGAAAAAATCGGACAACTATGAATTTTTACGACGAAGTAATGAAGCTCAGCCAGATCATGAGGAGAGAAGAAGAACCAGGCGGCATGACAGTCTGTACCGGCCGGAAAGCATTCGTGAGGTGACCAATCATTCCCATGGCGCCCGGTACCGATCCATCAAATGAATACCTCTCAAAGCACCTCCGGGTCACCTGCCAGCACATCGACAGGCTTCTTGGCGAGATCGAAGGTGTCCTCAACGAGTCCTCATCCCGAACCGCATTCCCGGAGTATGTCATGGACATTTCCCCGGCGCAGCAGAAGACGATCGAGGATTATATCGCGCGTATCCGTGCCCGTCTCGTCCAGGTAATGGAAGGGCAGGGGATGAGCAGCAGCAGCCAGCCCGGCATTCCCGTTTCGCGGGCTGTTCATAGCAGGCTGTATGTCATCGATGTTGCAGTCGAAGAACTCAAACCACAATACATGATGGGGTTTGGCAATCTCCCCGACACCGCCGCGACAGAACTCAATGGCATTGCAGGGGAGTTGCAGGCGCTTGTCTCACGCCTCGGCCAGTATCTCGACAAAGGAGCCGGGCAGGATTTCCGGGAACGGATGCAGCGGCTGGAAGGGGCCGGTAATGATCTCGGCCTGCTTTCCCGGATCGAACGGGTAGTCACGGAACGGGGACTTGTGGAATTCCGGGGGACAATCGACTCAATCCTTAACCGTGCCGAGGACCGGAGTTTTGAGATCGCGGTCTTCGGGCGTGTCAGCTCCGGCAAGTCGTCGCTCCTCAACACCATCATCGGTACTGACATCCTGCCGGTAGGTGTGACCCCGGTTACGGCCGTCCCCACGCGCATCATCCACGGGGAAGAGCCATCACTCACGGTATCGTTTGCCGATGCACCGGCAAAAACGTTCGGAATCCAGCAGCTCGGGGAGTTCGCTACCGAACAGCACAACCCCAACAACGTAAAGCATGTGACACGCCTTACCGTAACTATCCCGGTATCGCGCCTCTCAGAAGGGGTTTCCTTTGTTGATACGCCGGGTCTTGGTTCACTTGCAACAGGAGGTGCTGCCGAGACCCTGGCGTACCTGCCCCGGTGCGATCTTGGGGTGGTCCTGATCGATGCGGGATCCACGCTGACCGAAGAAGACGTGCGGACCATCCGTGCATTGCAGGAAGCTGCCATTCCCGCACATATCCTGCTCAGTAAAGCAGATCTCCTCGACCAGCCTGACTGCGAAAAGACCATCGGGTACATCAGGCAGCACATAGTCTCAGATACCGGCCTTGACCTGCCGGTCCACCCGGTCAGTGTCCACCCCTCACACCGGAAGCTGCTCGACCGGTGGTTCGAAGAGGAGATCCTTCCGGTCATGAGCCACGCGCAGGATCTCCGGGCCGCGTCGTTACAGAGAAAGATTGGTGCGCTGCGTGAATCTCTTGTGTATTCCCTGAAGAACCAACTCCGAAGGAGCCGGCACGCACCTGCGGGAAATGCAGAATCCGCCCGGGATGTTGAAATCCGTTTGCGAAGGGCGACCGGTCTTATTGTCGAAACCGGCAAAGCCTGCCGGGAAAAGGCCGATGCGATGAACGGGAAGGTTTTTGAAACCTGGATCGCTTCTGCTTCAGGCACCACAAACGAAGGGCACGAGGGCGCTGACAGAAAAATTTCCGACAAAGATGATGCGATCCGCACCGCTATTCTCCAGACCGTGCAGGCAGGAATAAATGATATCCAGAACCAGATCGAAACCCTTGCCACCAGCCTGCAGAACGAGCTCGTAAAAAGCGCAGCAGACCTCGCCATTGCCGATGTGCCCGGAGATAAGGAATTCCTCTCGCTTGTCCGGGATATGCCGTCTTTTGATCCCGGAAAGATCCATGTCACGGTGCCACCATACGCATTCACCGCAATGCTCGGGACGCACCTGGGAGAAAAACTGGTGGCAGGGAAGGTACACCGGCAGTTCGACGAATCTTTCGGATCGATCATTGCCGGTTACTTCAGGCTCCTCAAGGAATGGTCAAGCCAGGTGACGTACCAGATGGGCCGGAAATTCGAGACCTATGCCGAACGATACCGGGCACAGGCAGTACAATCACCCCAGGGCCAGGATCTGACAGCGGATGTGGTGAGTGCTGTCGAGAAGGATCTCCTGTTACTGGAATCACCCGCCATGAGCTGATTCAGATGGCGTTTTTTTAAGACCCGAAGGGTTAAGTCCTGGGGGACAGGTCCAGCGAAGGAAACACATACGCCCGGTGCAGGAGCAGCCTTCCTCATGTCTATCGACTGCGAACCCCACCATGCGTTCCTGTTGGTGATTCTTATACATGGTGACCTAAACCGGAAAAGTTCGTGTTCAAATTTTAATGATTCAAAAAAAGAGACCGCCCCGGCCTGGCCAGGGACGGAAAAAGGAAAACGGCGGATGAGAAGATTTCCCTCTCACCACATGCGCAATCAGAGATTGTACAACAGCCAGGCTTCCGGCCAGATGCTGTCATCATATTGGGATCCGATAAACGATCCATCTGTGGCATCAACCACGACGGTATACGAATACCCGCCATTCTCGGTCAGAGTAATGACCCATGCGAGGCGCTCGAGGTTCTGGTATTGGGTAATAACTTCGCGGTGTCCCTCCGTGGATTCCACGCCGGAAGTGCCCACATAGTCCTCAGCAGTCGCTACAGCCTTTGACAGTGAAACCGTGTTCTCCAGGTTGGAAAGCGTCAGGAGGCGGTCAACTCCCCAGTAATCGATGATGGAACCGGTCTTCGTGTTGACACTGACATGGACAAGGGTCGGCAGAAGGACATTGTCCTTCTCTTCGCGGAAGACGAAGTCGTATGCATTCACCGTAACATAGTTCCAGCTGTCGATGTCCGGGTTATAGTACCATTCATAATTCGTGTCTACCTGATCAAAGACAAGCTTCCAGTTTTTCGAAGAAAAGTCCGTAAACTTCCCGCTCGCGTAGGCCGTTGCATTCGCATAGGCCTGGTCCCGGGTCAGGACATTTGAAGAGGAGTCCCGGGCGTTGTCCCCGAAGTGTACGAACTCGACAGCGCCGCTGTTCTCATTGACTAAAAAGGTGGAATTCCCTGCGGTGAAATAGTAATAGTTTCCGATCGGGAGGCTTCCGGTGGTGGAAAGCACAGGATCAAGGCTGAGGTCTCCCATGAACACCCTGATGTTGTTCTTTGCCTGATCCATGGATATCGGATAATTGTCGTTCGCGGATGCAGATGCCGTATAGGCAGATGCAGCCGACGCAGTCATGATCCCCTGGCTTGTTGCAGGAGGATCCAGCCTGATGCTCATCGCCCCGACACCCTGCAGGCATGCCAGCAGGCAGATCGCAGCAAGCACAATACATACAATACGTGTTCTCTTCATGGATTATCGCTCCGAATCCTGCTCACGTGACTGCGGGCAGGTTCCTGGCCCTGGTGATTGCAGGTTACCTGAGTATAATCCCAAAAATCACTTAAATTAAGTGTTAAATGAAAAAATATTTGCAGTTATTCGTGCGATTCCCTTTTTTGGATCCCGCTGCAACCCTCACCCGGTCTTCCGGAAGAGGTATGCCCCGCCCACGGTCGTGACCACGCAGAACCCCACCATCACGGTAAGGCAGATCGCCGGGTGGATCTGCGACATGCCCGTCAGGCTGTATCGCATGCCCTCGACGCTGTAGGTCAGCGGGTTTATCAGGGTGAGCGGCTCGATCCACGGCGGGAGCGTGCTTATGGGGAAGATCGCCCCGGAAAACCCGAAGAACAGGAAGGAGAGTACTCCCGAGATCATCTGGAACCCGTTCATGTCCCCCATCCGCATGGCCACGGCGACCCCGAATGCCGTAAACGAGACGGCGACAAGGACCATAAAGACACATGCGAGACAGAACCCGGCCAGGCTCGGGAGCGTAAGCCCGACCAGGAGCGCCGGGAAGAGGAGAACGAGGCCCTGGATGATCGCTGTTGTCGCTCCCCCGGCAGTCTGGCCGAGCACGATCTCCAGGCGCGAGACCGGGGCAACGAGCACCCCCTTGAGAAACCCGAACTGCTTGTCCCAGAGGATCTGGACGCCACACCCGAGAGCGGTAAACATCACGGTCATCGCAACCATGCCCGGGATTAAAAACAGGATGTAATCCGGGGCAATACCCGGCAGCGTCACGATCCCGTTGAGGCCGATCCCCAAGAGGAGGAGAACGGCAAAGGGCACGATCACGCTCATGAGGACGCGGCTCTTGGACCTGAAGACCTGCTTCATCGCCCGCAGCCAGAGCACATAAACGACATCCATGTTTTTAGCACATCCTCCTTTGAGATCCTGAATGACAACTAAACTCTGGCGGGGACGGATAAAATGTGTCCGGTAACTGCAGTGACTTTTTCATACATTGACAGCGCAAGGTATGGACCGTCTCCACAGCCAAATCACGTATTCCGCCAGGAGGTTTGGATCTTCATCCGGTTCTCTCACGATATGCATACCTTCATTACTTTCTGGTTGCAACACCGTTGAGTCACCCGTACCCGGCAGGAAACACGAGAAAGGATCTCCGGGAGATCTTCTGCGCCGGCATTTCCCACAAACGGCGGGCATTCTCAAAAAGGAGAACAGGAAGATACCATGCAGACAACGGAATTACTCTTCATTGCCATCTGGATAGCGTTCTATACATACTGGCTTTTCTCCGCGTGGAAGACCCGTTCGCCGGTGAAACGGAAACTGTCGCAGGCCTCGTTCTTCCTGTACGGGATCACCTGGGTTGTTATCTGCATCTTCCTCATAAACTGGCTTTCGCCCGATCTCATGGCGGAGCGGATTATACCTGAAGGCATTGGTTATTCTATCGCTGGCCTGCTCATCACGATTGCCGGCCTCGCGTTTGCCATCTGGGCCCGGGTCCACCTGGGAAAGAACTGGAGCGGGATGCCCGCCATCCGGCAGGATCACACGATCACCCGGACCGGGCCGTACCGGTTCGTGCGCCACCCAATCTATTCAGGGATCCTCCTCGGGCTTATCGGGACGGCGATCGGCATCGGGTACTTGATTGTCTTCTTCTGCGTCATCCTCATCTTCGGCCTGTTCGTGATAAAATTCCGGATGGAAGAAACATTCCTTTTAGAGGAGTTCGGCGAGGAGTATGCCCGGTACAAGCGGGAAGTAAAAGCACTCATCCCATATGTGATATGAGTGGCCGGAGAAACGCGGAGAATGGATAATCCGGCCTTTGCAGTGTTCCGGTTTTTTATTCATCAACGGCCGATGAATTGGATCCCGGCTCGTCACCGCATAAAATAAAAAAGGGCTACTGGATTTTGTGGACGGAACACAGGTTGCCGCACGAATTGATACTGTATGACAGGAGAATGGCCTCATCGTTCATGCTCTTTTCTCCGATGCCGATCCTGCTCAACTTGTCACGAATGAGCCGTATCTTTTTTTCAGTCGTTTGCATAGGGATAATGCCACATTGGCGGGTGATACGATAAAGAGATGTATTAAAACACGGGAATTTTGGTTCGGGAGAACCGGACACAAAGTTCCTTACATGTAATCCAGAAACATTCATCTCCCCCACATCCAACCGTACCTTACTCAATGACCCCCATCGTCCGCCGTGCCACTCCCGCCGATATTGACCCCATTTTTTGCATGGGATCCACAGAGCCTGCCTTTGGCGTGAGCCCGCAGATCCGGTTCTACGAGCGGTTGGAACTCTGCGAATGGATCGCGGCACCGGACGACAATCTCCTGCTGGTGCTGGACGAGGACGGGGAGATTAAGGGTTTTCTCTTCTGCAAAGTGATGTCATCCCACTGGGCGTATCTCGATAATTTCTACGTCAGCCCGTCCTGTCGCGGACACGGGCACGGCCACCTGCTGATGCAGGCACTGCTCGATCTGCTCCGGGAGCGCAACGTTGTATACCTTTCCACGCTGGTCGCTGAATCGAATACGTTTCTCTCCCGCTATTTCGAGCACAGCGGGCTTGTGACCGAAAAGACATACGTGTGGCAGGAGCGGTTCGTGAAGTGAGGGGGTGATCCCTACAAAAAAACGACCGAACCTCACGCAGCAAAAGATAGTATAACCCGCCACAGAAACGAGTATATCCGGAGATATAGCATGGGAACAGAGGTAACATTCGAGGAGATCCGATCGAGAACCCGGGCCCTGATGCCCGATGTCACAGAACAACTAAAAAACCTTATCCGGTATCCTTCGCTGGCCTTTCCCGGCGCTCCCCAAAAACCCGTCACTGATATGGCGGATGCAACGGCTGCGCTGCTCAGGAAGTACGGGCTGCAGGACGTCCGGCTCATCGATATTCCGGGAGGATACCCGGCAGTGTACGGCGAGTGCCCTGCTCCTCCCGGCGCACCGACCGTCATGATGTACGCCCATTACGATGTCCAGCCGGCACACCAGGAGGATGGTTGGGAGACCGATCCCTGGACACCGGTGGAGAAGGGCGGGCGCATCTACGGGCGGGGAGCCGCCGATGACAAGTCGGGTATCGTTATGATTGCGGCCTCCCTTGCGATCTTTAACGGGAAACCCCCCGTGGGCGTGAAGGTGCTCATCGAAGGAGAGGAAGAGACAAACAGCCATCTCGAAGCGTTTGTCGCCGCCCACCCGGACTTTTTCCGGTGCGATGCGTTCATCGTTGCCGATAACGGCAACCTCACGGTCGGAGACCCGGCGCTCACCACTTCCCTGCGGGGCGAGGTCTCCTGTATCGTTGAAGTCCGTACCCTTGAGAGCCCGGTCCATTCGGGCACGTTCGGGGGAGCGGCGCCCGATGCCCTGGTCGCCCTGGTACGGATGCTTGCCACGCTCCATGATGCCAGGGGAGATGTAGCAGTACCGGGACTCCGGTCCTATTCCCACGAGACCATGGAGTACCCCGAGGCCATGTACCGGGAGAGTGCGGGGATGCTTGCCGGGGAAGACCTCGTCGGCACCGGGCCGCTTGGGGCACGCATCTGGACGAAGCCTTCCGTCACCGTGATCGGGATCGATGCCCCCTCCATCAGCGCTTCCGCAAATATCCTGATCCCAAAGGCTGCCGCAAAGATCAGCATGCGTATCGCCCCGGATGCGGATCCCCGTCACGAGCTCTCTATCCTGACGGACCACCTGCGTTCAGTCGCGCCCTGGAACGTCCATGCCGATATCCGGGACGTGAGTGTTTCATCCGGGTTCGTCTGCCCGGCCGGAGGCCCGGGGCTTGCGGCCGCCCGCCGTGCACTGGAAACCGCCTTTGATAAACCGGTCCGGGAAAAGGGGACCGGGGGATCGATCCCCCTGATGCACGTGCTTCACACAGCCGTGCCCCACGCGGAGTTCATCCTGTGGGGGGCCGAGGACGCTGCATATTCATGCATCCACGGTACGAACGAGAGCGTGGATATCGGCGAGCTGGAGCGGTCGATTGTCGCGCAGGGCCTCTTCCTTTCGCTGCTCGGGACCGGGCGGCACAACACATAGCGGAAAAACAGAACCTTTTCATATCTTTTTTTTCGATTCCATAAAACCGGGAATATTATAAGAGAACAATCCTATTCTTACTCCGGGAGTTCAGGTGTTCGAATATATCGTCGCGGGTATTGTCGCACTCGGGTGCGGCATTGTTTCGGCAGTCGTAGGCCTTGGGGGCGGTTTCCTGTTCGTGCCGACGCTCACCCTCCTCTTCAATCTCAATGTCAAAACGGCGATGGGAACCAGTCTTGCCGTCATTATATTCACAGCCTTCTCTGCTTCATTCTGGTACCACCGGCAGGGCAAAATACTGTATAAAGTCGCCCTTGTCCTGATCCCGCCGTCAGTTCTCTTCTCTGTCATCGGTTCTATGATGACCCGTTATATCGATGCCCGCATCCTTGTCGGGATTTTCTCAGCGGTCCTTGTCCTGATCTCGCTTGAGATGCTGATCCCGGCGTTCCGGTTTTTCCCCGAGATCCGGTTTGGTCCCTCGTTCATGCTCTCGACAACAGTACCATCGCAGCAGACCCAGCCGGTCACCCTCATTCCCTATTCGCATCTTATCATATGGGGTGCAGTGGGCGGTTTTCTGGGAGGCATCACCGGCACGAGCGGCGGAACAATCTTTGTTCCGGCGCTTGCCACCATCGGGATCCCGATGCACTACGCGGTTGCCACGTCGATGTTCTCCGTCATTGCCCTCGCCTTCGCCGGTGCTCTCTCATATGCCGCACTCGGTCAGATCTCTCTTCCCTTTATGATTGTCTACGGTATCGGTGCCGCGCTCGGCGCCTGTCTTGGTACTGTGGTTGCAACCCGCACAAGCGAGCTCCATGTCCGTCGTATCTTTGGGGTGCTGCTCATCTTTATGGCCCTGCTCATGATCTTTTCTCAGGTACTGTGAAGGGTTCCTCGGACGTGCGGAAGAGTCAGACACAATCTACCCTGTCCCGAACTCTGTCCCAACCGCATGTGAAGGCGCATCCCGGAAAAAAAACCTGCTCCGTATCTGGCGAGAGCACCCGTTACCGGCAAAAACAACCGGGTATATTTCCAGCAGGTGAAAAGCATATAATGTGATGTAACGTAATCCTCACAATGTCACCATACATGATGTCACATGCGCACTCATTTGCCGGTCCGATCATGATGATCGGACTCTGGGTCATACAGCTGCTCATCGCGTTCCTCATCTACCGGGACGCAAAAGAACAGAAGATGTTCGCACCAGTCTGGACTATACTGGCGATCGTACCCGTGCTCGGGTACGTTACCGATGTGCTTTACCTGATCATCCGTGAGGTCCGGCCTTCACGAAAGATCGAGAATCCCCCGGCATCTCTCTGACTGAAAAGGACTGCCGGGCCTCTAAAGAGGCCCTGATGAGGGGAGTTCACCCCCTTTTTTCGACACCGACTATTCAGCATTCCTAAAAAAAGTCTGATACTCCCTTCTCACACCATCAGAAGGTACGCCAGAAGCGAGAGCAGGAATGCCAGAAGCAGCATCGCAAGCGAAAGCGGCGCCACAAAGATCAGCATCGCGTTTACGGTACTTGCGAGCTGGGAGATCCGGTTGGAGCCAAAGACCACCACGTGCTCGCACTGCGCCGTGGTTGCCGCACACTCGGCCGGTTCGAGATCATCGATTGCGGCCTGTACTGTGTGCAGGACTGCAGGAAGGAAGGTTTCGACCGGTGTTGCCATGCCGACCGGGTTCTTCCCGGTGATCGTGTTTACCACATGGGAATCGGTCGTCATCACTTCTGCCGCGTCAACAAGCGTGAGAATCTTCTCAAGCAGGATGTCGCGGACACCGGTCGCCATGTTGTTCCCATCGAAGAGCACGTAGGCAGTCTTCTGGCCGGCGGTCTCCACGACCATCACCTGCACACCGAGATCGCCAAATCCCTCCTCCCGGGAGTAGGGCAGGTGCTGGCAGGCATAGCCGATGGAGAATGGGGTAAGTTCTGCTGTGCGGGAGGCTTCCATTGCCTGTATCGCACTGCGCTGGTATTCAAGGGCAGTCTGGGTTGCCTGGAGGACCGGAGAGGAGAGATCGGTCATGCAGTTGTGGCCATCGACAAACGCGACGTGCGGGAACCAGCGGTGCCCTTCGGCCATGATGCTCATGCCAATCGAGAAATCAAGGTCCTCGGTCTTCTGCGGCGATCGGGTGGTCACGATCAGCATCGCCTCGCCAAAGCGCTGGTACAGCACCTGCACGGAGCCGCATGAGAGCCTGGCGGAACGGGTTGCACCCGGCATGTACGTGCGATCCTTTTTCGTGCGCTCGATCGCGTCGATCACTTTTTCGATCTCGCTCTCGGAGACAAGGTTGAAGTCGTGCGTGGCGCACCCGTGGGCGACGAGCGTCTCCTCTTCCATACGGTCATGGATCACCCGGGGCAGGTTGCCGCCCCCGATCTCGCCCATCGGGCCGGGGTGGAGGTTCGGGACCGTAAAGAGCACGGGTTTTTTTGAGATCCGCCGGAAGAAGAGGCAGACCTGCGGGACAAAGATCTCTTCGCCAATCTCGCGGAAGAAGTTCTCCATGCCTTTCGAGGAGCCGTCCGTCATGTGGGCGATGAACGCGTTGACAAAGGCGAGCCCCCGTATGTGGAACGCCCGGTAGAGCGGACGCTCGATCAGCCAGATGAGGATCGCAAACCCGAGGCCAAAGACGATATGGAGGACAAGAGCGAAGAGCCCCCATTCTGGCGAGAAGAGGAAACAGCCCACGAGGACGCCCACACCGCTCTGGGTCACGGCCGGCAGGATCATCCGGGGCACGCGATAATCCGAGATCGCGACGAGTACGAAGAGACGCAGGCCGAAGATAAACCCGAGCGAGACCCCGTAAAAGAGCGGGAGGTACCGGATACCGCCGGCGAGCGAGGCAAAGGTGATGATAACGGCAAAGACCGTGCTCGCGAGCGCGAGGAGCGCCGACCGGTTCCAGGTCATCGTCTTGCCGGAGTACTCGATGATCGGTTTTGTCAGGAGGAATGCAGCAATCGCCGGCAGGGTAAAGGCAAGCGTGCCCGAGAACGGGAGGTAGACCCAGGCGCGGGCACTCGCACCATCGATGACGAGGCCAAGGATGACGAGGATCAGGAGAGAAACCGGCCATGAGGGTGCCGTAAAGAGATACTTGGTGAGCTGCCCGAGTTTTACATCGCTTCCGGTCGCCATCAGGCACAACCTCCGTAGACCAGTTCAGACCGGTCGGCACCCGCCCGGATCTCCAGGTTCCGGACATCCTGCCCCGGATCTATCGCGTCCCGGATGGCTGGGATCGTCTCCCCGCCCCCATTCGCAGGTGACACCTGGCTCACCGTATTACCCCCTCGTCGGGAGCGCTTCAATCGTGCCGAAGTGTGCATGGTAACGTTCGAGCATCTGCGCCCAGGTAGGCAGATGGGTCTGACAGCCAACGTGTTCCACGACATAGGACGCGGTAACCGTCCCGACCCGGCAGCAGGTAAGGGGCGTATAGCCCCGGACGTACGCGGAGAGGAACCCGGACCGGTATGAATCGCCGGCGCCGGTGGGGTCAGCAAGCGTCACCGGTACTGCCGGGATGAGATGCTCCGCTCCGTCCTTATACAGCGTGCTCCCATTGCCGCTCATGGTAAAGATCGCCATGGAAACCTCGTTTATGAGCGTTTCCTTTGTCACCCCGAGCGTCGTGCACATCTGCTGCACCTCGTGCTGGTTCGCAAACAGGATGTCAGTGTTCGCGAGGATGGATTCGAGCTGCTCTTTTGTGTACCAGAAAACATCCTGCCCCGGGTCAAAGGAGACAAACTCACTCTTTTCTGCCACCCGGCAATTAAACTCAGGATCGGCGGTCGCCATGTGGACAAGGGGCAGCACCGGGGCCTCCGCCGTCGCGAACGCTTTTGAGGCGCCCCATTCAAAGAACGTCATCTGGCTGCCGGCTTCATCCGTAAACATAAACGCCGTCGGCGTGTGGGTTCCGGGCACCAGAAAGAACTGCCGGTGGATGCCCAGTTTATCCATCCAGTGCTCGTAGTCGCTGCCGGCAAAGTCATCGCCGACACAGGAATGGAGAGTAACTGTTTCGCCGAGCACGGCAATCCCCGCTGCAATGTTCGCCGCACCCCCGCCAAAAAAAACCTGCCGGTCCGTGATATGGGTTGACTGGTTTTCTTTGGGGAGATGGTGCACGCGGGAGATGTGATCGACTGCCGTGTGCCCGACGACATGGATCATAGTTCCTGCACGTCCAGCTGTTTTAAGGGGATCTCGCGGAGGGCTTTACCGATCACCGATTTTGCGATCCGGCTGGCGTGCTCCTTTGATTCGGCCCTGAATACTTTCATTTCGAGCACGAGACCGACAAGCGCGGTATCAGCAACGACAATCGCGCTTGAGAGCGGCTGGTCGCAGAACGGGCAGGAAAGCATGCCTGCCTCAACTTCCACAAACTTTGCCGACGGGTTGAGCCGTTTCCCCGCTTCGCTGATTGCGATCCCGATGGCATCGTCAAGCGATTTTGCATCCTTGATATACCACGCAGATTCCAGTGTCACCAGATAGTCAGGCATTTTTTTTATCTCCCTGTTTGATTCCCGCCGTTTTACCACTCGTCACGGTGGACGTGTTCCCCGATATCCATACGCTCTGCCAGCCGTGACTGCGGGTGACCGTGCCCTGTGGCAAGGATCGCAATCGGCCGTATATGCGGGGGCAGCCCGAGGATTTCCCGTATTTCATCCTCGTCAAACGCCCCGGTCCAGCAGGAATGAAGGCCATGGGCATGGGCGGCAAGCATCATGTATGTGCAGGCAATGGTTGCGTCCTCAACTGCATAGAGGATACCCCGTTCGCCGTACTGCGACATCGAGCGTACGTAATTGGCGCAGACCACAAAGAGGACCGGTGCCGCCCCGACATGCTGCTGGCCGAACGCCGCATCAGCAAGCGCGAGCCGGGTGTCCTCATCGGTCACGACAACGACATCCCATGCTTCAAGGTTGCCGGCACTTGGCGCTGTGCTCGCACAGGAGAGGATATATTCAGTCTCTTCTTTTGTGAGCGGCGTTTTGTCGTACTCCCGGACCGATGACCGGCACGAGAGAAATCCAGAGAAATCAGAGGAGTCCATGATCCGAGAGTACCTGCCATGCTTCCTGCGCCGGGGTGGTAGACGCACTGATAGCCACAGCAATCTTTTCTGCGGCCTGTTCGGGCTGGTCGCTCTCCACAAGCGAGATCGCCGCGTTTAAGGAATCCGCCGCCCGCTCGAACTCCCGCTCTCCCGTGTCTTTTGCGGCAAAGAGCACTTCGCTCCTGACCTGTTCCATAAGGAGAAGAAGCATTTTTTTGCCGCCGCCCTTCTCTGTGTCAGAAAATCCGGTGAGCGCCGAACAGAGCTGGGAGACGACAATCAGTTCGGATTTTTCCCGTTCACCGAACTGGTAACTTTTCACTGCAGTTGGAAGATCCATACTCACCATAGTCGCTGGAGATAAATGATAATTATGATTGGAGCGGCTGAAACGAAAGACCAATTCGCAGCATATGCTCCGGAAAACGGGTCAAAAAATTGCCTGCGGGGCAGGACGACTGCCCCGTATATTATCCACTGATCACAAATCAGCAGTCAGGATTACTTGCCTGACTTTGCCTTTGCGCCAAGCATGGAGACTTTCGCGCGGCGCATGCGCCTGCGGATGAGCGGGCTTGCGGTCGATTCGTTCAGGCCCGAACCACCGGACCGGTCGCCACCGCGTCTTCCGCCACGGCTGCCACCCCGGCCGCCACCGCCGCGCCGTGCGCCACCCCGGCCGCCGCGCTGCTCTTCAGCTGCTGCCTGATCGACCTTCTTTAAATTGATGCTTGACTTGAATCTCTGGTTGGGTCCCGGACTCTTGCGTTCTCCTTCTTTTTTGGGAACGAGCCGGATCTGGCCCTTGACGCCTTTTACCTGTGACCAGAGGGTTGTACCTGTCTTGCCCATGTGTTAAAACTCCTTATCTAATTCAGCCGTGCGACTGATAAATGTTGGGGAGGTCGTCTGTTCCCCGGCTGCGCAATAAACTCCTTTGATCATTCGGGTTTCCGTGCATCCACACAGATGTTATACGCGAGCTGGGGGAGCCGGCGCTCGATGAACGGTTCCACCCTTTGTGCAAGGTTGAAGAGCGGATCGATCATGTCGATGTGCGCAAACGAGCACCAGCTGATCCGGACATCGCAGAACCCGGCTTCGCTGAAGAGATCGTACATTTCCTGTTCGTCATAGTAATGCTCACCGAAATCCTTCATCACGACATGCTTTACCCGGATCTTCTCGCTTATGTGGTAGATGGCCGGTATGCCAGAGGTAAGCAGTTTTTTCCCGAGCGTGCAGATCGAGATCGCACCGCCCGGGCGCAGCACCCGGTATGCCTCGCCGAGCATGGCTTCAGGATCCCGCAGGTAACTAAAGACGAGAATGCTTGAGACCGCATCAAATGACTGATCGCGGAACGGGATGGCTTCCCCGGTTCCCATGGTAAAATCGCAGCATGCGCAGCGGCCGCGTGCCCGTCCGATCATGTTCCGGCTCAGATCGATACCCACCGCGGTCCCGCCATGATGGAGATATTTCTCGACAAAAAGGCCGGTGCCGCACCCGATATCAAGGAGTGCGCCACCCTCGGGCAGGGCTTTCATCACATGGCGGCTGAGATGCGTATGGTAGCACCGCCCGCGCGGGTAATCGTAGTGCGTGTCGTAGACGTCAGCAATATCATCGTAATGCTGCTGGATTTTCTCCTGTTTTGCGGTGCTCATGAGAATATCTCCTTTACGCCGGTTGCAAAGGCATCGATCTGGATATACTCGCTGTTCGCGTGCCCGAGGCGGGTATCTGCGTCGGCGAGGGCACATGCAAGCAGCGGGTGGTTGTACTCCCGGTGGGCAATAGTCCGGATCTCCGAGAGCACTTCCCGGCCCGAGAGGCCGTAATCGATCATCAGGGATTCAAGCTGGCGGATGCCTCCCTTGAGATCGCTGGACTTTATGAGTGCGAGCGCCGAGGCGGCGACCGTGCTGGTTTCAGACTGCGACAACTCGGCAAGGTTGTTGCAGGAACCAGATTCAGATGCAGCCTGGAGCATCAGGATCGCCCTGCGCATGTCTCCCTGCGCAGCCGCGGCAATCAGTTCAAGGTCGTCATTTGAACATGAGAAGGCCGTATCCTGTTGTTCCCGCTCCCGGATCGCCGCGAGCTGTGCAAGAAGGACGTCCAGTGCTACCGGCGCAAAGAAGAGCGGGAGGCAGCGCGAACTGATCGCCGGGATGATCGCGCTCTGGTTCGTGGTGGAGAAGACAAAACGACAGGTGCCGCTGTACTGTTCCATGATCCGGCGCAACCCCTGCTGTGCCTCGCGGGTCAGGGCATGTGCATCCTCAAAGACCATCAGTTTGAAATCCGCATCGAGCGGGCGCATCGATGCATACCATTTCAGGATATACTTGAAATTCACGATCAGGCTCTGGCTCTTCTGGTACAAGTGGGCATACCGCTCGTCCTCTTCCAGAAGTTTTTTCCCCTGCGAAAAGAGGTCGGCGGTCTGGAAGATCGATGTGTTCGCCTCCCAGTTCTCACCATAGAGCCGCTCTGCGAAACACCGTATCGCTGTGCTCTTCCCGGTGCCGTGCGGGCCGGTGAGCATCAGGTGCGGGATCGTGCCGGTGCCCGCGCAGGATACAAGGAGTTCTATGACCCGGTCCTGACCCCGGATATCCTCAAGCCGCGCCGGGCGGTAACGTTCAGTCAAGAGCATGACAAAGCCTCGCTGCCATCTCATCCCGTGCTTCCTTCAGGAATGCAGGGTTATCCAGCGCCGCGACAAGACCGCGGCACTCTTCATCGGTAAGCGACATGCAGGCATCGGTGATCACCGGGAGGGCCCGGATCACTTCGTCAACGATGGTCAGGGTCGCCTTCTTTGCGGTGCGGGAGAGGGGATTGAGATCGATTGCAATCACCTTTTTTCCCATGCCGACGAGCACCTCGCACCGGTCCCCGTCTTCGAGCGGGACGAGCACCACGTCCGCTGCATACATCCCGTCGCGCCGGCAGAAGGCCCGGTCGTGCGAGAGCGGGAGCAGGCGTTCGGCCTCACCGGAAAAAACGTCGGCCCCCGCATCGCGGAGGAGGGTTTCGATCTGCTGCACGCGTTCAGGGGTCCGGTGGAAGAGGTTGACCTCGACTTTTGCACCGCATGCCTTCTGGAGGAGCGCGATCTCACGTGCGGCAAGCGCGGCGGTGTTGCCATTCACCGAGATGACCGGGCGGCTCGCGGCGCGGAGAAGGGCGGCTGCCGTGCGTTCAGCCCGGCGGGCGCTTTTGCTTGTTTTTTCACCGAGCAGGTAATCGAACGCCTCGCCGCGCCCGTGAGAGGTAAGTCCTTCCCACGAGACAATACCTTTTCGTGCACATTCAGCGAGGTGTTCGCGGGTGACAAGCGACGTGTACCTGGGGTGGTCTTTTGGGATCATGCAACAGCCTCCACGATCCTGACCCCGGCGTCTGCCATACCCATTTTGTACACTTCACCAAACGGGCGGAGCACATCGCAGGCACGATCACCGTAGGCAAATATCCCTTCGCCAAGCATGGTCATGGCGGCCGGGATGCGGTGCCGGTCGCATTCGGCAAGAACACGCTGCACCGCAGGAGTCTCAAGCCCGCTTTTTGCGGAAAATTCCCGGCAGCAGGCAAAAAAGTCCGTGAAGGTTTCAGGCTGGCGTTCAGGGAACGCCGCGGACACCTGTGCCATCTGCGCCGGTGAACCGAGCACATCCGGCGTATGGATCGGGCCGAAACTGACGGCACAGACCGGGGCGTCAAGATCGAAAGAACGGCGGATTGACCCGTGGATACCGGGACCGGTCCTCACCACACGCCCGCCACCCTGGCATGCGGCGACATCCCCAAGGCCGGTGCGAAAAATGACCTCGGTCTCGTGGGCCACTTCGGCAATCTCATCGGCCGACAGCCCGAGATCGAGAAGCCGGTTTGTGGCTGTGAGCGTGGCAAGCAGCGCCGCTGCCGAGAGACCAAAGCCAGCGCTTATGGGGAGCCGGCAGGAGGTTTCGACAGCGACGGATACCCCCAGATTTTCAAGCGCCGATGCGAGGGGCGGGGACGAGCGGGAGACCTCCGCAGGCGCCCCTTCACGCGACCGCACCCGTACGACAACGGAGGATCGCTCTGCCGGTGTTACCGTTGCCATCACTCCCTCGCTTATAACGATACCAGCGCCAAGGCTCCCTGTTGTTGCCGGATCGCGCCCGTCCACTCTCTTAAAATACCCTGATATGTGGCCGGGGCAAAATGCTGTAACCGATGCAGGTGTCATTGCAGTCTGGTACCTGTCATACACTGTTGGACGTCCGGCTTTTTTAGGAGTTGTGCTCAACAGGGGTTGAGGTGTGAGGTCGGTCAGGCGGGGCCGGTTTTTTCCATACCCGACAGGATCTCCTGCCAGATCCGGGCTGCAATCTCCTCTTTTGTCCCGGCAACCGGGGTACCGGTCTTTGTCTTCCCGGAGAGAACCCGGTAGGACCCGGTGGCAGTACCCATGCTTTCCGGGGTATTTGTCACTACCATCCACGCGCCGCGTGCGAGCAGAGCCTTTGCCTCCGGCAGGGGTTTCCTCCCGATCTTAAACGCGATCACCCGGGTCTTGTACTTCAGGACACGGTCGATCAGTTTCGGGAGCGGGGAAATGTCGAGAGTGACCGGTTTCCCGCTTGCGATCTTCCCGTCAACCTTCTTTGGGGCGAAATCCGAGATGGCAGCCGCACTGATATACAGGTCGGGAGTCCCTTTTTTCAGGTAGTTCCCGACTGCATCTCTCATCTCCCCAGAGGTTTCAGCCGGTACATTCTGCACGCATGGGAGGGTCTCGCTGTGGACGACAGTGACATCGGCGCCGAGCCGGTATGCTTCGAGCGCGAGTTCCTTGCCCATCCTGCCGCTCGACCGGGTCGTGAGCACCCGCACATCATCCACCGGTTCGCGGCACGCCCCACTTGTGACAAGCACCTTTTTTCCGGCAAGCGGGTTGCCGAGGATCGCCCGTTCGCACCGGAGCACGATCTCATCACGATCGGCTATCTTTGCCTTCTCTTCCTCGATCTTCGGGCCGGAAAACCCGACTCCCCACGATTCAAGGGTTTTGATATTCCGGATAACCGCCGGGTGCCGGTACATGCTGTAGTGCATTGCGGGAACCACGAGGACCGGCATCCCGCTCCCAAGTGCTGTTGTCGCAAAGGTAGTCACCGGGGTGTCATCGATCCCGCACGCGATCTTCCCGATCGTGTTTGCCGTGCAGGGTGCGATGAGGAGGAGGGACGCGCTCCCGCCGTCGCCGCAGAATGTCACGTGCTCCACCATGCCCGAGAGCCGGGTGATCGTCGGCCTGCCGCTCGCGTACGTAAGCGCATCGGAGTGGATGATCCCCTGCGCCGCCGCGCTCATGACCGGCTGGACGGTGGCGCCTTTCCTGCGCAGCGCATGGATCAGTTTTACCGTTTCGACAGCCGCGATGCTCCCGGTTACGCCAATCACGATCTCTTTTCCGGCAAGGGTCTGTACGGTCATGCGAGGGTCACGTCCTGCACCACGTGCCACATGTGCGGGCGGTATTTCTTTACCTTATGTACATGGATGGAGGCACAAAAACCTGCGCCTTCAGCCGAGGCCAGAATCGCCTCTGTCACATCGCCGATGCTATGGACGTGAATGATACTCCCGGCGTGCACATGGGGAAATACTGCGGGCAGGATTGTTGCCGCATCGAAATGCCCCATGACGACCCGGTCATAGTCACCGGAGAGGAGCGTGCGGCAGTCCCCACAGGCAGCCTCAACCCGGTCGCCAAGCCCGTTTTCCGCGATATTCCGCTGCAGGTACCCGAACGCAACCGGGTTTATCTCCATCGCGTGGACCCGGGCCCCGCTTCCCGCCATCGGGATCGTGAAGTAGCCGATACCGGCAAACATGTCTGCGACACGGGCATCCTTTGCGCCCTCACGGACGAGCCGTGCCATCCGCATCTTTTCGTCCCGGTTCCCTTGAGCAAACATCACCTTTCGGGGATCGAGATGGTACGTATACCCGCTCTCCCGGTGGCATACCTCACCGACGTCCCCCCACAGGCACTCCGTTTCCGGGGTGCGGGTCACACCAGCGAGCGCTTCGATCCAGAGCACGCCGTGCGGGTGTCGGAAGCTGACGATCTCCTCTATTTCCTGCAGCGTGGGCCGGGTACCGTGGATGACCGCCACATCGCCCAGCATGAAAAAGCCACGGCCGCCATAGGTACAGCGGTCAGGCAGCTCTCGCTCGAACGAAAATCCTTTTTTCACCGGTACCCATGCAGTCTCCCCTTCTACGTAAGGGTGCCGGGCCGGATCGACCCAGTCTGCATCGCGGACTGCTGCCAGTTGATCCGTCCTGACTGCCCGCACACGCATAGTATGCCGTTACCTCATGACGATAAGGGTGTCCCCGTCGCGGAGCACCTGCACGTTCTCCCCGACGTTCGCCACATGCCACGGTTTTTTCTGCACTTCCTTTGTGACTCCGGTCTCAGGGTCGAGAATGCCCATCATCCCGCCCGCAATGAACGCGACAAGGGCCGGCTGCGCGTTCCGCGCATTGCCAATCCGCCTCTGGATCTCATCCTCGTTTATGGAGCGGCTCCGGCCCTCTGACAGGTCGAAGACCCGCACACGGCGGGAGTCCACCTGCTCCACTTCCACATATGTTGATTTGAGTTTCACTACGTCGTGCCGCTGGTAGTGGGGCAGGCGGACAAGATACGTGATACGGAAGAGCTGCCGCCCGTTTTTCTCCCCGACAAGTTTCGGATGGGTCGTGTACTTTCCACCAAACTGCGCCGTTATTGCCTGCACGATCATAAGGCCGATATGCTGTGAGCCGACCGTGATGTCAAGGCCATCCCGGTTCACCGTCGTATCAGAGATAAAAGAGAGCCGCTCGCCCCCTGCAATGAGGGATTCCTCAATCTGGGTTGCGATGGCTGCCGCCGACTCCAGTTCAAATGGACTCAAGTCGCGTTCGTCCGCACGCACCTGCACGATCCCCTCGTAATAACTGCCGGTGATCCGGTTGCACCGATCGCACTGCTCCTTGTGCCAGACCAGTTCGACCGTGCAGGTCTTCTCCATGGAAAGCCCGTACAGGGTTCCGGTGATCGTGAGGTAGGCACGGGACCGGTTGGGGCTGATGTCGCGCACCTCAACGGCGATAGCGCGTTTCTTCACATCCTGGTGAAAGTGTACTGCACTCCGCGCAAGTTCGGGTGCAATCTCTGCCTGTTCACGGTCGGTATCTGTCCATGTGTTCACCTGCTTGGTCGCACCGCAGCTGGGGCAGTGGGTGGCTGCCACCCGCGTATCGCATTCAGCCCACGGGGTATCTGCCGCCCGGCAGCTCGGGCAGAACCCATCCGTCTCCAAGGGTTTGCCGCATTTCGGGCAGAACCGGTCCTGAATTGTCATGGTTTAAAACCTGTAGATCTGGACGTGTGGCACACTGCCGATCATGATGCAATCGGCTTTGGAGACAAGGCCCAGTTTTATCGCTACACCGACTGAACGTTCACCCATGAGATTGGCGTTATCACCCTTGCTCAGGGCGTGTGTAACCGCAGCCTCGTCCACGGGAGCGCCGCCGTAGAAATATTCCGATACGGTTACCTTGAGATCCCCGTCAGTGATGGTCGTATTGAGCAGTTCGCGGTCGCAGACCGCAACCACGTCACCCGTCCCGGGTGACCGGTGGATTTTGAGAAACATTGATCAGCTCTTTTGCCGAGCCACCAGATAAAAGATGGGAACGAAACCACGTCACGCACAAAGGTACTGTCAAAGCGTGATCCTGACACCATAGACTTTTTCCGGGGTCTCACCGTGGATACGCCAGCAGTCATCCTCGGTGATCACCCCGGACTCGAGGAGTTTCTTTGTGATCCGCGGGACTGATTTTGGGCCGGTGACAGCGCCGGGCCGCGAATTTTCGTCCATAAAATCGCTTTCCATCGTAAACGGCCGGCGCTCACGCGCAAGGACCGGTACCGCCTCGTGCCGAGCGACAAGCGAGGGGTGAAGCGGTGTCTCGGGTGAGCCGTAGTGCTTGACCACGCGCCCGATCGGCATGCCCACAGCATCCGCCATGTCCACGACATCGGCACACGGCCCGCTCTCCGCATGGATCTGGAGGGCGCACCGGTATCCTGCAGCAAGTTCAAGCGCGTGAGAAAGCACTTCGTTTGAAGCCGCAAACACCTCAGGACTTACTTCGTAATGCGGCCGCCCGCTCTTGAGCGCCACGGCACGGCCATCCTTGACGTAGCCTGCCGCGCAGTCAAGCCCGTCTTTCATCACGTCGACTGCTTCGGAAAGGGACATGCGCTCGGCAAGCCGGCTGATCTCGGCCGGGTGCACGCCAAGGATGGGGAAGACCACAATGCCGGTCTCCCGGATCATTTCCGCGACACGGAGCGTTTCGTCAAAAACTTTCGCGTAATCGGCGCCGGAAACCGGTACGATCCCAAGCGACCACGAGGGTTTTGAAACAAGGAATATATGCGTCCCGCCCGCGTGCAGAAAATCCTTTGCCGCTTCGACCCCGCGCCCATTCACTGGATCGAAATGGATATGATCGTCAGTGATCGGAAAGAGGCGCGATCTCATGGCACTCCACGATCCTCATGAGAGGGTAGCCATTTTCCGGTGCAAGAGCGGCCCGGCAGTACGAGAATCCAACCCGGGTCACGATCTCCACATCAAACATCAGACCGGAGAGTTCGCTGTACCCGAATACATTCTTTTTCATTACGGAACGGTCGAGCCTCACCGTAATCTCCTCGACAAACGGCTGGAGGATCACGGCTTTTTCGATGGCCGTTTCAACGCTCGCTGCCGACTCCTGCGAGATAGGCGTCCCGACCCACTGGTGGTAGAGCGCCCCGAGTTTGATCCCGGCCTCAAAGACGGCCCGTTCGCGATCGCTCATTTTTTCGGTTCCCCGTGCCTGCTTCATCCCGTTTTCCCCCGGTTTAGATCAGCTGGATAATCCCCTGCTTTGGTTCCATGGCCTCGCCATGCCGCAGGAGCATGTCGATACCTTCCCGCACCTTGTCATGTGCAAAGCCCTTTGAGGAGACTGCCTCGATCACCTGCTCGATAGCGGCGCGCCGTCCCTCGCCGCCGATATCCCGGATCGCATCCTTGATCACCCGGACAATGTCGCGCTTCTCCTTGGAGATACCGGTCGCCACCTTGTCGATGTCGAAGTTGCCGGTCTTTGCATCGTACGCGATCTGGCGCAGGCAGGCATCCACGATATGGATCACACGCTCCGCGTCGGCCACCTCGATCTTGTTCGAAAGCCGGATCCGGGCGCTCGCTTCTGCAAGCCGGACGAGTGCCTCCAGTTGCCGGGCCGTTACCGGGACCGGCTTGTTGGGCTCCGCGATTCCTCTGAGCTTGAGGTAGTAACCGACAATCGCCTCCTTTGCCTCCGCAGAGAGGATAGGAAAACAGGTACGTTTGGAGTACGCGACATACTTCCGGAAAAATGCAGGATCAATATCCGGCATGACCGGCTTGAGCTGCTGGTCGATGAACTCCTGCGTGACCCCGGGGATGGGCGTTTTCTTGTGCTGGGCAATGAGTTCACCTACACCGTGCGCCTTGAGGATGTGCTCGGCGATAGCGAGATCCCGTTTCTGCTCCGGCTGGTCGGTCATGATAAAGATCAGATCGAATCGGGAGAGGAGGGAGGGGGGCATGTTGATCTGGTCGGCGATGTCGCCGTACATATCGAATCGCCCGTACTTGGGGTTAGCCGCCCCGAGAAGCGCACACCGGGACTTGAGCGTCGCGGTGATGCCGGCCTTTGCTACGCTGATGGACTGCTGTTCCATCGCTTCGTGGAGCGCGGAGCGGTCTTCCTTCTGCATCTTGTCCATCTCATCGACGGCGGCAATGCCCATGTCGGCGAGCACGAGCGCTCCTGCCTCAAGGGTCCAGCGTCCTTCACCGAACTCGTCCTTGACTGCCGTCGCCGTGAGACCGGCGGATGTCGATGACTGGCCGCTTGTGTAGATCGCACGCGGCGAGCACTTCACGACGTAACGAAGCAACTGGCTCTTTGCGATACCCGGATCGCCAATCAGGAGCACATGGATATCGCCCCGCAGGTGAGTCCCGTCCGGCATCTCCTTTGCAATCCCGCCGAAGAGCTGGAGGGTGATCGCCTCCTTGACGTCCTCGTTTCCGTAGATCGTGGGGGCGATCGAATGGGTGACCATCCGGTAGATCATCGGATCGCAGGACAGTTTTTTGATCTCGTCCTCCGCCTTCTCATCGATCTCGACCTCCTCGAACTCCTTTTCAGCGATCTCGATCGAGTTGCATTCGAGGAAGATATCGAAGACCGTGTGCTTCTCACCCTTGACAACCCGCTGCATGGAGCGGAGGATGCCGTTGATCACGACCCGGTCACCCGGTGCGACCATTCCCGAGAGGTCGTCGGTCACATCGACATCAAGCGTCTGCGGCTGTTCGCCGCCCCGCAGGCCCTCGGGGGATTCCTGCACCCGGAGTTTCTGGGAGTCGACAAACGTGGAGCGTTTGGGGATCAGCTCAAGTTTCTTGAACGTGCAGCCATCCGTTGCGCAGCCATCCGGCTCGATGAACTTACCGTATTTCTGGGTCTTTTTGGTGAAGTGACCGGCCGGGCACTTGAAGACCGCTTCCACGATCCGGGGTCGCACCTCGGTAGTCTTCCGCAGGATACCCTCGACCGAAATAAATTTGTTGATGTCATCGGAACGGATTTCACGGATTGCGGTCTTCTTTGGGAGGTTCGTGAACCGGATGTTGATACCTTTTGGCTCTTTGCCATCCTTGGTCCGGATCAGCTGGTCGTTTTTGATCGCATCCCAGACATCTTCGAGCACCTTTCCCGGGTTTTCGACGAGTTCATCGGCAAGGGTGATACCCGCTTTCCCGAACCGCTCGATCTGCCGGTAATCGATAAACAGCGAACGCTTGTGCGGGAAGAGACGCGAGATCTCGCCGAGCTCCTTCTTGTACCGGCTTTTGAGGAAACGTCCCCAGTCGTCAGCCCGGTCCCCCTGGTGTAGTTCGGGCGCCTTGTCCATCATTCCCCCTCACCGCTTCTTTGTGCTGGCAAGCACGAACCGGGCGATCAGCGCCTCCATCTGGATGTCGCCGCCAGCTCCTTCAGAGAGCCGGAAATCAGTCTCTCCAAGGGCATCGATCAGTTCCACCTTGAGCCCCCGGTCCATCGTGCGTTTCACGAGCGCCCGGTAACACTGGTTGATCAGTTCATTCGGGGCAATCCCCCGCTCGTGGAGCAGCTGCATCAGCAGGGACTCGGCCCCGTCAAATTCCCCGGCAAGGGACAGACGGAGGAGTTCCTCGATCTCATCCGGCCGGGCATTGGAGGTGATGGCATAGACCATAGACTCCCCGATCGTCGTACTGATGATCGCGGCACCCTGCAGGGCGTTTATAGCCTTGCGCATGTCACCCTGCGCGATATAGACCATCGCATCCATCGCACCGGGCGTCACCTTCAGGCCCTCCTTTGCCGCGATCCGACCAATCTCTTCTTTTACTGCCTGCGGGGCGAGAGGCCGGAACCGGTAGATCGCACACCGGCTCTGGATCGGGTCGATAATCTTCGAGGAATAGTTGCACGAAAGGATGAAACGGCAGGTCTTTGCGTAGCTCTCCATGGTCCTGCGCAGCGCAGCCTGCGCATCGGTCGTCAGCGCGTCGGCTTCGTCAAGAAACAGGATCTTGAATGCCTCCTCCCCGGCGGGTCTGGTTCGGGCGAACTCCTTTATCTGGTTGCGCACCACATCGATCCCGCGCTCGTCGGACGCATTGAGCTCGCGGAAGTTCATCCGCCAGGATTCACCGAAGAACTCCCGGGCAAGGGTGACAGCTGCCGTTGTCTTTCCCACGCCGGCACTCCCGGTAAAGAGGAGGTGCGGGAGGTTGCCAGACTTTACGTAGGATGAGAGCCGCTCGACTATCTCGTCCTGCCCGACAATATCTGCCAGTCTTGCCGGCCGGTATTTCTCGATCCAGATGGTGTGGGTCTCGTCCATACTCAATCATCCTGCTGTGTACTGACTAGGTTGTCTTTGGACTATGTGTTTTTTCCTGCACAACGTGTCTGGTGCATCCGGGCATACGGACCCGGGCCGAAAAATGTCTTTGGGTATCAATAGAATGTAATAATCTTTATCATAAGAGTTTTGAAATTACTTTTCATGATACCAAGCCGAATCTCCCTTGTTTTTCTCCTTCTCATCTGCATTATTTTCGTCCCGGCCACGGCAAGCCTGACGAAGATCATTAATGGTGCGCCGGTTTTTATCGGAGAGCACAATCTGGATCTCACCGCATGCTTGAACGGACACACCGTTATTGCATGGTGGCCGGAGGGTGCTGACCGGAGCGGGGATCCGGTAAAGACTGTGACGATTTCCGGGGATGTAACCTCGTATTACATAGACCCTGCGATTTTCACCGGATATACCGGCACCTGGTACACGCACGACACAAAACCCGATGTCCCGGTCTTTGTCCTGTATAATCCCCAGATCGATCTCTCGGTCTGGGATGTGGATACGAACACGGATATCACCGGCCAGTCAGTCCCGATGTCCACGAATATTACCTACCGGATCACTACGAACCTGTATATGGCGCTTAACTATACAGAACGTCCCAATTATAACCCTTCAGACAGTTTCTTTACCGTAACACTTACGTCGCCCTCTGGAGCAAATATCCCCCAGATCTATACCGGGAACCTTGGAGCGCCGACCACCCAGATCATACCATTTGACAGCGCACCGGTGATCAAGTCCTCGCCGTATACCTGGATTAACGGCCCTGCATGGGACCGGAACGCTAAAGGTACCGATGGCAGCAACGCATACCAGACCGGGAGCTACACATTTGTGGTCACGCAGAACCTCAATCAGATGAGCAGCAGTTACAGCGGCGCTGCGGCTTTCGGAACGGTGACAAGCGGGGACAAGACCGTCACCTTTACCCCGGATACACCTGCCACCACCCCGACCATCGTGCCCTCTCTGACGGCACCTTCCGGGGCGACCGCAACCAACACAACACCACAGACAACGACCCTGACGCAGCAGGCAACCGTGCAGCCGACCGTAACGGTTATCGCGAAAAAGACCACCTATTCCCCGCTGCCGGCTGGAATTGCCCTCATCGGCCTTGGCATCGCGGCTCTCGCTCTTGCGGCGAAACGGAAGTATTAATCGTCCACCTCTCCCTTTTTTAACAGATGAGTCAGACCAGCGGCAAAAGCCGGAAAACCCAGCCGGAGAAAAAGAAGATCTCGCGAAAAGCGGTTATTGCAATCGGGATTGTTTTTGTTATCTGCATCGCGGCGATTGCCGGGGTTGTCCTGACAAAGCAGGGCCCTTTCGGAGCAGGAGCACCGGTTAATACATCGGCAAATACTACCCCATCATTCACATCGGCCGGCGCACTGTACACAAAGAGTGTGGATCTGGCAAATGCCGGGAACTACAACGACGCCCTGGCAGCCGCAGACGAGGCACTCGCGCAAAACGTCAGTTCCCTCACACCCCTGATCCAGTCAAACCGCGCAGGAATCCTTGTTGAACTGGGCCGTTACAATGATGCAATTGCCGCAGCAGATGTCGCAATCAACACGCCAGGAAACCTCACAACCCTGCGGTCCATTGCCTGGTACAACAAGGCTAACGCCCTGCAGGCACTGGGACGGAGTGAAGAAGCAAATGCTGCGTATGCAAATGCAACCGCACTTGACCCGACCCTGAAACACCCGTAATACAATTTTTTCAATCAGACACCGGGGTTGTGTAGCCCACAAACCCCGGCCTTTTATCACCGCCTATACTTTGAATACATCTCTTTTGCAAGTACTAATCACAATCATGGAAGGGGCAGCGCGGGTATTTGCCGGAGACTTTTCCGGCTCGACATTTTCAGTGCCGGCTGATGATGCAGGGAGCCCTGCATGGGTCGTAACCCCGGGCGGGGCGTGGTGCCGGTCGGTGTACCTCTGCGGCGCGCTCACAGAAGTCATTGAAACCGCCGATGTTCTGCACTGCCGGCTCGCTGACCCGACCGGGGCGTTCGACGTTGTCAGCGGCGGGCGGCGGGCCGCGATCACGGAGCAGCTCCACGCGATCCCGGTGCCATCCTTTATCGCAGTCACCGGAACCGCTCAGCTGTACCAAAGAAACGCCCGGGTTGCAGTCTCGGTCCGGCCCGGTTACGTGCAGGTGATCGACCGGGCCGTCCGCGACCGCTGGATCACGGGCACTGCGGATGTGACAATTGCCCGGCTCGAACAGCTGCTTGCTGCTCTTGAGGGAAACACCAGCGATTCGCGGGCATGCAGCGTCATCCGGCACTACGGGCTTACCCGGGACCGGCTCAGGGAGATGGCTGCTATGGCCGAAGGTGCGCTTGCCAGCATCCGTACCGTTTCAACGGCACCACCGGCCACACAGGCCGACATCAGCGCGATCATCCTGGATATTATCCGCGCAAAAAGCGGCCCCCGTGGCGTGGCAGTCCAGGATGTGATCGAGGAAGCGGTCGGTGGGGGATATACGCAGGACGCGGTGCTTGCCGCGATCGGGACGCTGGTAACCAATGACGATTGTTACCAGCCCCAGAAAGGATACGTCAAACCGCTATGAAACTGGAATTTATAAAGGACGGCCCGGCGCTTGTCATTGAGAACACCGAGCGCCTGCTGATCGTTGCTGACCTCCACTTCGGGATCGAGGCCGATCTCGCGGCACACGGCATGCACTTCAAGAGCCACAGCAACGAACGCCTTGCCCGTCTCATGCGGACCATCGATGCCGCAAAACCCGACCGGCTTATCCTTCTCGGGGACGTCAAGCACAGTATTCCCGCTCTTACCCGGCAGGAATGGGCGGAGATCCCGGGCATCCTCGGTACTATCCGAAGTCGCATCCCGATCCTTGTCTTCCCAGGGAACCATGACATCGGTATCGAACGATTCCTCGAACAGGGAGAACTCCAGCCAAAGGAGGGCGCAGTCATCGATAATATCGCGTACCTCCATGGCCACACGTACCCGGCGCCTGATCTCGGGGGGCACCTCATTATTACCGGCCACCACCACCCGCAGGTCAGCCTGCACGATGAGGTAGGGTGTTCCCTCCAGGCACCGGCATACCTGCGAGCGGCAGTCGATGAAAAGGCCCTCGGTCTCAAAATACCGGACCGGACCGGGCCGGTCATTGTCCGGGCCCTCTTTGTGCCCGCGTTCAACGAGATTGCCGGCTATGATATCATCAAAATCGCCCGCGACCCGTTCTCACCGCTCTCGCGGTGCATGAAACAGGACAATGCGGAGATCATTCTTGCCGATGGAACCTACATCGGCCCGCTCGCGATGCTGCTGGACGATGATGCAGGTGAGGAAAAAGAAGGTGACCGTCGTGGTGTCTGAGCTGCTCGACAGCCATGTCCGGGAGTGTATCAGGAAACGGGGATTTACCCGGCTCTCCCCGGCACAGGAGCAGGCGATCCCCCTTGTCCTTGCAAGGAAAAACCTCATTTTGATCGCCCCTACCGGCACCGGCAAGACAGAGAGCGCGATGTTCCCGGTCTTCGACGCGCTCCTCAAGATGCCGGCGGGTGGCGGGTTCAAGGCGATCTATGTCACGCCCCTGCGTTCCCTTAACCGGGATATTCTCGCGCGGATGGAGTGGTGGTGCCACGAACTGGGTCTGACCGTGGGTGTCCGGCATGGTGATACTCCTATGGGCGAGCGGAGGAAGCAAGCGCTCTCGCCTCCCGACCTGCTCATTACGACCCCGGAAACGCTCCAGGCACTTTTCATGGGAAAGCGCCTTAAGAAGCACCTCGAGAACGTGAAGTTTGTGATCATCGATGAGATCCACGAGATGGCCGGGAGCAAGCGGGGGGCGCAGCTCACGGTCGCGCTCGAACGCCTCGCGGAGTATGCCGGGGAGTTCCAGCGCATCGGGCTCTCCGCGACAGTCGGGAACCCGGAGACGATCGGACGGTTCCTCTGCGGGGAGCGGCCCTGCGAGATCGTGCAGGTGCCGGTCGCAAAACAGCTGGAGATCACCGTCAGTTTTGTCGGCGACAACTTCAAGCACCAGGTGCAGGCGCTCGACCGGCTGCTCGGGCACGAAGGTTCGACGCTCGTCTTTGTCAACACCCGGGTGACCGCCGAAGCGCTCGGCCATGCCCTTTATGCCCGGGGCGACGTGGAGGTGCACCACGGCTCGCTCTCAAAGGAGATCAGGATCGATGCCGAGGAGCGGTTCAAGAAAGGGGAGATCCGGACCCTCATCTGCACCTCATCCATGGAACTCGGGATCGATATCGGCCGGGTCGACCATGTAATCCAGTTCGGATCCCCCAGAGAGGTCGCCCGGCTGGTACAAAGAGTCGGCCGGGCCGGTCACCAGCTCAACACCATCTCGCGCGGCACGATCCTCGCGACAGGGTTTGACGACCTCTTGGAATCGCTTGTGATCGCCCGGCGGGCAAAAGCAAACGAGATCGAGCCGGTGGTCCCCGATACGAATGCTGGCGATGTGCTCGCCAACCAGATCGCTGCTATTGCCGTGGAATACGGCGAGATCGAACGCTCGCGGGTCCGTAATATCGTGGAGCGGACCGCAATCTTTGCTGCGTGCGGGACACTGCTTGACGAGGTCTGCACCCAGCTCGAAGAGCACCGGCTTATCCGGATCGATGGCAGCCGGATCGTGACGACCTCCCGGGCCCGGCGCTACCTCTCGGGGAACCTCTCGATGATCCATGACGAGCGCAAGATCCCGATCTTCGACATGGTATCGCGCCGGACCGTAGGTACGCTGGACGAATCGTTTGTTGTCGGCTGGGTACACACCGGCGCGGTCTTCATCACCAAGGGCCAGCTCTGGCGGGTTCTGGAGATGAATGACGGGCGGCTCACTGTTGAACCGGCAAAGAAAGCGATCGGTGAGCTCCCCTCATGGGAAGGCGAGCAGATCCCGGTCCCGTTCGCGGTCGCCCGCGAGGTCGGCGCAATCAGGCGCGAGCGCACCACGGGAGAATACACAAAAGAAAAAGAGAGTGTCGCATTTGCCGCACACATCCTCTCCGAGATGGAAAAGAACCGGTGCAAAATCCCGACTGACCGGCTCATCACGTTCGAGAACATCGACGATGGTGTGGTTTGCAACGTCTGCGCCGGCCACAAGGCAAACGAGGCACTCGGCCGCGTGCTCTCGATTTTGATCTCCGCACGGTACGGAACCACGGTGGGGATCGAACTGGACGCGTACCGGATCCTGCTGCGCCTGCCTTCCGCAATCCGTGCCGCAGATGTCCGTGATTTCCTCCTCTCCCTTGAACCCGCCCATATGCCCGGTATCCTCAAACTCGCCCTCAAGCGCACGGCGCTCTTTAAGTGGAAACTGGTGCAGATCGCAAAGAAGTTTGGGGCGATAGACCCGGATGCGGACTACGAGAAGATCAGCATCCAGCGCCTGCTCGACTATTTCGACAACACGGTCGTCCAGCAGGAAGCGTACCGCGAGTTGTTGTCCAGTTACATGGACGTAGATGCCGCGGCCCAGGTGGTGAGCATGATTAAGGAGGGCACCATCGAGGTCGCCATCGGCCCCCATTCAATTATCGGGGCTGACGGCATCCTCTCCTCCCGCGACCAGATCCCGCCGCCGACCGCAGACCAGGCCGTGCTCTCGACCCTGAAACGCCGGCTCGACCAGGATGAGGTTGTGCTCGCCTGCATGAACTGCCGGGACTGGAAAAGCCGCACGGTTGTCTCGCGGGTGCCGGACCAGCCCCAATGCCCGAAATGCGGCGCCCGGCTGATCGCCGCGATCAAGCCCTATGAGGCCGAGACGTATGTGGTGGTCTCAAAAACAAAGAAAACCCCGGAAGAGCGGGCCGTCGAGCAGCGTCTGCTCCGGAATGCAAACATCGTGCTTTCGAGCGGAAAAAAAGCAGTGATCGCTCTCTCGGCACGCGGGGTGGGGCCCGAAAACGCGTCCCGGATCCTTGCGACCCTCGCTGATGGCGATGCGTTCTACCGCGAGATCCTCAGGGCAGAACGAAACTTCATCCAGACACACCGCTACTGGGCGTAAATTTACCATTTTAGTCATTCACGGGATGTCCCAAGAGAACCTGCCATGGAATTTTTTTTAGAACGTGCAGGACGACAGGACAGCCGCAGTGGATGGGATTCCCGGCGGGATAAAAGATTTTTCCTGATGAGCAGGTAAAAAAAAGATCGTGGTGCAGGTACGAAACCGGCACCCGTATTACATGATGCTTTCGAGCTTCTGTTCGAGGAAATCGAGGCCTTTTTTGATATCTTCAAGATTTTTCCCGCCGGTCAGGATGATCTTACCGGAAGAGAAGAGGAGTGCGACAATCTTTGGATCCTTGATACGGTACACGAGGCCCGGGAACTGCTCGGGTTCGTACTCGATATTTTCGAGGTTGAGGGTAACAACAACCTTGTTGAGGTTGATATACTTGCCAATATCATAGGAACAGACGATATTGGTGACCGCAACCCGGGGAACATCGAGCGTGTCGACACCGGCTTCCTTGAGGTTCTTTATGATAATCGCAAGTCCGTCTTCCAGTGCCTTGTTATCACGGAGGCCGGTCAGCACTACTTTACCTGAGGAAAAGATCAGGGATGCAATTTTCGGTTCCGCGATACGGTAGACCGCACCGGGGAACCTTTTCGTGTTGAGCTCGCAGCTTTTGATCTTACTGGATACCATGTTGAGATCAATGGACTCGGCGATGACTCCTGAAGCCACGACATTCTCAATTTTCAATGAATCGTACCGTTTATCAGCCATCTCTATACTATGCAGTGTATCGAATCATAATACTAATGGAGAATCTTTATGTTCCTCACATTATCCTCTGACGGGAAACTGTTCGCGGGAAAGAGAAAAGCCGGGCGTGGTGCCGGCAGGCAGCCGTGAGGAAAAGACAGATTGAAATGGGACTACCATCAATATTCCGGCAATATTCAGGCTGATTTTATGGGTGAAGACCGGCACAACATGGAAGATTACGAACAGGCAAAGGAGACATTCTCAATCGAGGTTCCCGAATATTTTAACTTCGGATTTGATGTCGTCGATGCCTGGGCAAAAAAGGACAGAAACAAACTCGCAATGATCTGGGCAAACCAGCAGGGGGAAGAGAAAAAATTCAGCTTCCTCGACATGTCAAACCTCTCAAACCAGGCAGCAAATGTCCTTTTGAAGTACGGGATCAACAAAGGTGACCGGGTCCTGATCATGCTCCCCCGGATCCCCGAGTGGTGGATCTTTGTTGTCGCGCTCATCAAGCTCGGCGCAGTCTTCTGTCCCTGCCCGACCATGCTCACCCCGAGGGACATCAAATACCGGGTCAATAAAGGCAAGTTCCGGATGGTTATTACCAATCTTGAAAATGCGAGTAAGGTCGAGGAGATCTGCAACGAGTGCCCGACGCTTACCTGCCGTTTTGTGGTTGACGGGGAACTTGAAGGCTGGGCAAGCTGGCCCTACGAGCTTCTCTACCCGGCGCCGGTATCGCACCATTCTGTAAGCATCCCTGACACGAACCGGACAAAAAGCACCGACCCGATGCTGATCTATTTCACATCAGGCACCGTGGGAGAGCCAAAGATGGTACTCCACAACCACGGCCATCCCCTGGGCCAGATCGTTACCGCACGGTTATGGCAGGACGTCCGGCACAACGACCTGCACTTCACGGTCACCGATACCGGCTGGGCGAAGTGCGGGTGGGGCAAGATCTTCGGGCAGTGGATTGAGGGGGCATGCCTCTTTGTGTTCAACTTTACCGGGAAATTCAACGCAACAGAGATCCTGCCCCTGCTTGAAAAGTACCAGATCACGACGTTCTGCGCTCCGCCGACGATCTACCGGATGCTGATCCTCGCCGATCTCGATAAGTTCGATCTCTCCTCCCTGCGCCACTGCACGAGCGCCGGCGAACCGCTCAACCCCGAAGTGATCCGGGTCTGGAAAGAGGGAACCGGGCTTACCATCCGGGAAGGCTATGGCCAGAGCGAGACCTGCTGCTGCGTTGCCGAGTTTCCCTGCCTTGAAGTAAAACCCGGCTCGATGGGGAAACCCTCGCCCGGGTGGAATGTTGAGATCCACGATGATAATGGAAAACCGGCCGGCGTCCGCGAAGAGGGACGGATCGCAATCTGCTGTAATCCCCCGCCACCCGGACTCCTTGTGGAATACGTCGATAATCCTGAAGAGAACAAAAAATCGTTTGTGAACGGATGGTATTACACCGGCGACAAGGCATACAGGGACGAAGACGGGTTCTTCTGGTTCATCGGCCGCGACGATGATGTGATCAAATCATCCGGTTACCGGATCGGACCGTTTGAGGTCGAGAGTGCGCTTATCGAGCACCCGGCCGTGCAGGAAGCGGCAGTCGTGGGCGCCCCTGACCGGATCCGTGGCCTGATTGTCAAGGCATTTGTTGTCCTGAACAAGGGGTACGAACCCTCAGAAATGCTGGTAAAAGAGATCAAGAGTTACGTGAAACGCACGACAGCACCGTACAAGTACCCGAGGGAGATTGAATTTGTTACCGAACTCCCCAAGACCCATTCCGGCAAGATCCGGAGAGCCGAGCTGCGCGAGAAAGAATTAAGGAAATTCCGGGAATTCAAATAAACCGGGAGTTGACACGACACAAGGTCAGCGCTCCATTGCCAAATGATCCGCAAGGGTGCAAGGGGGGATACTTGTGTCCCTGTTTTTTTGTGGCCCTCTTAAATTTTGTCCGAAAATTTTAGCTGTCGGGTTTCCATAGCCAAAAACACCGGTTTTTATTTTTGCAGTCACAGAAGATCCGGGTTTTCAATAGTTCGCGCCAATAATTTTTTGTTGGAACTTTTTCACGCCCACATTTTCCGGGCCGTTTCAGATTTCAATACCGTACAACATCTTCACATAGGATGGGCCGGCACAGTAAATTTCCGCGTAGAACACGAGAGGCTCTGATAATTTTTTCGTAACTGAACCTGTTGTTGTATGGTGCACCAACCTGTACGAGAAATTTACGATAGCGATTTGGCAGGAAATAACTTTTGAATCCTCTCATGTGCAATAGAGATATGGTGCAGTAAAAAACAAAATCCTCATAAACTGCACCACCAAACAGATCACGCATGGTGCGGTATTCGGTTTCCATGGATGATACCTTAACGGAAAATATCGACAAGATCTGCGAACAACGGAAGCTCTCGCGCTCCGACTGGATCGCGGAAGCCTGCACCAGCCATCTGACCACAGATGCACCAACCCTCGCATGCGTAATACCTGAACCCGGTTCGGCCGGGCCAAACATGCAGGACTACGATGCGACGTACCGGGACTTCCGCATCGATGTCCCTGAGTACTTTAACTTCGGATTTGACGTGGTCGATGCCTGGGCAAAGAAAGACCGAAACAAGCTTGCGATGATCTGGACGAACCAGAAAGGCGTGGAGAAGAAGTTCACGTTCTGGGACCTGATGAGGCTCTCCAACCAGGTCGTGAACATGCTCATCAAGTACGGCGTCAACAAGGGCGACCGGGTCCTCATCATGCTGCCCCGTGTGCCGGAGTGGTGGATCGCAACAATCGCCCTTATCAAGCGTGGCGCAGTCTATTGCCCGGCCCCGACCATGCTCACACCGCACGACCTGAAATACCGGATTAACGCTGCAGAGATCAAGATGGTGATCACCTCAGAGGAACATGCCGACAAGATCGATTCCATTGCCGCCGAATGCCCGTCCCTGACATGCCGGTTCCTTGTTGACGGTAAGCGCGAGCACTGGATCAGTTACCCGGTCGAACTCGATTACCCGGCACCGGTCTCGGCAAAACTGGTCAACCTCACCGGTATGAAAAAGACCAAGGCGACCGACCCGATGCTGATTTTTTTTACCTCGGGAACTACAGGAGAGGCAAAGATGGTCCTGCACAGCCAGAGCTACGCGCTTGGCCATATCGTCACCTCCCGGTTCTGGCACGACATCCATTCCAATGATCTTCACTTCACGTTTTCCGACACGGGATGGGGGAAGAGCGCGTGGGGCAAACTGTACGGACCCTGGCTCGAAGGGGCGGCAATCCTTGTCTACGATGTCAGGGGCCGGTTCAACGCGACAGAGCTCCTTCCGCTTATTGAGAAATACGGAATCTCGACATTCTGCTGCCCGCCCACGATCTACCGGATGCTGATCCTTGCCGATCTCGACAAGTTCGACTTCACCGAGCTCCGGCACTGCGTGAGTGCCGGTGAGCCGCTCAACCCTGAGGTCATAAAAGCCTGGAAAGAGGCGACGGGCCTGACCATCTACGAAGGGTACGGCCAGACCGAGACCGTGCTCTGTATCGGAACATTTCCCTGCATGGAGGCACGGTTCGGTTCGATGGGCAAACCCGCGCCCGGCTGGGTGATCGAGCTTCACGATGACCACGGAAAACCGGTCGGCGTTCATGAAGAGGGGCGGATTGCAATTAAAATCGAACCACGGCCGGTCGGGATGTTCATGGAATACTATGACAATCCCGAAGAGAACAAAAAATCGTTTGTGAACGGCTGGTACTACACAGGAGACAAAGCCTACAAGGATGAGGACGGGTACTTCTGGTTCATCGGCCGCGACGACGACGTGATCAAGGCATCGGGTTACCGGATCGGGCCGTTTGAGGTCGAAAGTGCGCTCATCGAGCACCCGGCCGTGCAGGAGGCAGCTGTCATCGGATCGCCTGATGATATCCGTGGTATGATCGTGAAAGCGTTCGTGATCTTAAAACCGGATGTGAAGCCGTCGGAACCGCTGATCCGGGAACTCCAGAACCATGTCAAAAAGGTCACAGCCCCCTACAAGTACCCAAGAGCGATTGAGTTCGTTGATTCCCTCCCAAAAACCATCTCCGGAAAGATCCGCAGGATCGAATTGCGGGAACGGGAACTCAGGCGGTACGCAAGCGGGCAGAAGAGGTAACCTCCTGTCCCGTCACCCGAACCATTTTCCCCCTACATTTATTAAACCGGGAACATAATCTATACAGGCGCGAGGGTAGCCAAGCCAGGTCAACGGCGCCAGGTTCAGGGCCTGGTCTCGCAGGAGTTCTTGGGTTCGAATCCCATCCCTCGCACTTTTCTAAAAAGGGGCAGGTTTCCAGCTTTTTGCAAGTTATCCGCCAGTAAAAGAATTCTCCGCGCTCACCCGGTTTTTACAAAAACACATATCAGAGTCCGGGAGCGATTGTACCACTACACATGCGCGGCACGGCACGGTATCCTGAGATCGATCTTCTCCGGGGTATCGCCATCATGATGATGATTATCTTCCATTCCCTTTTTGATCTCTCATTCTTCCGGATCATGCAGATCGATGTTTCTGACGGGTTCTGGAGGTATTTTGCGTATGCCACGGCCTCGCTCTTCCTGCTTGTCGTTGGTGTCTCGCTTGCGATCAGCCATGCCCGTGCCGTATCGCGCCTTCACGGCCGGGCGCTGACGGTCAAATTCCTGGTGCGGGGCGCCGGGATCTTCTGCTGCGGGCTTCTGGTAACAATTGCAACATGGTGGTACCTGCAGGAGGGCTTTGTTATCTTTGGTATCCTCCACCTGATCGGGGTCGCAGTCATGCTCTCACCGCTCTTTTTCCGGTTCCGCACCTGGAACGCGGTGATCGGGGTCGTCTTTATAGTTCTGGGATGGATCCTCGCGACAATCCCCGGACCGATGGGACTTTTAGTCTTTGGCATCCACCCGCTCACCTTCTGGAGCGTCGATTATACACCGATTTTCCCATGGATGGGACTCGTGCTGATCGGTATGGCAGCAGGGGAGTTTGCCTATCCCGGGGGAGAGCGGCGGTGGACACTCCCGAAACTTCCCGAGCGATCGATCGCACCGGTCACCTTCCTTAGCCGTCACTCACTTGTAATCTACCTGGTACACCAGCCGGTGATCCTCCTTCTCCTGTACCTGGCAACCGGTGCTCCTATCCTGTAATGGCCTCGCAGGCCCTGACTATTTTTTTTAGACGCTGCCAAAAACCAGATACAATCATTTATATTCAGTCATAGAAAATCTCCCATTATCAGGGATCCGGCCGTTTATGCCAGGCGGGGCACTCGCAGATGGCGGTTCGGGATCTTTTTAAGAGACGCGATATCCAGCCGAACTGAATCTGCACAAACGGTGGTGAAAGATCATGAATCTGAGACAACCCAATGCAAATGAGGCAACAGGTACCGTCAACCGGTCGCGGAGCGTCGTTCCATGTTCCGGCATCTGTACCAGGTGCATGGACGGATGTAAAGGCGCTTGCGAGAGTTGGCTCTCTTCTTTTCGGGGAAGGGAGGTCCTGTATCCCGGCCCGTTTGGCGGGATCACAGCAGGGGCCGACAAGAATTATCCCATAGACTATTCCCACCTCAACATCCAGGGATATGCCGTCGGCGCAAAAGGTCTCCCTGAAGACATGGATGCCAGTCCCGACACAGCGGTCTTCTCGGCCGTTGATACCGGGACCGAGTACGGCTGGGACAAAAAAGTAAAGATGCGCCTCCCAATCTTTACCGGGGCACTCGGGTCCACGGAGATCGCACGGGTCAACTGGGAACATTTCGCTGTCGGCGCCGCCATTGCCGGTATCACGCTCGTCTGCGGTGAGAACGTCTGCGGCGTCGATCCGGGGCTGAAACTCGATGCAAAAGGCGGGATCAGCGAGTCCCCCGAGATGGACCGGCGGATCACTACCTACCAAAAATTCAACGAAGGCTTTGGGGAAATTCTTGTCCAGATGAACGTCGAAGATACCCGGCTCGGGGTCGCGGAGTACGTGTCCTCAAAGCACAACCTCGACACCATTGAGATCAAGTGGGGCCAGGGAGCAAAATGCATCGGCGGCGAGATCAAAGTCCCCTCGCTCGAACGGGCCCTAGAACTCAAAAACCGGGGCTACATCGTTCTTCCCGATCCGACGTTAAAAGAAAACC
>NZ_JBAVMX010000032.1:0-11959 GCF_049690535.1 Methanoregula sp. | reverse complement strand
TCTTGAGCGGCGAGTTGCTCCCAGAGACTGCGGGAAGCACGGCAATGCCGAACGACTGCGTGGTGTACGGTGTGCACCTGAGGCAGAGCCCGGCGCTCTCGATGATGAGTATACCTGCCTTAAGTTTCTCCGCCCACGTGATCGCGTCTTTTAGTACCATGATGCCCATGTGGTCGGGGCACAGGTCGCCGGAGTAGACCTTCCTTGTCGGGATACCGAACTCCTCGTGGAGTTCCTCATCCTCAAACGCCTTCACGACATCGATCTTGAGGTACGCGGGCTCGTCGGTCTTTGAAAATTTTTTTATGATCTGGCGGATGACTGCAGTCTTGCCGGCACTGGGTGGGCCGGCCACAATGACGAGTTTCATGCCGGCACCCCTGCCTTTTTCGAGGATGCGGGGGCTGTACCGGAATCGCCGATCAGCTCCCCGCCCCGGATCTTCTCCCGGAGATCCCAGAGGAACGCATCCATGCCGGACACGGTGCCGATGATATCACGCTCGCGGTTCCCCGGTTCGAGCACGCCGGCCACTGCCCCGTTCTTCATGACGATCCGCCAGTCGGTGATAAGCGCGAGATACGGGTCGTGCGTGACAAATATCACGGCTTTTTTGTACTCCCGCAGGCAGGTAATGACCCGTTCCTTGTTGATACCAGCGTTTTCCACCTCATCGAGAAGGAGGATTGGCGTCTGACCGATCAGGATCGCGTCGGCGATCAGGAGCGATCGGGTCTGGCCTCCCGAGAGCGACGTCATCCGGGTGGAGGCGGCAATCTTCTCACCGGTAAACTCGTTTGCGAGCGCTATCGTGCGGGCGATCAGGTCCTGGCTACTCGTGTCCCGCACCTGGATGTGGAGGGCGAGGAACCGGGTGACCGTGAGGTCTGCAATAACCCGGGTGCTCTGGGTAATGAGCGCGATGGGTTTCTTTGCCGGGTCGCGCACGAGCTCCTCTGGGGGCTCTTCTCCGTTGACAAGGATGCTCCTCCCTGTCGCCGTGTCATCCTGCGCGAGGACCTCAATATCGTTAATAAGTGCGGATTTCCCCGAGCCGGTCGGCCCTACGATCGAGAGGGTGTCGCCCGGCCGGATCACGATCCGGTCGAATCCCTCCTTCTCCCCGTCGCGGCTGGTCCCGGGGAGGATGGTTATTTCGTACGCCTGAGTGTGGTTCATGACAGGATCATGGGCAGGGTTGTTCAAATATATTTCCTAAAGTGCAAGAATTTTTTCCTTATAGTAATAATTATAATCTAAAAAAGGATACATTAAGGTTAATATGTTCTCAAAAAGGATATTCGAGATCGATTTTACCGCCGCGTTGAACGAGGAACTGGAGCGCAGGAACATGTCGGTCAGGGAACTCGCGAATCAGACCGGCATCCCGGTCTCGACGCTGTACAAGGTAACGATGGGTGAGAGGGACCCCCGGCTCTCGACCGTGAAAAAGATTGTGTCCGTCCTTGAGCCGGAGCGCCACCGGTTCATCGCGGTCATCGCGGCAAAATTCCTGCTGGATTCCGTCGAGACCCGGGAGGTGGAGTCCTCGGGGGGACAGAAATTTGCCATCCGGGGATACTCCGCGCACTCCCTTGATGAATGCATCGTTGCGGCGTCCAGGGCGGAGAAAGACGGGGCCTCCGGCATCATTTGTGCCCCGATACTTGCCTCGATCGTGGAAAAGATCGTGGACGTGCCAGTCGGAATGCTCCGTCCCGAACTCTCCTGCGTGGACGAGGCAATCGGCGCGGTGCTCAAGAAGATCGGGTGACGTATATGGTACAGGACACGATCCGGATCGGCCACCTCTCCACCATGTACCATACCGCGTTCCTGCTTCGGGGCTCGGGCCTGCTCGCCGACCAGGGTATTTCTGCCACGTGGACGCTTTTTCCCTCGGGACCCGACATCATCAACGCGATGCAGGCAGGCAGGCTCGACCTCGGGTACATCGGCCTTCCCCCGGTTATCATCGGGATCGACCGGGGCTTGAGGCTCGCCTGCATCGCGGGAGGTCATATCGAGGGGACGGTCATAATTGCCGGGAGAGATACACCCTCCCTCGCGGACTGTGGCAGCATGCAGGAGTTCCTCGCGCAGTTTGCCGGTAAAACGATCGGGACGCCGCCGAAGGGTTCCATCCACGATGTGATCGTGCACGAACTGCTCCGGGAGTACGGGAGAACGGATGTTGCGGTAAAGAACTACCCGTGGGCAGACTTCCTTACAGATGCCATCGAGACCGGTGAGATCGCGGCCGCAGCCGGGACACCGGCGCTCGCGGCTACTGCACACCGGTATGGAAATTCACGGCTTGCAGTGCCTCCCGACCGGCTCTGGCCGTTCAACCCGAGTTACGGGATCGTTGTGATGCGGGAGATGCTCAAAAAACCCGGCCTACTCACCCGGTTCCTGACCGCCCACGAGGCAGCCTGCGAATGGATCCGGCACGACCCCGCCACCTGTGCCCGGATTGTCGCAGGAACGACCGGCATGGTAGATGAAGCATTCGTCCTTGAAACCTACCGGATCTCGCCGAAGTACTGCGCAGCACTGCCACCGGAATACATCGCATCCACGATGAAATTTGCCCGGACGCTCCAGACGCTTGGCTACATTTCCCGCCCGGTCAGTGAGGATGAATGCTTCGAACGGTCACTGATTACAGCCGTTCATAAAGGACCGCACCATTACTCGTCAGGGATCGCGGACACCCGAAAAACTCTTTAAAAAAGCGTCCCCGACTGTTACCGTTACCGCGATCCGGGGGAGGTCTGATTATTTCAGGAGCCGGTACGCGCCCCGGGGTATACGGAAGGTAAAACGTGCCCCTTTCCGGTATTCCCCGGTCTCCGTTATCCCAAGCCGGGTAATCGCAAGGATCTCCCGGGTCAGAAAGAGACCAAGACCGGTGTTTTTCCCGACACCCCGTGAAAAAATCCGGGTCTTATCGGAATCAGGGATGCCAATCCCGTTGTCCTCAAAATAGAGAAGCAGATCTGTCCCATCCATGGCCCCGTACAATCTGACGTTTGTGACCCCCTCCCCGTAACGGAACGCATTGTCAAACAGGTTGTAGAATACCTTTTCAAGCATCGGATCCGCATAGATCTCCAGATCTCCGGTGTCACAGGTAAACGAGATGGTATTGATGAACTGGGAGTACGCCCGTGACGCCGTATTCCCGACATGCTGCCAGACCGGGGCTTTAACACCGAGATCGTCGTATGACCGGGTGAATTCGATCTGGCTTCGGACCGCAAGCAGTACCTTTTGCTGTTTTTCAAGAACCTCGCTGGTCGCTGCATCGGGTTCCCGTTCCCTGAGGATCGTATTATACCCGAGAAGTGCCGTGAGCGAGTTGAGCACGTCGTGCCGGGTCACCCCCATCAAAAGATTGAGTTTGACGTTTGCAATCCTGAGGGCATCGCCGATCTGCTGGACACCGGTGAGATCCCGGATCGACAGGATCAGGACTGATCGGCCTTTGAAGGTAAAGTAGGCAAGCGTGATGTCTGCAGGAAAGACCGAACCGTCTTTTTTCCGGTGATACCGCAGGGAGACCCGGGGCACCTGCCGGTCAAGGGTCTCCTGCGTCTTTTCCGGTTCAGCAGAGAGATCCACAAGCGCCATTTTCATCAGTTCTTCCCGGGTATACCCGTACAGCGCGGACGCTGCCGGGTTCAGGTCGAGGATTGCCCGGGTCTCTACATCCACGAGAAGAAGAGGATCGTTTTTCGCTTCAAAGACATTCCGGTACTTCTCCTCGCTCTCTTTTAACGTCCCGGTTGTTGCAAGCAGCGCGAGCTCTGCTTCCTTGCGCGCAGTCATGTCCTGGACGATACCAATAACGCCCGTAATCTTCCCGTCCGGATCGTAGAGGGGGGAGGCAATACACCGGAGCCAGACTGTCCTCTTTTTTATCGAAATCTCGACCGGCGCATCCGGGGATTCAATCGTCTCCCCGTGAAGTGCCCGCCTGAGATTTTCGGGGAATCCAAGTGCATTAAACTGGGGAAACCGCTCTTCAAGGTGTTTTCCCACCACATCTCCCTCGGGGATGCCGGTCAGTTCCTCCATGAACGGGTTCCAGAGGGTAAACCGCAGGTTGGTATCGTAGGCCGTTATCCCTTCCTGTGCATCGGTGATCACGCACCGTAAGAATGCTTCCGAGGCCCGGATCAGGCGTTCGGACTCGGAAAGACGGCGCTCGCTGTTTGCCAGTTCGGCGTAGTTCTGGCGCAGTTCCTCTTCGGTCGCGGTCAGCTGCTCGAACGCAGCGTTCAGTTCCTCATGTTTCTTATTGAGTTCTTCCTCTGCCGCTTTGCGTTCTGTGATCGGGCGTGTCGTGGTCACGACGCCATCTATTCCCTCGACACCGGTGAGGTTGGTGGCGACCGATTCGACCCAGAGATACTCGCCGTCAGCCTTTCGCATCCGGTATTGAGACGGTACCCCGGGATTTGTCTTTGCATACACCGAAGCAAGGTCGGCCCTGATACGGTCCCGATCGTCGGGATGAATGTAATCCATTGGGTCCTTTCCCTTCAGCGACATAGGGGGATACCCAAGAATGCGTGATGACGAGGGCGACTCGTAGGCAATTCTGCCGTCGCGGTCAAGAACCCGGATGATATCCGTTGCATTCTGGAAGATCGCGCGGTACCGTGCCTCTCCTTTGCGGAGTGCACGCTCTGCACGCGATCGCCGGACCATCTGCCGGAGTTTCTGCCCGAGTTCTGCAAACTGCACCCGGGGGTTGCCGCCTTTCTGGAGGTAGGAGTCAGCACCGCTGTTGATGGCTTCGATCACGACCTCTTCCCGGCCTTTTCCGGTAAAGATGATAAAAGGGATTATGTTTCCTGACTGCCTGACCTGTCGTAAAAATTCGATCCCGTTCATCCCCGGCATCTGGTAATCGGAAATGATCGCATCGTAATGGCGATCCCGCAGAAGACCGGCTGCCTCCTGCGCAGAAAGTATTGTATCGACGCTGAATTCTCCTGATTGCTCCAGAAACAATTTGGTGAGTTCAAGCAGGGCTTGCTCGTCGTCAACATAGAGGACGTTGATCACGTTACGTGCACACTCGGTAAAAGGACTGTATGGTGCCCGTTATTAAACAATTTCCCTTTAGGAGTTGGAATTTCCCAAACGGGAAACTTCCGGGGACAAATCCTCGCAAGGGCCGCAGTTACATCCGGCCTGCCTGCGCGGATCGTTCGCTCGTGGGGACGATACTGACGATGCTTCCCTGGATCTTCCCTTCCAGGGATCCTTTGAGCCGGTCGCTTGTTGCCTGCACCGCTCCCATCGTGAGCCCGGGATCGAAGCCGAGGAAGATATCGATGTAGATCTTGCTTCCGGATCGCCTTGAGCGGACACCGTAGAACCCGTGGTATTCGTTAAAGAATGCCGAAAGTTCCTGTAGGATGACGATCTGGAGGTCCTCTTCGAGGGTTTTGTCAAAGAGATCGGGGAGCGATGAGGATATTTCCCGGATACCGGCGATCAAAAGGAAGCCGATGATGACAAAGGAGATCCCCGGGTCGATATAGACAGACCACGAGTACCCGATAAGGGCAAAGGAGAGGACAAACGAGATAAGGACTGCAACATCGGCAAACGATTTTGCCCGCCGGAGACGCCACTGGGTTTCCATGATGGGCGAGGGATCGATTTGCGCGATCCGGTAGTTCTTCTTCCAGAGCCAGGTGTCGATAATAGCGGTGAGGATGACAAGGGGGATGGCAATCCAGACGCCGGTGGGCCGGAGGGCCTCGGGAACGATGAGCCGGTGGATGGCAGAGAAGAAGATTATGGCAATGGAGATGAACATGACAGCGCCGGTGGCGATCCGGGTGAGCGTCTCGAACTTTCCCATGCCGTAATCGTACGTGAAGCCGGCGCCATGCCGCATCTTGATGAGGATGGCGAGCGCGAACATCGTGGCAAGGATCTCGTTCCCGTCCTTCATGACGTCGGCAAAAAGGGTGATGGACCCGGAGAGGACGACGGCGAGGATCTCCGGGATCCAAAGGCCGATGTCGCAGAGGAGGCTGAATACAACGGTCTTCTCTTTTGAAGCGGGTGCTCCCACCCTGCCCGTGCACTCCCCGGAACTGCCATCCATGTGATCTCTGACATATTGTTTTTTAAGACGATAAAAGACCGGCAGGTCCGGATTCTGCCCGGAGACTGCAAAAAAAATCGCAGTTATCGCCAGATTTATCCAAATTAGCCTTAATATGTGTTTATTTAACAGGTGACCTGAATGAAAAACACCAGTTTAATACTCGCAGTGGGATGCCTCGTTGTCATCGCCGTCTGCCTGACCGCCGGCTGCATCGAGGGAACGACCCCGGTCTCTGATTCACAGACAACGACTGCCGTTACACCGGAGGGCGTGACCCCGGCGACTACAGCGTCAGTACCGATACCGTCCACGACCTCGTTCCCGACGGCCGTATCGACGGTTGCCGGTTCTTCGGTGACGACGGTCTTTGTGAACAGCACGGCAAACGGGGAGATCCTGACAATCCCGGTAAGCGACCGGGTGCTTGTGCGTCTTGCGGAGAACCCGACAACCGGCTATACGTGGAATGCGACCGCATCAAAGGGCCTTTCGGTGATCCAGGATACGTATATCGCGCCGGACACCGGCCTGATTGGCGCCGGTGGCTACCATGAATGGATCCTGGCCCCGGACACCGTGAATACCTATACGTTCAAAGCGGTCTACCTGCGGTCATGGGTCGGTGCAACCGCTGACGATGAGACGTTCAGCCTTGTGATCGTGGCAACGCCCGCGTGACCGTTCCCCACCTCACCGTATCCTCTTTTTATTTTTGTGCTCTTTTTGCGTCCTGACGCATGTGCGTCCGGCACTAGTGAATCCGCCGGCAGAACAAAGGCGCTGTTCCGGGGAAACGACAGAGCGGGGTAACATCACTGTTTTTGAGATTCACCGGGCTTTTTCCGGAATCCTCAGCCCGCGACCCGGACATTTTTAGAAATCTTCAGCAGCTGGGTCGAACATTTTTCGGAATTCTCAGCTCGTGACCCGCTCATTTTTAGAAATCTTCAGCAGCTGATCCGTACATTTTCCGGAATCCTCAGTCCGTGATCCGATCTTTTTTTGAAATCATCAGCAGCTGAGTCAAACTTTTCTTTAAATCTTCAGCGCACAACCCGGACTTTTTTTGCCAGTACAGCCCCGGGATCACACTTCTTCGTCGGAGAGTACGATGATTATTCGAGGGTTTTGGCATCAGCGTCCCTGGACCGGGCCGGTCATTTTTGAAAATGTTCAGCACCTGTATCGCTCATTTTCCGGAATCCTCAGTTCGTGACCCGCTCATTTTTAAAAATTCCCAAGCTGCCTGCCCGGGCACCCGGTGCTGGTGCGCAAGTCGAAGATCCCCCTCGACCTTATCGGTATCGGACCCGACGGGGCGCTCGTGATCGAGGTCGTCCGTTCCCGCAGGCCGCTGCCGGATGCACGCACCGTTATTGTCCAGTGCAGGAAGGAGATCGATTATCTCCGGGCCATGAAGCCCTCGTCGCAGTTCCGGAAGATGATCTGGTTGTATTTCCCTCAGTGCCGGTGGAGGTTCTACGATGTCTACCCGGGAGGGATCTGGCTGGCGAAGGATATTATGGATGGGGACGGGAAGAAGTAAATTATTCTTAAATAATTTTAAATTTTATCTCTGAAATTACCTCTTGCAGTACTGCAGATGCTTTAACAATATACTCATCTGGTTTAAACGTTGAGGAGTCAACATCGAATGAAAGCATATTTAGCCCCATTTCGCCGAGGGTAACCTGTACAGTTCCTGATGCACCTTTGAATATGTGGCTTTGGATTTTGTTGGTCTGCGGGAATGTCAATGAGTAGATGGTGAAGAGGACATTGTCACCTACAGCGAGGTTAGTGGTTGCCGTTATAGTAAACTTGTCCCCGATGTGGTGGTCATTGATGGGATCGATATGGATCACTGGTTTCTGAATGATGAACTGAATCTTTGTATAAATTTCGTCAGACCTCGGGCGCTTGATTGCGTTAATAACCGCTTCTGCTGCTTCAATTCCATGAAGACTTCCCGGGCCATTTATTGGGAATAAGTTAACAGGCAAGGGACTATCGCTCCATACAATAGGAATCCCAACGAAGTTTCCGATAATATCGACTTCAAATTTGTTATCCTGCAGGGGATGTTCGATAACGACAAAGTATTGGCCCGGGTCCATTTTTTGTGTTACTTCTCTTTTTATCTCGTATGAGTAAGATGAATCAGAATTAACCTTGATGATTTCACGGGAAAAATGATTTTCACCAAAGATCCATATTGCAACACCGGGGAAAGGATTTCCTGTTGCGGTTCCTGTAATAAAAAATCTATCACCTTGCGCAATTACAGATGTAGAAGCTGTTGCTGTAACGAATGTATTAGGATAATCTGGTTCTTTAGGAGATATACTGCTGAAACAGATGTACTTCGGGATATTTTTAAAATCGAATTCGAGATTTCCCCTTTTTAGAATCTCAATAATTTTTGAGTTATTTTTAAATTTATCATATCTTTCCCTCCTTTTTTTGATGGCCTCCGGAGCACCCCATCCAATCTCATGGTCAAGTTCCATTTGATGTTCTTCCAATTCTGAATCCCTTAATGCCTGCTCACCTTTGCGAGCGATAATTTGTATATCTAATAAAAACTCATTGTCGATCTTTACCTCTCTCACAAAATCTTCAGAAATAAAATCGAGAATACACCATTTAATCAATAGTTCATCCTCAATTGTCAAATTTTTAATCGACCTCCCCAACCCTCTTAAAAAATTTAGTGAATTCAAAAATTGTTTAATCTCCCGTGGGTTGTTTTCGAGTCCATTGGTTATAATTTCGATATATTGGTGGATCTGTTCATCAACCTTAATCTCATTTTCAATGAAATTTTTTACATCATCAGAACTTATAGCAGGAAGATTAAACTGAAGTTGAATTATTTTTTTAATGAAATCTTTGCCTAACGATTCATCAGCCCCTAACATTTTATACTGTGATTCAACCGCATTCGAAACGAAATTAATGTCCATTCCGATAATAAAAATACACCCTTTCTGGTCGAAAAAAAGATTTATTGACTCTAAAATGCTTGTAATGGATTTGGGAGAGCATCGATCTAAATCATCTATAAAGATTACAAGAACTCCCTTACTATCATCATAATCTCCATTTATTTCATTAATGACAAAAATTTTCAATATCAGATTTAAACATTTTTGGAATTCGTCATAAAATGGAAGATATTTTTTATATTCTGGGTCTTTGATTAATTCACTTACATCTAATCCAACGGACGCAACTTTTATCAAATGAAAAATTATCTTACGAAATTGAGCCTGTTTTCGCCATTTTACGTATAGTGTTTTAACATGCTCAACAATTCCTTCTTTTGTAAAAAAAGATTGCCCGCGAAATTCATAAAAAATTTCTTGGATTAACGCAGCAAATATTGAATTGGCATCAGAATATTTCCAAGCATTAAACCAAACGGTCCTGACGTTTCGAGAATTAGAAATGTTGTGAGAAGACCCTAAATGTTTTTGTAGAGTTCTCATTAATGACGTTTTTCCGCTGCCCCACTTTCCATTGATGGCGATGGTTATTGGTGTCTTATTTTCCGGGTTTTCGATAATATTGGAAAGTGCTTCGACATACGCATCAAAATTAAAGAAATTTGCGTCATCTTTAGGAGAATCACTGAATATTTGAATATTTAGAAAATTTTTGTTTGGATCAGGCATATGATTTCCCTTTGATTTAGAAATTATTTGTATATTACTACTTTATTGAAACCGACTGGGAAGATTGAACACATATTGTGTTCTAAAGATGCGATTGCTTAAAAAGATCAACAATTTCAATTTAATATCTATCATTTACTGACGGTACCCCTTCCATTACTCCCTCATTCCCTCTTTTTGCACGCCAATCTTCCCCAATCCCCAAACCGGGCTCACCGGTAACCCGGACCGGCACCCCCCACTTACCCGTAATACCCCCTCCTGCACACTGTTATGTGTCAAAGGGGCCCCCGAGACAGCAGAAAAAAAAGAGAAAAGAAAGGAGAGATAAAAATGGCAGATTTCCAGGATGGAACAACCACCAAGACCGCCTTCCGCAATCTTACGACACCGATTGCAGATGCGACGATGTTCAACGCGATCGTCCAGGCAGTCATCGTATCGAACCCCTTCGGATGTGTATCCTACATGTCCGCAGGTGAAACACACCAGCCCGTCGAGAAGACCAAGGAAGCCTACACCGCGAAGATCGTGTACCAGGACACCGACGCAAATGTCGTCGGGTATGTCACCGACCGGTACACCAGCATTGCCGGGTTCAACGCCGGCGCCGCTGCACTCCTCGCCGCAGGCCCCCTCAGCACTGCGCACGGTGGAACCCCGTCACGGGACTACGACAAGGAGACCTACTCGGCGACCCTCAGGTGCCACGACCAGAACGGCGAGATATACAGCCTCCACTTCAGCCGCGACCGGATCATCATCGCCTCCTACACGGACGATGCAATCAGGGCGAAGGTCGAGACTTGGGCCGACACCGAGACAGCCCTCGCATGAGGTGAGCGTGATGGAAAACGAGCTCATCATCATAGGAGCATTCCTCGGCACAGGATTGCTCGCCTACGTGATCATCCCGGGCCTGCTCGTGATGTGGGACCGGGTGCTCGACCACATGGAAGAGAGCGCCGGGCCGGAAAAGAAGTAAGAACAAGGCCTGAGCGGGGGAGGTTCCCCCGCCGGCCCTCTTTTGGGGAAATAAGCTACTGCCGAAAATGCGATACGGGTAATTGTTCCCGTTCACCCGAGCTGTTCCAGACGCCGGCACGCCTCGTGGAGCGTCTCGTCTTTTTTGGAGAACGTGAACCGGAGTTTCGTCTCCCCTCCCTCGTGGTAGAACGAACTCCCCGGGACTGCCGCCAAGCCCACGGTCTCGATGAGGTGCCGGGCAAACGCCACATCCGTCATCCCAAAGCCGGAAATATCCGTGAAGATGTAATACGCCCCCTGCGGGAGCCGGCAGTCAAAGCCTGCCTTAATCAGACCATTGTACAAAATCTTCCGCCTGCGGTCATAGTCACGGGCTAGATCCCGGTAATAGGACTCAGGCAGGGAAAGGGCGGCGACCGCCGCGTGCTGGAGCGGGGCCGGCGCACCGACCGTGAGAAAATCGTGGATCTTCCGGATGCGGCTCGTTAGTCCTGCACCCGCGAGGGCATAGCCCACCCGCCAGCCGGTTACGCTGTAGGTCTTCGAGAGGCTGCCGATCGTGACCGTGCGATCCTCCATCCCGGAAAGCGAACCGATGGAGATGTGCCGGTGCCCGTCGTAGAGGATGTGTTCGTAGATCTCGTCGGTGATCGCGATCACGTCGTGCTCGATACAGAGGTCGGCGATGAACCGGAGTTCATTTTGGGTGAATACCTTGCCGGTCGGGTTGTTCGGCGAGTTGATGATAATGGCCCGGGTCTTCTTCGTGAACGCGGCCTTCCACGCCTCCTCATCGATAAACTCCCCGTCGCCGAGCGGGACATAACGGGGAACCGCGCCGGAGATGACCGCATCGGGCCCGTAGTTCTCGTAGAACGGTTCGGGCACGATCACCTCATCTCCCGGGGTGATCAGGGCAAGCATCGCGGCCATCATCGCTTCGGTCGAACCACAGGTGACCGTGATCCCGGACTCGGGGTCGAACGTCATCCCGTTGTAGGCCTTCGACTTCCGGGCGATGGCCGCACGGAAGTCCTGCGCCCCCCATGTGATCGCGTACTGGTTGAAGTCCTCGTTGAGGGCGGCGCAGGCAGCGGCCTTCAGTTCAGGGGGGCAGGGGAAATCAGGAAAACCCTGCGCGAGATTGATCGCATTG
>NZ_JBAVMX010000031.1:0-99329 GCF_049690535.1 Methanoregula sp. | reverse complement strand
GGGCCGATAATGAGAACGGTGCTGCTTTTTGTAATTCGTGCGGAGCGGCTCTTAAGGATCCGGTTCACCCGGCCAATGCCGCCCTCCCGACCGAAATTCCCGAGGCACCAAAGAAAAAGCATGGTATCTTGTTCTACGGAGGAGTAATTATCGCGATAATTTTCATTCTTATCGTAGTTTCAGCAATAGTAGCGGCATTTGTTTTTACCACCCCTGTAGGAGTAAGTACGGCGGCATCAGCGACACCAGTTCCAAGCATGGTACTAACTCCGGTACCAACACAGACACCAACCACAGTACCTCCTACTGGATGGGTCTATAACCCCAATACAGGCGGTTATGTACAGTCGAGTACTCAATCTGCACCAACACCGTCTGGAACGGCATCGGGTTCGCTGACATTCTCCGGATCTGGTGATGATGTCCAGTCATTCACGGCAACCGGCTACGGGATCCGGATTTTCAGTATGTCTTATAACAGCGACGATAATTTTATTGTTTGGCTGAAAGATTCCGACGGCAATAAACTCGACCTCTTGGCAAATGAGATCGGATCATATTCAGGGAAACACTCATCGAGTCTGGACACGGGAACCTACTATCTCGACGTGACGGCCAGCGGCCCATGGAAGATAGAACTCACCACTCCGTGAGAGGCCTAAAAAAAGGATTTGGTTGAGGTAATAGAAACAGGAGAGAGAATGTTCTGTCAGAAATGTGGAAAGGAAAACAAAGAGGGGGCGGCGTTCTGTAATGCGTGTGGAGCACCTCTCATCCCTGTGATAACCTCATCGAAAGACAAAGTCATTCAAGCCAAAGTGAAGACAAAACGCGACCAAATTGAGGGAATAAGCCAAACAGGGCCGATACTGGCATGTTTGGTCGGCTTGCTATTCCTATTTTTAGGATTTTTGTTTAATTTTCTCATTCTTATATTCGGGCTGATCCTACTCGGAATTGCAATCTGGTGGAGTTCTGGCCGGGAGAACGAGAGGAAAAAACTGGAGAATGAGATCAAAGAACTTCAGGCAGAAATGGAATGAGTTTTGAAAAGAGGGCCGGTTTTGAGGTCGTGCTCTACCTGAAAAACAAAACGGAATCAATGCGCGTTTGATCTTGGGACTATCCCTTCCGAGATCTTGAAAATGACCGGGCCGGACGCGCGGTACGTCGGAAGAATTAATATCCCATAGGGAAATAACAGAGTAGAACGTTTTTCACGTCAGTTATCGTCCTGCTAACTGGGCGGTAAGGTTTTTTAGACCCCGTTTGAAATGATATACCATGAAAGATGTGCTTTTGATAGCAGATCTCCATGGTCAATTCGGTAAAATTGATTCATTTCTGGAATTGAATCCGGAAGCTGTATTTATTGCCGGCGATATCACCAATATGGGTCCGGTGGACACTGTTGACGATGTGCTTTCGCGCATTGACGTACCCTGTTTTGCGGTACCGGGCAACTGTGACCCCAGAGAGATCCTCGATACGCTTGAACACTCTGACGCGGTCTGCCTTCATGGCGCTCAGATGAACCTGGGGAAAATGACGCTCGTGGGCGTCGGTGGCTCCAACCCAACGCCGTTCAATACGCCGTTTGAGCTGACCGACAAGCAGATCGACGATCTGCTCCACGCTGCGACAGCAAAGATGGAAAAGACGGTTCATAATGTCCTCATTTCCCATGCGCCGCCGTATGAGACGCTCGACCTCGCGAACGGCGAACATGTGGGCAGCCAGAGCATCCGCCGCCACATGAAGGACTTTGATCTGGTCTGCTGTGCTCATATCCACGAGCAGCGCGGCGTCATGGATGTTGACGGCGTAAAAATCGTGAACCCCGGGCCCGCGATGGATGGCTACTGTGCCATGCTCCACTTCGGTACCGAGGCAAAAGACATAAAAGTCGAACTCCTCACCGTGTAGCGAGGATCAGTTCGAGATAGGAGGCGAGGATCGGCTCGCCGGAAATTCCCATCTCTTTTGCATAGTTCTGAATCCGGGCAGTGGCATCTGAACCGTTGTTTTCTGTCATGATCTCGATCTCGACAAAGGTCCCGAGGCCCTCAACGAGATCCAGCGCGAATGAAGCATTTTCGAGACGGTAGTTCTCCCGCCACTTGTTCACTTCGGCGGTCTTTGTAAATCCGAGCCGGGCAAGGATCTGTTCAAACACCTCTCCGGATTCGACCGTCGTGTTGAGCTCTTCGCGTGCCTTGAGCCCGTATTCGGGGAGTTTCTTTCCCTTGTACGTGACGAGGGCAGGGCCGTCAGTGTACCGTACTCTCAGGGCTTCGTCCGTGATCCCGAAGTCGCGGTGCGGGGCGTTGTAATAGATATCGTGTTCATGCTGTTTTCCCTGGAACCCGGCGTGCCGGGCGTTCAGGTTCTGCCGGATGGGATCGAGGGAATCCACCCTTACTTTGAGTTCTATTTCGAGCATTGTCGTGCCACACTTTTATCTGTCCCTGTTGCGATTTAATATAGTCAGGTGATGTATGGCAATAAACGAAGGAGATTTTGTTAAACTCAGTTATACTGGCAGCGCAAACGGCATAGTTTTTGATACTACCGAGGAAGAGGCGGCAAAGGCCGCGGATATCCACAGCACGACTGCCATCTACGGTCCGGTTACCATCTGTGTCGGGCAGAAGCACGTTATAGCTGGCCTTGACGAGGAACTCGTCGGGAAGGTTGTCGGCACCGAAGCCGACGTGACTGTTCCGCCGGAAAAGGCCTTTGGTGAACGTGACCTTAAAAAAGTCCAGTCGTTCCCGAAGAACAAGTTCAAGGACAAGCCGACCCGGGGGATGCGGATTAACGTCGAGGAACAGGGAGAAGGTGTGGTCGTCGATGTCATCGGCTCGAAGGTCATCGTCGATTTCAACCAACCCCTCGCCGGCCAGACGCTTACGTACCATTACAAGATTGAGGAGATCGTAAAGGACCCGCTGGAACAGTTTAAGGGTCTTATCCGGCTCTACGCCGGAAAGGATATGGAAGTTACCCTCGACGACAAAAAAGCAACGGTCACCCTCCCGCCCGGGATTAACTACGACCGACGCTGGCTCCTGTGGCATGGCCGGATCCTCCATGAAGGCTTCGAACTCGTGAATGGTATCTCCGAGATCACGCTTGTCGAGACCTACAAGAAGCCGGAGAAGAAGGAAGCATAATCCGGTTTATCAGAACAATTATTTTTTTAGCGTTTTTTTGGTTGAACCAGATCAATGGTTCAGGGTTGTTTTACGTGGTGATGAGCTGGCGCAGCCGGGATATTCTCCTGTCCTGTTAAACAATTTTTAATATCCTGCAGAATAACTGTAGTATATGAAAAATCCCGCCGGAATTTTCCTTGTCCTGAGTATTTTTCTTGTCCTGTGCGTGACCATTATGGGCTGTTCCAATAGTTCAGGCTCGACTGCAACTACTACAACAAGTGCAGTTACCACTGCGACAACAATAGCGCCGCTGTACACTGCGGGGGATATTGTATGGAGCTCATCTGCCAGCACCACGGCAGCCTGGCTGATTATCAGTTACGATCCTTCGACAGACTCGTACACCCGGGCATATATCCACAAAAACACTGACGGGTCCTGGGGATACCGTACAAACTCTGCCACGGACACGTCACCACGTTCGACGATGGAAAAAGTGTACACGGTAAAAATTACTCATGTGACCGTTTCATCGATACCCACAGCGGCGCCGACCCTCGTGGTATCAACAACCGTTGTTACCACGGTGACTACCACTACTGCCGCAACGGCGACAACGATCGCTGCCGGAGCACCCTCGTTCAAGGATATTGTTCCCAGTGAGGGATATGCCGGGACCTCGGTTGCCATTACCGATCTGCTGGGGAGTAATTTCCAGTCAGGAGCGACGGTGCAGCTGGCGCATGCGGGAAGCACCATCAATGCGACAAGTGTGGTATGGGTGGATTCATCTCACCTGACCTGTACCTTTGTTATCCCTTCGACTACCGCGACCGGATTTTGGGATGTCGTGGTTACCAACCCGGACGGGCAGTTTGTCTCCTATGCCAATGAGTTCACTGTTCATGGATCCACATCCACGGTGACAGCGACGCCAACAACGTCCGCTTCGACCGGGTCGATCACAATTACGAGTGTCTCTGCCATGCCTCTCGCAACGGGGACGGGTGCGAATATATGGTCAGGGAGACTTACCATTGATACCAGCACCACCCTCCAGCAGGGATTAACGGTCACGCTTTCAAATACGGTCACCGGGGCTAATGTCACAGTTAACAACGCTCCGTTGAATTCCAATACTGAGGCATATCCTTTATTCAGTGGGGTGCCGGCCGGGACATATAATGTGATTCTTACGAATTCTGATGGCAGTTACGGCACCTACAGCGGGTTCACGGTCAGTTAAGCACATTGGATCAGATAGGGCGAACCCATTTTTTCCGGTTTCTACGTGATCACATGGATATTGTGTGTTTTTCAGAATTGACAAAACATTGTTGATGTTTCCGGACCGGTGCAGGTTCCGGGCACATCTCTTTTCTTAAATGTGCCGGATAAATACGGTTCGCCGAACGAAGATCTTTTTTCCGGATAAAAAATATTCTCTCTCTTTTTTGCAAACGAAAAATTTTACCGGGCCGGGCGATCCGGTTTTTTTGTAAAAAAAGCGATCCCCTTGAAAAAATTCACGACGGTAAGAATAAAAACGTTGTTGGATATACATCCGAACTACGGATAATTATCCGTAATTCGGATAAGTAACTGACGCAAGAAAATTGCGATAAAATTATTTTTACCGGACAATGTACGATTCGGTCACTTTTTTTGTAAGTGTGGCGGGTTTACACTACTACCTGAATGCATCTGCAGGTAAAGAACCGGGCGCCGGATGCAGAACAGAATAAAAAATCAGCACGCCAGTTTATACCTGAGCAGGGCAGCAATCCCGCCCAGTGCCTCGAGGCGCTCCCCGGGCTCAAACTCGGTCGAGAGGACGACGATCGTTGCCTGCATCCTTTCAGCCGTCTCAACGAGCTGCATAACATCTTTATCCCGGAGCTGGGTGTCGGCGAGCAGCACTTCATCAACAGCGCCGTACTCGATCGCTGATGCCACTTGCTGTTTCCCGTAGGCAACCGCCCCGTCCCGGGAAATCCGAAGGAGCACCTCGTCCATCAGTTTTACCTCCCGGGAGAGCTGGATGTCGCCGATCAGTTTTTCGAGGGTTCCCGCGCCGATAACGTCCTGCACCGCGCCATGCCCGATCCTCCGGGTCTCGACCACAATTGCCCGCCCGGCAGGAGCGCTGTTGTTGTTCCTGGCATATCTGACAAAATCGTCTTTGACAAAGCCGGGGCCTGCAATGACGAGCGGTCCGGAGATCTCCGCGATAATTTTGAGCACAGCATCAAAAAAACCGGTCCGGCGGGTATCGGTCTCCCCTCCTTTTCCACTCCCTGCCGTGATGGTGACTGCGCTTTCTGGGCCGTACTGCCGGAGCCGGAAGAGCTCGGCCTCTCCCTCTTCGATGGTCAGGATGTGGATCACACCAAAGACCGATGATTTTACTGCCCGGGAAATCCGTTCGAGATCGACCGGCCGCCACTGGCGGATAATAGATATTTCATACCCGGTCTCGACGTTGATCGTGTGGTACGACCCGATGTCCACTCCGGACTCAATCGTACCTGTGATCCGGAGCCTCACCCCGTGCTCGGAGAACTCCACTCTTTCCGCCCGGATTCCCAGCCGTACCGGACGTTTCTCCACCTTTTCGGGACGGATCTTATCGGTTGCTGATTCGACGCTCCGGAATGTTGTCGCAAACACCAGGTCCCCGGGTTCGATAAGGTGCTGGAGGTGCCAGAGATCGTCAATGCTCTCCGGCAGGAGCCGTATTTCACCTGAATTATCCTTAAGTTCGCCGTACTCCGCTTTCATGGCGTCCCCGAAATATCCGAACCCCCGGGCGGGACAAAGGCTGCAACCGTATCGGTGTTCAGGATCCCTTTGAGCAATCTTTCCTCATCGGGACTGATATTCTGCCGGAGCTGACGCAGCACCTTCTTTGCCACATCGTTTGGCTCGTACTGGCCGGGTTTTAATTCGGCAAATGTCTTTGTCCGCGACCTGATCACGGCCGGCGGTCCGCCGATTACGGCTGCCTGCGGCTCCAGCACAAGGCCGATACCCACTGCAAGGGGGACATCACGGTAATAGGTACGTTCCCCCCGGACAATGAAGGAACCCCGGGTAACAAATTCCCCGGACTCCGGGGTCTTACTCACTTGGTTTGGCTGCGCACTGTACACATCGGCGGAAAAGTGTCCGCTCCGCCACGCGCCGGAGTACGATGCGGCAAACTGCGCCACCTCGTCCATCTTCTTTGTTGTGCCCTTTACGATCACGACACTTGCGCCGTGTACATCTGCATGCACAAAGAGATCGCCCCCGGTCATGTACTTCTTGACCAGCTCCTCGTTCTGCGATGCGTCCCGGCCGCCCAGCACCACCACGCCATCGCTTGTAACAAACCACCGGAACCGGTGGTACCAGAGTTTCTTCATGGGGACAATATCGTGCCGGACACTTTTGTTCTTCGGCTTGATGGTCTTCATTGCAAGAAGGGCGCCTTCTTTCTTCTTTTTGAATTTTTTTATCACGTCATAGTATCGGCCGGCATTCTGCTCGACACTCTCGTGGACGAAGATCTTCACCTTCTTTCCCATGTCGACCTCGACTGCCGCTTCGTCGGGATAGAATGTCACGATACGTTTTGCATCGGCCGAAGAAGTGTCCCGGAGGTGGTGCTCTATCTCCTGCCAGGAAAGGCGTTTGCTCGCTGCATCCAGCGATGAGATCACCTGTGCAACGAACTGGTAGTTCTCGTAGATCGCGGCAACAACCTCTTCGGTCTTTTTTATTTTCTCATCGAATTTTTTTATTGCCGTTTCCTGGTATTTGTGAATCCGTTCCGCTTCGGAGAGTTTTGGCTTTGATGTGACCCGGACTTTCTCTGCCTTGGTCATCGGGTAGAATGTCTCAAGTGCCTCGGAAAAACCGGAAAACCGGTTTTTGTCGCACGGTGTGCTGTCTGAACCTGCGGCGAGCACGACAGGTTCGCAGCTTGTGGCAGAAACAACCGGCTGACCGGCGTGCTGTACCATGTCAAAAAGTGCCTGGACTGCGGCAAACACCGTTCCGGGATCGGCTTTTTGTGCCGGTGTGGATTTCTCGATGCCGGCAGTCCGGCACACGTATTCAGCATAGGTGCCGCCCAGCATCCCGGCTATTGCAAGGGCACGCACGAGATCACGGTGGTCACCGGCAAGGGTTGCGGTGAGGTTTTCGGGAGATCCTGTCGGATCAGTGCCGCTCATCGTGTAGATGGCATCGGGTACGATATCCCGTTCCTTGAACCGGTGGTGGCGGAGTGGTTTTATGATCCGGTATGCTTCGTCAGTCAGGATCACGTTTCCTTCATCGAAGAGTTCGATGATGAGCCGGTAGGTAAGATCTCCTTTCCCGATATCGAAAATGAGTATCCTCTCTAACCCGTGCTGCCGGATCGCAAGCACCTTGCCACCCGAGACATATTTACGCAGGAGCATGGCAAACTGTGGCGGATTTTTCGGCGGGACCGGGAAATTTTTCACCAGGTGCGCCCGCCGGCCGGCCTCGATGAGCAACAGGTACTTCGCATGATTCTCCCCGTTTAAACGGATCCCGAGAGTGCGGGTTTCAAACTGGTAGACTTTGTCGATCCAGAGCGGCAGCTTAGCGCAGAGCTCATGTGTCACCGCCCTCACATCGATCCCGCTCATTCCCTGTGCAGTCGCCATGGATTATACCAACTTACATATGGCTTGCGCACTAAAAAATAAGACTACTGGGTGTAGCCTGATGACCGAAGAAGTGATCGTGGAAGAGCAACCGGCCCTTTCCCGGAAACAGAAAACCAAACTGGAAAAGCAGGCTGAACACATAGACCGGATACAGAGAACCGGTGTCGCCTGTATGATAGGAATCTTTGTTGGGATCCTGTCGTACTATCTCCAGGTGACGGTAAAAAGTGATATAGGGCTTCTTGCGTTCATGCTGATGCTTGCTGGGGTAGTTGTCCAGCGGCATATCTTCATCCTCCTGCATCAATCCTCAAAACTGGGTACAAAAGACTGGTTCTACCAGGGTTTCATGACGTTTGCATTCTGGTTCCTGACATGGACTATACTGCTTTCAACCACGGTACCGGTCGCCGGTTTCTCTTCAAACGTTAGTTCTGGTACTGCCCCGCTCACAGTTACTTTCAGCGATATCAGCACAAACACCCCGACTTCATGGAACTGGAGTTTCGGCGACGGCACGTTTTCAACAGTAAATAACCCGGAAAAGACATACTCATCTACGGGAAACTTCACGGTGAACCTCACGACCGCAAATGCCGCCGGAACCAATACGATAACGAAGAACGATTATATCACCGTCTTTCCGGCTCTCCAGTCCTGATCCCCACTTTTTGAGATCGCCATGAGAATCGCTATTGTCCATAAGGATCGCTGTCACGCGAAGAAGTGCGGAACCGAGTGCATTATCTACTGCCCCCGGGTACGGACCGGTGACGAAACCATTGTCATCGGTGAGGATAACAAGGCGGTCATATCAGAGGAACTCTGCGTCGGGTGTGGCATCTGCGTCAAGAAATGCCCGTTCGACGCGCTGGATATCGTGAGTCTGCCCGAAGAACTTGAGCACCCCACCCACCGGTACGGGAAGAACGGGTTTGCACTGTACGGGCTTCCCATCCCGGTGCAGGGAAAAGTCACCGGTATCCTTGGTGCCAACGGTATCGGGAAAAGCACCGCAGTGAAGATCCTCTCCGGGCAACTCCGCCCAAACCTCGGGAATTTCGATAATGAGGTTGCCTGGGAAGAAATCCTGAAACGTTATGCCGGAACCGAACTCTTTGACTACCTCCAGACAGTTTCAAAAAAGAGCAGGAAGATTGCGGTCAAACCGCAGTACATCGATTTTATCCCGAAAGTTTTTTCCGGGACGATCCGTGATTTGCTCAAAACGACCGATGAGCGGGGCAAACTTGCCGAACTCATTCCCGTGCTCAAACTTGATGCAATCATTGATCACCAGGTCAGCACGCTGAGCGGGGGAGAACTCCAAAGGGTGGCGATCGCGGCCTGCCTTGCCCGGAATGCCGACCTCTACTTCCTCGATGAAATAACGCCGTTCCTGGACATTTACCAGCGTATTTCCGCGGCCAAACTTATCCGTGAGCTCGCGATGGACCGCCCGGTCGTGATCGTTGAGCACGATCTTGCTATTCTCGATATGCTGGCAGACACGGTGCACGTAGGGTACGGCAAGCCAGCAGTATTCGGGGTCATCACCCGGCCAAAAGGCGTCCGTGTCGGTATCAACCAGTACCTCGAAGGATATCTTGCTGAAGAGAACGTACGGTTCCGGGACTCACAGGTGATCTTCGAGAAGCGGGCGCACGAGAAGGGCTCGAAAAGAGAAGACCTGGTGGATATTCCTGCCCTCACCAAGAAATACGATACGTTCCATCTGACGATCTCGGGTGGAACGATAAAGGCTGGCGAAGTGCTGGGGGTTATCGGGGCAAACGGCATGGGGAAAAGCACCTTTGCGAAACTGCTTGCCGGGGTTGAAAAACCCGATACCGGTACGATGGACACCAAACTCCGGATATCGTATAAGCCGCAATATATCAAACCGGACACGTCGGATTCGGTTGAATTGTATCTCCGTAAGTGCACCAGTAAATTTGATACTTCCTATTACCAGCACGAGATCATCGAACCCCTCTCGCTTGAGGCTATCCTCCAGTCACCGGTTGATTCCCTGAGCGGGGGAGAACTCCAAAGGGTGGCGATCGCGGCCTGCCTCTCACGGGATGCGGATCTCTATATCCTCGATGAACCAAGTGCACATCTTGATGTCGAGCAGCGCGTGAAGGTGACCCGGCTCATCAAGCACCACGCAGAAGGAAAAGCGGTGGCGATCCTCGTCATCGATCATGACATCTATCTCATCGATATGATCAGTGAACGGATACTTGTCTTTGAAGGTGAGCCTGGAATCGAAGGTACCGCAGCCGGTCCCTTTGCCATGCGGGACGGGATGAACCGGTTTTTAAAAGCGCTTGACGTCACGTTCCGTCGTGACCAGACCGGTCGGCCCCGGATCAACAAACCTGAGTCTTTCCTTGACCGGGAACAGAAAAGCCGTGGCGAATATTACTACTATGCTGCTGATGACGAATAGTCATCATGTTTTTTTATTGAACCCGTTTAACAGGTGCACTTTTCTATTAAACGCATTTTTTTAGCTGGATGGATAAAAAAACCGGGAGAACCCGAAAAGGGCGGTGAAGATCCCATCAAAGGGTGATGTGGCCTTCTGTTGCGGCACGTTTTCTGACGGTGTCGTTTGTGAGACGTTCAGCGGCTCAGGCACCGGTGTTGGGGGGGGTGTCGGGGTCATGGTCTCAACGGCGATAAGGGGCTCAGTTGATGCATCCCCGGTATAGTAACCGACCTCATCCGGCGTAGAGAACCACAACCGGTTATCCGCGTCGGTAAATACAGTCCTGATGCGGGGTGTGGTGCCAAACCCGTCAAAGGGCATCAGGTGGCAGGTGATCCGGGCGTTTTCCCATACATACATGCCATTATCGGTTGCCACATAGAGGGCGCCGTTCGATCCCCCGGCCACATCACTGATAAAAGAGGTCCCGGCGTCCAGATCTGACAGATGGATGAGCGGTGTAAATCCCGTTGCAGCGTCATAGTGCGCTACCTCCGTGGCATTGAAGAAATAGACCCCCCCGAGTGCATCGCGCCGTACATGGCCAAGCAGCCCGAACGGATCGCCCGTATCCTGTATTTTATCGAAACCGGCGGTGCCGTTTGCGGTCGTCACTTCCCAGAGACCCTCATGGTCTGTGGCAACGAAGAGGGTATCAGTTGCACTGTCGAGTGCCATACTGTCTGCCTCAAAGAATCCCGGCCCGTTTTGTGAGTACGGAGAAAACCACGTCCATGTTCCGTTGTGATACCGGTTCAGCCCCGAATTCCCGGTTGCGACCCACATATCGTCATCCCAGCGCTGGAGGCCTCGGATTTGGAGGCTTTTTAAAAGTTCCTGATCCTGTATCACGGTATAATCGTGCCCGTTATAGATCTGAATACCGTCTCCAAAACCAATCCAGAGGTTACCGGATGCGTCGTACTCAAGGGCCGTGACATAGTCCTCCATCAGGCCGGCAGAGATATTCGTCCGGTTGACATGCTGCGTGGTCCAGTACCCGGTGTAGGTTGAAAGACCAAATGCTGTTGCTACGAGGACTTCGCCATGCGGCCCGTTGATAATATCGGTTACCTGCGTGGAATGGATCGACCCGGCCGCCGGGATAAAAAGGTGGATTGCTCCATGGTTCTGCTGCACATCAGGAGATGCGGAAGTTCCCGTCAGATCCGCTGCCCCCGCTGCTACCGGAATAAGGAGGAGCAGAAAACACAAAAAAAGTTTAGATCTCGTGTGCGACGCCATCCGCGCTCCTGACGGTGACCTTCCCGCCATCGTCAGGATAGAACGCAACGGTCCTGCCGCTTTTTCCCCCGACCTCCTCTGAAGAGATACGGAGATGGTTGTCTGCGAGAATCGCCCGGACTTTCTCTGCATTCCGTTCCCCGATATTAAGATTATTGCCAAAATATTCAAACATGCATGCGCCCCCGGCCATTTTCACTACGAGCGATGCCTTTTGGCACCCCATATCTGACAGTTTGTTGAGAAGGAGGGGAACGGCGGTATCAGCGTATTTTCCCGGCCGATCGGTGCGCCCGGAACTTTCGGGCAGCATGATATGCACCATCGCCCCGATATGCCGGTCTTTGTCGTAGATGGTCAGACCGATGCAGGAACCAAGGCCGATCGCCATCATGGGTACGGAACCCACATGGTACTCACCAATACCAATCATGACGGGTACTTTATTCTGTGAGGATGGTTCAGGCATTCCGGTTCCGGTGGCATCAACTTGGTTTCATCAGGTTTTCCAGGCGTTCGACAAACGTTTTGAGCATGCTTGTCTCCGGCATCATGATGATGTCACTGTCGATCTTGTGTTCCTCACACATCAGTTCTGTGGAGAACAACATGACCTCATCAATCTCTTCCTGCATCTGTGCGATGAGGGACTGCATGGCGGCGTGTGCCATGTCGATGGTAAGCGATGGGGGTGAGGGGAGCATGATAAATCCGAGGAGTTCTGCAGTGGCATCAAGAAATGCCGACGCCATGATATTCCCGATCTCTAAAAGAGCGCTTTCGTCCATCTCGTTGAGCGCCCGGTCCGGATCGGTCAGCCCCAGCATGGTATTTGTCAGGCGGACCGCAGATTTACGGGAGATATAAAAGATGATATATCCCCCGTGGGGGATTTCACCCTGAAGTTCAAAGACCACAAGCGCCGCAGATTCATCCCCTATATGGTCTGCCAGCTGGGCAACATCCACTACCTTGATCTTAGGCACGCTCATCTCGACCGGGCTTGACAGCATCTGGGACAGGGTCGTTGCAGCGTGAGCCGCCCCTATGTTTCCCAGTTCCTGCATTGCGTCTACCTGAACTGATGACAATTTCATGGTTTGATCACTCCTGCATCGTGTTTACATCAAGAACCGGCACCACATCCCCGTCCCCGAGGATGGTTACCCCGCTGATGCCTTTTGTGGTCCCGATAAAACTGCTCAACGGCTTTACAACAACTTCCTGTTTCCCCTCTACAGCATCAACGGGAATACAGCATTTTCGTTTCTGGTACTGAACGACAATGAGGATCTCGCACCGGTCCGAGCTCCCGACCATCTCGTTAAGCCAGAGGATCTGGAGCACTTCATCCCGAAGCAGGGTAACTTCTCCTTTCCCGATCCGGTGGCTCTTATCCTTTCTGAAGTTCGCCACTTCGACAATGCTGCTGATCGGTATCGCCAGCCGTTTCTTGTTGAGCCGGACTATCATTACATCGACGATTGCCATTGTCGGGGGAAGCAGGAGTTCAAACGTGCTCCCTTTACCGGGTTTCGTCTCTACTTTAATCGTACCTTTGAGCGATTCGATCGCCCTCTTTACAACGTCGAGACCTACGCCTCTCCCTGATATATCCGTTATAGTATCGGCCGTGGAAAAACCCGGCATAAAGAGCAGTTCGATGGCCTGATCCGTAGTGAGTGTCGCGGCGACATCTTCTGTTATCAGTCCTTTTTCCACGGCTTTTCTCTTGACTTTTTCCACATTAATGCCGGCTCCATCGTCTGTCAGTTCGATGATAACATTATCCCGGTCGCGATGTGCTGAAAGTCTGACGAGGCCTTTTCTTGCCTTACCCGCATTTTCGCGGAGATCCGGATCTTCTATACCATGGTTTACGGCATTTCTGATCAGGTGGAGGAGTGGATCATTGAGGCCGTCCATCACGCTGCGGTCAAGCTCGGTCTCCCCCCCCTCCATGATAAACTCGACCTCCTTGTGGTCGTACTGGGCAACATCGCGCACGACCCGGGGGAGGCGGTTGAAAATATGGGAGAGCGGGATCATACGGATCGTCATCATCAGATTCTGGAGTTCGGACACCGACCTGTCCACCATGCTGATCGCTTCATCCATCTCTTTTATCTTGTGCTCCTCTGCGATCTGCTTGAGCCTGCCCCGGTTAATCACCAGATCCTCAACGAGGTTCATGATATGATCGAGCTGGGTAATATCGACCCGGAGATTTTTTATCTCCCGGTTCTTATCCGTGGCAGCCGGCTGCTTCCTGTCGGGTTCTCCGGGTTTTTTTGCCACACCGGGTTCGGCCGGCAGGGAAGCCGGTGTTTCCTTTGCCCGGATCTCTACAGAATCAATCTCGGTTCCCATAGCGGCGGTTTTGAGTGCCTCTTCCCCGGCATCGCTGGCGATGGTGAGATGAACAGTGCCGTCAAACTGCCCTTCATCGAGGGCCTCCTTTGACGGCTGCATGGACCGGATCGTACCCAGTGTCTCCAGGTTCTGTATCGCTATGAGGGCCCGGACATCTTTCATCATGCATTCCGGGGCAACCACAATCGTCATTGTAAATTCCGGTCCGGCATCTGTTGCAGGAAGATCTGAAGGCTGGCACTCTGCCCCGGCACGTGTGTCCTCATCCTTTGAGGGAATCTTCTTTTTCTCATGTCCGGTAGTGGTGCCGTGCTGCTGCAGCCAGGTACGCAGTGCCTGCACCTGCTCGTCGGGATTTTTGGATGAGGAATCGCCGCCGGCTTCGATATCATCCAGCATCTCCTCGATAAGATCGGTGCAGGCAAGGAGAATATTCTCAAGCTCTTCAGACATTTCTGTACTGCCGTTCCGTATCAACTGGAATACGTCTTCCATGGTGTGGCAGAGGCGTTCCATGTCTGCAAAACCCATGGAAGCGGAGGCACCTTTGAGTGTATGGATCGACCGGAAGATCTCGTCAATCGCGCTCTGGTCGGCACCATTTTCCAGTACCAGAAGGTTCTTGACGAGATTTTCGTGGTTTTCCCGGGATTCAGCGACGAACAATGACCGGTACTGCTCAAATTCAGACATGTGCATCCTCCACCATTTTTGCTACAAGCCGTTCCACCGCATCCGGAATCCTTGCAAGCGGGAGTACCGAATCTACGGCATTATTCTGGATGGCAGAGCGTGCCATGCCATAGACAAGGCAGTCTTTCTGATCGCAGATAATACTTGTTCCGCCTGCCAGTTTTATAGCCGATGCTCCTGCGCCGGCATCGTTTCCCATCCCGCTTAAAATGACAGATACGATGTTTTTCCCAAAGACCTGTGCAGCGGATTCAAAGGTCTTGTCCACGGCAGGCCGGACACCGTGAACCGGTGGCGCATTGGAATGAATGATCCTTCCTGTTCGTTTCCCGTCTTTTGTCATCGCCGCTCCAATCATCGTGTGGACGCCGGCCTTTGAAAGAAGCACCGTACCGTTTTTGAGCATATCCCCGTTCTCAGTCTCCTTTACCGGCATATGGGCGAGACGGTTGAAACGGGCTGCAAGCGGTGCGGTAAAGCCTACCGGCATATGCTGGGTGACGACAACTGCGGCGGGAAGGTCCGCAGGCAGTTTTGAGAGAAGGGCATCCAGCATCTGCGGTCCACCGGCGGATGACCCGATCAGGACAACCCGTTCTGCACTCCCGTCTTTTTGAGGGGTCGTATGCATATGTTCCTGCGGCAGGGGAAGATCCGTTGTGAGATGGTGTATGGTTGCAACCAGCTCATCCGCGATGAGCCGGAGCTGCGGGAGATCCTTTGGCTTGAGCAGGAAATCATCGGCACCCAGCCGGATCGCCTCGGTGGTCATCACTGCCCCCTCCGAGGTGAGGGAACTCAACATAAGTGTTTTCGGGCGCCATGGGGCTTTTTTTAATTCTCGCAGTACCTCGAGGCCGTTCATCCTGGGCATCTCGATGTCCAGTGTGATCAGGTCTGGTTTGAGGGTGCCGATCTTTTCCAGGGCATCAATACCGTTTGATGCAGTTCCCACTATCTCAAGGGAATGATCCTTTTGCAGCATGTCCCGGATGACCGTTCGCATGAATACGGAGTCATCAACGATAAGAACCCTTGACATGGCGGCAGCTAGGATGCAAGCACATTCTTGACTTCTTCGAGAACTTTGGGTGCCTGGAACGGCTTGACGATATATCCCTTGGCACCGGTTTTTATGGCCAGTTTGACCATCTGTTCCTGCCCGACGGCCGTGCACATGATCACACGGGCGCCGGGATCGAGCTGTTTGATTGCTTTGAGGGCTTCGATCCCGTTTACCTTGGGCATGACCACATCCATCGTGACAAGGTCCGGTTTCAGTTCCTTGTACTTCACCACTGCTTCTTCACCATTTGCCGCCTCGCCCGCTATTGTATGGCCCCCGGAGAAGAGAATATTTTTAAGAAGCGTTCTCATGAAGAGAGTATCATCCACAATCAGAATGGTTCCCATGAAGTATCAGACAGAATATTGGTATATGCTGCTATAAATCAATAGTGGAGATAAACCGGCGGTGATTTTAGTTTGTTTGGGTTTTTGTTGCGTCGGAAATGTACCGCACTCCTTTTGTTGTCAGCTGGACTTCACGCCGTATTGTGATCACTTCTGCGATTTCCAGTTGAATGATCCGGTCATAGATCTCGTCGAGCTGCTTGTGTGGGATATTGAGCATATTCTCGATGGCATGGGAATCCATCCCGGAATAGACAAGCATGGCCACCTGCTGGGCAACGGCATCCAGCTCGTTTCCTTTCATATCCATCCCTTTTGTGGTGTCTTTAAGGAAATTTACAAGGACCTGGAGCGTGGAGAGTGGGCAGAGTACGAGACTCGATACAACTTCCCCGGAATCAACGTGATCGATCCGGACAACATCCGTCTGCTTGCCCTGTACATCCCTTTTTGTAAGATCGATTGCCGCCACGTCCAGAAGGGGTATAGAGATCTGTTTTGTCGCGCTGACAAACCAGATCCCAGTCTTTACCACCACGATGCTGCCTTTTTCCCATTGTGCATCCTTGGCAAGAACACCTCCCCGGATTGCCGGGGACATGAAATATGCCATAAGCCGGTAGGCATTGCAGTTGGCAAGGATAAGCCGTTTTAATATGACAAGGACTTTTTCTACACTTGCAATCCGTAGAATTACGTCCGGGGTTCCTTTTGCCGAAATGATCAGGACATTCTTTTTTTCCTCCAGATCAAAGACTGATTTGAAGAGAACCTCCTTTTCAACCGGGGCGGGAAACGAGATCCGGTCTTCACCAACCCCTGCCTTTACGACAATCCATTTACCGTCATGTTCTATTTTTAAGGGAACTTCTTTCATGGAAAACTCACATGGGTATTATCTGGTGTGTGGCGATTTTTCAGATATTAAAGTTTATTTCTGCACAGGATTATTTTACGCTTTTTGCTGACAGGTTTTTCTTTGTTGCACCTTTGCTTGCATTAAGCTGCTCTGACATTTCCAGCAGTTCTTTCTCGATATCTGTCGCCGGCGCCTTAAAGTCTTTTAATTCACGAAGCAGGCTAACATCCTTCTCCTTTTTCACTTGTTTGATGTCTGAGGCAAGCGAACTGAGCATGTCGTCATCAGAACCGGCGGCATTTCCTGCTGCAAATGACGACATATCTGTTTTATCGGTATCAGCACTGCTTTCTGATCCCCCGGCAACTGTTATGGGCGTGGCCGGAATGAGACTTCCTGATCCCAAGGCTGGACCGGCTGACTGGGGGGTGGGCGTCTGGGGCAGAGAATCCTGCATCCCGTTGTCGTCCCCGAGGTCGATGTCCTCCAGATTTATATTGTCGAGATCATTCAGTGTTTCATCGACCGCTTCTCCATCATCAAGGCCATTCAGCTCGTTCAATCCATTGTCATCTGCATTCGCCCTGAGAATCGCATCAGCATCCGCAGCAGTCTCATCCGGAAGTGCGGGCATGTCCAAATCCGGCAAAGAAAGGCCGGAATCTACATCCGAGGATGTCTGTATCGTCTCTGATGCTGCCGCCGGTTCCGGCTCGTCCAGCCCGTCCAACAGGCCGGTTCCAAGATCCTCATCCGAGAGTGACAGGAACGGATCGGACTCATTTCCGTTTTCCGCCGGTAATACGCCCCCGGCACCACCACGGTTTGATCCGGAGACTGATGGTATTGTTGCGGCGCTGTCGAGTGCTGATCCTTTGCTGACTTTTTCTGTTATTGTTTTTTCCAGCAGTTTGTTAATCTCTTCGGGCTTCTTGGTGTTTTTCTTACGCTCTGTAAGAATTTTTCCAAAGGATTTGATGGAGGATGCCAATAGTGAGAGATGATATTGGATCCCACCTGTTTTCTCCTTTAATTTTACCGGGACGTTTTTTCCCTGTTCCTTTGCCGCTGTCCCTTTACGGGAAGTTTTTTTCTTTTCGAAAAATTTTATGGAATCGAGCCGTTTGAGGAGTGGCCGCTCACGCAGGTTCTTTATGCTCAGTTTCGAGACCGCATTTTTGATATCCGTAACCGTTATTGACCCGAGAAATATCAGGAGGACAAAACCTACGACGGTGACAAGGGGAATAAGGTAAAGGAGCGGAATATCTACAAAGATCAGGATAGAACCGATTCCTACTATCGTCGCAAATAGAACAAGCCTGCGGATATTCTCCTTCATCTCATACACCCGAGCCGGATGCTCCGCCTCCCATATTCGTCAGCGCCTGCGCACTGAAGAAGAGCCCCACTACCATCGGAGCCACCAGAAGAACAAGTCCGGTCAATGTGCAGAATATTGCAGCGTAGAAATAATACATGTATCGATCTCCCCCACCCACGATACGCGCTGAAATAATATTGGATACTGTAAAAATAACGAGCGAGATGTTGACATAGGTCTGCATCGCGGCTGCCGGGAAGTTGGAAAAGAGATTCATCCCGCCGCCAAATACACTTCCCATGGATACACCGGCGCTCTGCCCCCCGGATGTTGCCGACATGTTCTGAAACTGGGTCATCATACTCGATACCGATCCGGTAAGAACAAGAAGGATCTGGTACAGCGCGACAAAGATACCGGTCATGGCGATATGCATCGGTATAAGGAGAACGATAAACCCTTTTGCAAGATTATCCTTCTTCTCCCGGAGCAGGGTCTGTTCGAGCATCGAAGAGCCCACCACGGTACCGATGGGTTCTGGTGGTCCACCGAGTGCAACAGTGTCCCGGTAAATGTTGAGGTACTTGTAGATGAGGTTACTTCCGGACTCCCCGATAAACTTGTCCCAGCACTGTTTTTCATCAAGTCCCAGGTTGAGCTTTGAATAAACGGAATCTACGAGGGGTCCGAGAGCCACGAGTGATTTACGGTCGAGGGTTCCCAGCGCGTACACGGCGGTTGTTCCCTGTCCGCCCATTATCGCGCCAAAACTGCGGATAAAAACCGAAAAATCATTGTCCCGCAGGGTAATGTTGTGGTCGTCGATAAAACCGATAATACCGAGTGGTGCCATCAGGATCCCGGCGAGAATAAAGATCAGGCTTGTAGATATTCCGAGAAGCACAAGAATGACGATGATAGCAAGCGTGAGCGGGACGATAATTCTTTCCATGGCGTGAATCGTCTCCTGCTCCTTTGACATACGTCCGGCAAGCCCGTGGCTTTTGGGGTCGTCAGGGACTGAAGTATACATCAGGACGATTCCAAATACAGAAATTGCAAGAATGATGGCATATGACATGTCAAATGTTGCTTGGAGATCTCCGGAGGAATAGATCACCACAGATATCATCATGACGATTGCAATGACGGTTCCCGAGAGGAGCATGGCGACGTATGCATCTCCCCATTTCTGCAGCATCTCCATTCCCTGCTCAAGCTGGCTCCGGTAGGTACTACGGACTGTCGAGAGTTCATTGCTCAGGAAGTCGTCGTCGGGAACACCCGAATCGATAGAGTTTGAATACCGGTTCAGCATACTCCTGAGGATGTCGTTCTGCGTCCGCTCGGCAACGATGGAAAGACTTTCGGCGTAACTGTAGTTCCATTTTTTTACATATGTATCCACTTTTGCGATGTATTTTGATGAAATATACTCGTGGCGGTTTGATGCGAAAGAAAAAATCTCCGGTCGGGTTGCATTGGCAATCGCAAGCGATGCCATATATGTGGTCATAAAAAGAAGATCAGCACTCATCTTCTTGTTTTCCTGAATGCCGGCAAGTTTCTCTTTAATTCCTGCGATTTGTGAGGTGAAGGGCAGGGATCGGGCCGGTTGCGCTTTCGGCATATCACCAGGTGGTGGAGCAATCTCTTCAGGCATGTTATGATCCAATGGTAAGGAGACCCTGTTTCTTGATCTTGGTCATCATGTGGAAGAGATCCCAGAATTTAACGTACCCGGCCTTGTGGAGACGTTCGAGGATCTTTGCGCGTTTCTCGACTTCAAGATAAATTTCCGCTTTCCTGCTGTCGGGGATCCCAAGCATTGTTGCTATCTTATTCTCAAGGAGAAATGAACTGCCTTTTCCGGTCCACACAAAGGTGTCGGTAACCGGCTCCCAGGTAAACATCTGGACAAACGTAAATCCCCCGGTCTCTGCATTGTATCCTACCAGTTCGTTGCAACTGATCATCCGGCGGACGAGCTGCCCATCCGGCCTCTTGACTGCGCTCTGGATAATAACCAGGTTGAGGTTGTCCACGTACGTTTTTGGGATATTAATGGGGTCACCACAGAGACGCTGAATCAGTTTCTCCACGGATGCTGCGTGGAAGGTACTCATCACAGGGTGACCGGTCTGCATCGCACCAAATGCGACGGCTCCCTCAACACCACGGATCTCACCGACAAGGATTTGGTTGGGACGCTGACGCAGGGCGGCCTTGAGGAGATCGAACATCGTGACTCCCCCTCCCGCCCCGTCCCCTTCCCCTTTGCCTTTGGCGAGGGCCACTTCACGTATCCAGTTCCTGTGCGGGACAGTAAGCTCTGGAGTATCTTCGATGGTGATGATCTTATTTTCCGGTGGGATGAATGTGGTGATGGCATTCAGGAGTGTGGTCTTGCCGCTTGCCGTTTCGCCACTTACGAACAGGGACATGCCGTATTCGACGCAGATCCAGAGATATGCGGCTGCGAGGTAATCTATGCCATTGCTCTCAACTATGTTGAGGATGGAGAGCGGCACTTCGTTTACTTTACGGATGGAGAAGTTGCTGCCGTGTTTGCTGATCTCAGTCCCGTAGACAATGTTGATACGGGATCCGTCAGGGAGGGTAGAATCGACGATTGGGCTGCGGTACGTGATCGGCCGTTTTATCCGTTCGGCAATCTTTACCACGAATTCGTCCAGTTCGCTTGATACTTTGAACTCAATGACGGATTTGAGACCTTTGAACATCTTGTGCTCAATGAAGATCGGCCCCACACCATCACATGAGATATCTTCGATATAGGGGTCGGAAAGGAATGGCTTGAGGACACCCATATCGATTTTATCGCGGATAAGAAGATATTCGATGGCATTGTACTCTACGTTGGAGAGAATGATCTTGCCATCCGGGGTGATGGGGAGATTTTTGGTTTTCTTGCCGGATTTCATCTTGTTCTGCGCGGTAAAATCCGTGTTGAGGAAGGTCATCAGTTTGGATGATCCCCCGCCCTTATTTTCTGTTCGGGTCATGCTTGCGATATCCACACCTAGCGGCTTGATCATCGCAACCGAGGCGAGCATCTTTTTTAAGACATCTGTACGTTCCTTGTCGGTTGTGGGATCCGTGTCGAGGCCGTCAATGAGATCGATAAGTTTGGTTTCGATCACAGGGAGGATCTCGCTGACGCTATGCAGGAATGAAGGTTCGATGGGGATGTAGTAGTTCCTGACATCATCCGGGTCCGGCAGGATGTGGATAAACGTGGTATCGTTGACCGGGTAGATAATGTTGGGGTTTTTCATATTGCGGACATCTTTTTTTAATTCCGATAAAAAGAGCGGGATGCCATAGGTATTCACCGGGAAAGTGTGAAGATATTCAAGGAGATGCGGACTGTTCTGTACGTACTCCTTTGCATTTGCCGGGAGCATCTTGAACAACGCGTCCGATTCGAGATCCGCGTACAGGTCGAGATCGGCATCGACTACTTCCGGTTTGAAGGGGAGGTTTACGGCAACCGTCAGTGAACCCATATCAGATCCTCGCAAAACTCATCGGGATTACTTTCATACCATACCCCGGATGGACTTCAAAACTGACAAGGTTTCCGGTTGTCTTTCGTGCGCCGCGGACTTTGACGACTTCCATGACCATGACGTACTTATCGCCAACAAGTGCTTTTTTCATATTGAGATGCGCATCGCAGATGGAACGGATCCGCACAAGCGTGTCTTCTTCGAATGCATATGTGTGGAGCGTGACGAGAACCGTTTTGCCGTGATCCACAAGGGACTTGCAGTTGGTAAAGAAGGTAAGGATGGTATCGGTTTCGGCATATTCTGTAAATAGTGTCAGTGAATCGACGATAACCACCTGCGATTTGCTGTTCTGGATATAAGCGATCAGCCGGGCAAGGATGCCAGCCATCTCCTCTTTTTTCCATTCAAAACCCACCACATGGAGGGGAAAGACCTTGAGATATCCCCATGCAAAATAATCGGAGATGTCAAGGCTCATTGATTCCATCTGCTTGATAAAACTCTTGCTGGTGTTTTCTGTTGTAAACAGGTCGACAGAAAACCCCTGTTTCATAGCACCCCAGACAATCTGCTGGGTCAGAACACTTTTGCCGGTATCATTTTCCCCTTCGATGAGTGTCAGGGATCCTACCGGAAGGCCATCTGCAATTTTCTTGTCCAGTTCATTGTTGCCGGTCGAAATAATCTGCCGGTCTTCGCCCCCCATGAGGTCAGAAAGGTCAGAGGCCATGTTCCCTCCTGATTATGGAGAAGCGATATATGCTGATGCATATACCCCGTTTCCGGTAGTCACCTGAATCCATACCGGGGCTTCGCCGGGATAATACGTTGCGTTGCACGATATTTTCTCGCCCGGATCAAGTCTTCCGGGGTGAAGATTCTGATTGAAACCGTCAATGGTCCATGTTCCCGGCACGCCTGTGGATGTTTTCGTGTACATATATTCGGCGTAATCTGCAGTACCATTATTGACGAGTATATCCATATGCGTAAAATCAGAAATGACTTCAGAGCCGGTGTTTGTAATCTCAAAGGTGAACATATCCCCGTTTTCAGAGATATTGGATATCGCAATATCCGTTCTTAAACGTGATTCATCCATCAACGTCAGATCTTTTTGAGCTTCTGCTACCGTCTGGGCAGTCGATAGAGTACTACCAATCAGGATATACGCAACTAGGACAAGGATGATGACGCCCACCGTTGCACCTATGAGTTCTGCGACTGCCATGTTTCATCATCTCAATGGAAATTGTGTCGATCTCCAGATACCATCTGGCAACACAAACTGGAAGTATACATCATTGTCACTGTTCAGCGAAGGTGGCTCCGCAATAATTTCAAGCGTTTCACCGGGATCCCAATAATTATTTGAGTTCATGTCGCTCAAATCGGCTTGCCAGTACCCAGAACTCGGAGTTGTCCCATAGGTCAGACGCCCGAAACTACCAACATTCCCGCATAGTACGTCAGAGTGACTCGTGATATCTGAATATGGTATCTGCGCCGAACCTACATTCTTCATCCAGATATAGACCACCGGTGGAGTCGTTGTTGTGTCAACATTTGAAGAGATGATCTTAAAGTCAGTTCTAATATTCTGATCGGCTGTATGTGATGCAGATGAAAATGTTCCTGCCATCTGATAAATTACGGGGAATATGGCAGCGATGAGAACCGACGCAGCTATTACTGCAGTAATCAAAAACAGGGCAGTCGTGATCGTTTCGGAGGACATGGGTTATATCCTGTCCGGCAGGTTCATCCATTCTTCGTCTTTTCTGGCATTTCGTAAAGGTTCCCGTTCTTTGACCGAAGATTCCGGGGCCTCTTGTCTTTCTTTAGCCGGCAGTATCTGCTGGCGTTGTTCCATCATAACCTCTATCATGTCCCGGTCAAGTGAAGAATCCGTCGGTGACAGGATACGGTTGAGTGCATACAATTCTGATACAAACTCATCCGGGCCTACCTCGTGCTCATCGCCAAGGTTCGCCGGCATCAGGCGGGAGATCTCTTTGATCTCATCGCAGGATTCCCGCGTGATATACCCCATGATCCGGTACGATTCAAGGATAATATCGAGCCGGTCATGCCCGAATTTTCGGATGGCCCCATTCGTCCACTTGAACAGTTTGTACACTTTCTGGAGCCGGAGTTTTTCATTGGCAAGCGTATTCTGGCCAGCCTTATGACCGTTTGCAGGGATCTGGGCCTTAAGAAGGGCGATCATCTGCTCATCAGGAATCCGGTTCTCTTCATGGGTGGCAACAGCAGGTGTCTCTGGTTTTATTTCAGGCCCGGCTTTTTTGCTCTCCTTTTCCGATTTACCTTTTGCAGCGTCAGCGGCATCAAGCGTGGACTCCCGTGCGTCCAAGGCCGCCTCCTTCGCGTCGAGTGCAGATTTTTTTGCATCATTGGCGGAATCAGCAATACCACCAGTATCAACGGATCCTCCTGATCCAGCGACTGCCAGGGTGAACGGATTCTCAAGTTCATTCATCCGTTCCCTTATATCCATTAACAGGCGCTTGATGGAGGTTTTTATAAGGTCAACTTCCCGTTCGAGGTTCTGGAGCTTGACCTCGGGATCATCCTCGGAAGCCGCGGTGATGATATGGTCGACCTGAGACTGGTTTACCGCCATAGCATTGAATTACTATCCTGTTTTTCGTTAATATACTTTGCCCCGGGAACCTGTGGTTTTAGTGGGATTTTTCCTGTTTTGGAGCATCTGGGCTAGATTTTATGGTATATCCTGATATGTTTGTGGAGATATTGTTCATGTGTGAGAGTGACACTTCGGACTACGGGGGTGTGTCTTTATCTAACTCTCCAATTTATGTTTCGTGGTTGAGAACCCCAACGGGATCCTATCGAAATAGTCCGAAAAAAGATTAATAGAGAAGGTTTACTGCATTTACCGCTGCAGGAACCGTTCTGGATATACTGAATGCTGCACCAACAGCCGGTCTGATTTCAACGGTAAACTGATCGTTTCTGGGAATACCGTTTATACTACTTAGGTCGCAACTGATCTCAAACTGTTCGTTTTGTGAAAGCAGTCTTGATGGAGTTCCCGGTGCATTCTGAATACCTACAATTGCCCATTTGACACCGGTGCCCCCCGTGGCGTCAACATCTACTGGCACCGTACCTGGGGTCTGGTTCATTGTAACTAATTGAGTCGAATTGCTGTAAACCATAACCACCTTATCGAAATCAATCGGTGTTCCACCGGGAGCTAATGCCATGCTGAAATTAACAAACTTAACAACGTCTGTGGAAGCTCCAGTGGCTGCCGAATTTGTTCCATAAACATTCCCAACGATCTCTAATGTCGAGCTTGCCTGATCAACACTAGTGTGGACGGTCTGCTGTGCCTTCTGCGTCGTGAAGAACCCGGCGCCGAGTACTACGTACGAGAACACCGCCGCAACGACAACGAATGCGATAAGCACAATCGCTGCTTCAAGGCCGGTGAACCCTGCATCATTATGTTTCAACGAACTCATAACTTCACCTTCGTGAATTAGTAGACACTAGTCGCTACCAGCGTCTCTACTTTGTTAAAACGCGTTTATAGTATAAATATTTTTGTTAAAAATCAAAATCCGCACGGGCATCTTTTTTTAAATTTGATGCGTGTTATATTGGAATCGGGCAAAGTTTACCTCGTATGTAACTCTCACGTGGATGTCGAATATCCCGGTTCTAATCTCTAAAAGTCACTCATTTTTATTTATGAACGCTGCAATAGAGAACTGCAGAAGTCATGGACAAAAAAGATATCTCCTATATTATCGCCGCATTCGCCATTATTCTTGTCGTCGCGTTTGTCATCAAACCAATAGCCACCGGCCAGCCGGTCAATACCGGTATTTCCTTTGCAACGCCCTTACCCACCATAACGCCCACACCTCTGGTCGTGTATGCAACTATTACGAGCGTTATCCCTACAACCACTCCCACACCGGTCCCGACATGGAACCAGAAGGTACAGACCGTCGGCTTTGTCAATCCCGAAACCTATCACCTCTCCACAAATCAGTCTCTGCCTCAGGGCACACGCATCAATGCGACCCAACCGGATAATAGCCGTACGGTATATGCGACGATATCAGGAAAATACAGCGGAACTACCCAGATTATTAATATTCCGTTTCCCTACTGGGAATTGTCCTACACGATCGACCCGGTGATTGGCCCAATGTCAGGACCTGCAATACAATCTATTGCGATTACTCCGACATTGGGAAACGATGTGTCCTACAGTGGTATACAGGGATCATATGGCAGTGTCAGCCCGCAATTTTCCATCCAGGTGATGGATGCGACCGATCCCAACCGTATCGTGAGGAGCATTTCTCCCCCAGGGGGGATCGATCCCGACCTTTGGAATGGAGTTGCCCAGCAGACGCCCGCAGTCACAAGTACAACCCCCACTAAGTATACGGAGGTTGCTGCTACCCTGACACCCTCTACGACAGATCCCCGTCCATGGACGGAAAAATTCTTTGAAGGCCAGCGGGGCTATTATTTTATTATCAATTCCCAGTACATCAATTCCTATACGATTAAGATCCTTATTCCCACCCGATATATTGGGAAATACTGATCTTCATTTTGGAAAATCCGTAGAATAATCAACTGAGGATTAATTTAAAAAAGCACTTCGGCTGATCTGTCATGCACATGGTTAATACTGTTTTAGATACATGGCTCTATTGTAACATTCAAGTTTAGTTTCATCTGTTACCGGGTTTCTTGAGATTACCCTTCTCATACGGTTAATGTAAAACAATAATTTCAGTCGGTTTTGCAAATTTTCGTGGGGGTCCCCATTCAGGAAAAACGGGTGGGCGCGGTAATTTTGTTATGGACAATGCAAGAAGCCCTGATAGTCACCGGATCGTGTATGGAACAGGCCCGGCCCTCAGGTCGGGATCTGGAATGGGATGGCCATGGGAATTGGTGGCGTTTGATGAGTCCCCCGTCGTATTACCCTGTTTAAAAAAAGGATTTCAACAGGGCCAGATTGGTATCAAAAGTGAACTTATATTATCTTCTTGCAAAGCGATAAAACAAAAATTTCTCTTGTATGTTTCCAGTATTCTCTGAAATGTTTAGCAAAAAGTATTTTTATAATATGTCGTGACGAAACATTCAGTCGAGTTTTCTCTTTCCCATGGATTCGATATACATAATCTCTTTCCCGACTTCGAGCTGGCCCTTTTTATCTTCGGGGATGGCAATCTCGAAGTTTGAATAGTCTTTCATATCCATGAGCTGTGCCATATCACCGGCAATGGAGATTACCTGCCCGCTCTTGCGTTCGACTACGGGGACATACGCCTTTGCCGATACCGGCGAGACAATCGAGCGCTTGACACCATCGAAAATACCGACAGCATCTATCCGTGCCTTTGCTGCCCCGTGTTTTCCGGGTTTTGAGGTGGCAAGTCCGACGACTTTGCACGGTTCATCTTCCACAACAATATAACGTCCTTCTTTTATCTTTCCGATTTCTGTTTGTTCCTTCATTGTACTTCACAACCTAAAACGTAACCATAACTTAAGCGCAGAAGTAATTTATCTTTATTGCCGTACATAAATACAACGCTGACCGCATTTAGAGGTTTTTATCGCTATGGACTTCCTTTCTGCCAGTAATAAGATGGCTGCGCTTGTCCGTGAAAGTATTCGCCCGCTGATTGGATCTCCGGAGGGAGGGCAGGTCCTCCATATGGGTGCCGACAGTACCCCTACTGAAAGGATCGATCAGGTTGCGGAAGACTGTGTGATCGGGTATGTTCGCGAGCATAACCTGTGTTCCCTTCTGATAAGCGAGGAGGCGGGTAAAGTACCCGTTGAGGGCGGGAAAGGAACGATCTTTCTCGACCCGATCGATGGCACGTATAACGCGGTTGCCGGCATACCATTCTACGCCCTCTCTCTGGCATGGGCAGAAAACGGGGTCGTGCAGCAGGCATTCGTGCAGGATCTGGCGACAAAGGAGACATTTACGGCAATACGGGGGAAATATGCGCGCTGCAACGGGAAACCGGTCCATGTTTCGTCCACTTCACGGCTTGATGCCGCTGCCATGAGCGTGTACGGCCGGAAATTTGATCCCACCCGTATGATGCAGCTCGGCCACAGGATCCGGCGGTGGAGGCTCCTTGGTGCCTCCGCGCTTGAACTCTGCTATATCGGGGCCGGGAGGATAGACGGGTTTGTCGATCTGCGGGGCACTCTGCGGGTTACTGATGCAGCGGCTGGTATGCTTGTCTGTACTGAAGCCGGGGGAAAAGTTTCTGATTTAAATGGTGATCCCATTGAATTTCCCGATGAAGTGACTGTTGGCCGGTGCATTATTGCCACAAACGGCGTGCTGCACCACAAGGTGATCGAGTATCTTCGGTGACGTTACATGAAGTGCCTGCTAGTTTCCCGCATTGACCTGCCCGGCGCCCTTTCCTGTGCGCGGCAGATGAAGAACGCGCTGGAAAAAGAAGGAGTTACGGTTCTCCTTGAGAAGGATACTGCTATCAGTCTTGGCGAACCTGGCCACCCGTGCGGGCAGACCGATGCGGATGTGGCTGTGGTGATCGGTGGCGACGGCACGATCCTGCGTACTGTCCAGCAGCTGCGACACCAGATCCCGATCATAGGGATCAACCACGGGGAGGTAGGGTTCCTTGCAGATCTCGAACCCGATGATGCATGGGATTTTGTAAAAACCCTGTCACGGGGATTTGCTGTGGAGGAACGGATGCGAATCTCGCTCCTGCAGGACAACAAACCGCTCGGCGATGCCTTAAACGAGGCGCTCATCGTTACCACCCGCCCGGCAAAGATGCTCCGGTTCTCCATCATTATTGAGGGAAGGATCTCGGAACAGTTCCGGTCTGACGGCCTGCTGGTCAGTACACCGACCGGATCGACTGCGTACGCGATGAGTGCCGGCGGCCCGATTGTGGATCCCCGGATACAAGGATTCCTTGTTGTCCCGCTTGCGCCGTACATGCTTTCTTCCCGCCCCCATCTTATCAGCAGCAACCGCAAACTCGAGATCCGGCTGGAGAGTTCAAAGCCGGCAAAGCTCGTTATTGACGGCCAGAAAACCGTAGAACTGGGGAGCTCCGCATCCATCGTTGTACAGAGAGCAGAGCAACCGGCGCTCTTTATCGATGCGCACCGCAATTTCTTCGAAAAAGTGGATGACAAACTCCGGAAACTTTAGCCTCGCCCTGCCGTAAAAGAGAAAAGAACAAGTTTTTCTTTGTGAGCGGTTCCATTCTTGTTGAATAAGGTGGTATGAGTGCAGGTCTCCATGAAACTTGAGATGAAGGATTCTCCCGGACAACTTGTCGCGGCCCTCAAACCGATCTCTGATGTCGGAGGAAATATTATTGCGGTCATCCACCACCGTGACCCGGACTCGGGCAGCCACACGTTAAACGTTCAGATCGTGCTCGCGCTTCCTGAGGGGCGGCTCGACAGGCTTGTAGAACTCTTAAAGGAGCAGGACGTTCATATCCAGCGGATCGGAAAGGAACGCCTGCTGTACAAGCGGACGGTCATCCTGATCGGTCACCTGATGCACACCGACCTGTCAGATACGGTTGACCAGATCGATTCCACGGGTTTTGCCGAGGTCTGCGAAATCTCGATGAGTATGCCGGCAATAAACGAACGCTCGACTTCCCGGGTCACGATCAAGGCGACCAACCGGCTGGACATGGATGCGGCGCTTGCCGTTCTGCGTCGGGTTGCACAACAAAAATCTCTGCTTTTGATCGAGCCGCTAGGGGAGATCGCATGAAGGCGGCACTGATCGGCCTTGGATCGGTAGGTCGCGGCGTTGCAGAGATGATCGCAAAAAAGGATCCCGGTATTACGATCACCGGCGTCGCGGATTCAAAGAGCGGGCGCATCTGCAACGAGGGCGTCGATATTACGGGAGTGCTCGAAAACAAGCGCAGGACCGGGGCGTGCGGCGACATGGCGATCTCCGCGATGGACGTGATAAAAAAAGCGGATTACGATGTCCTCATCGAAGTGACGCCGACGAACGCACTCACCGGTGAACCGGCGCTCGGGTATATCAGGGCAGCCCTCGCACGAAAGAAGCATATTGTCACGTCCAACAAGGGGCCGATCGCTGTCGCATACAAGGAATTGTCAGCCCTTGCAAAAAAGAAGGGTGTGGCACTCCGGTACGAGGCCACAGTCGGCGGTGCAATCCCGATCATGCACACGCTCGAAGATGGCCTTTCTGGAAACGAGATCATTGCGATCTACGGAGTCCTCAACGGGACCTGCAACTATATCCTGACCCGCATGGCCGCAGAAGGACTTACGTATGAGCAGGCGCTCATGGAGGCGCGGGAGATGGGCTATGCCGAGGCTGATCCCACGTATGATGTCAAGGGCATCGATGCGGCGATCAAACTGGTAATCCTCGCAAATACGATCTGGGGCGACGGGACAAAACTGGCCGACGTCGACCTGACTGGTATCGATCTTCTTACGCCAGATGCCCTGCGGCTCGCCGAGGAAGGGAATTGTACCATCCGGCTGATCGCCGAGGCTATCCCCGCACAGAAGATCCTGAGGGTTTCACCCCGTCTCATTGAAAAGAATCACCCGCTGGTAGTTGAAGGCACGTTGAATGCCCTTACCCTTGAAACCGATATGGCAAAGGAGATCACGCTTATCGGGAGGGGTGCAGGATCGATCGAGACAGCAAGCGCTATTATCGGTGATATCCTGTATATCAGCGACCACTATGGCAAGCGTGCTTGAACACCGGCGGGAATACCTGCGCCTGATGCGACAGTTCACGCAGGACGCCGGTTTTTTTACCGTGACTGATGTCCAGAAAGCAGCCGGTATCCCTAGGAGCACAGCGCAGGACTGGGTTACACGGCTTGTGCGGGAAGGCTGTGTCCTCATTAAAAAGGAAAAATCAGGACGAACAGCCGCACGCTACGCCGCTATTTCCGCGATCCCGCAGAGTACCTGCCGGAGGATTTTTTCCACGACAGATGGGGAACATGTCGAGATCTTCCATGACTGCATGAGCGGTGCCTGTGCTGCATTCTGTGGCTACCACCATGCCCGGGCCGGGGGTGTTCTTACCGATGTGAAACGCGACGGGACACTCCTGCGCGAATGTGCCCGTATTGGTGACGCCAGTGTCTCAATAGGTCTTCCTCCCCTTTCTGCGGTCGGGATCTGTGGTGTCGGGTACACTGATGGTCATATCGTCCAGCGGATCCGTTGCATTGGGGGCCCTGCGTACTCGCTCACTGATATGATGTCGCAGGCGGAGGGTGTCACCCGGGTTGAACTGGACCAGACCGGGAATATTGTTGAGGGAAGAGTCTGGACGCAGGCGTATTCACATTTCACCATCGGTGTTGACGATACCGATTCCAAAGCCGGTGGGGCAACATTTGCGCTAGCACTTGCGCTGCTCACAAGGCTTGCCGCCAGCAGGGTCGTTCTGCCGATCAGCCACCATGTCGTGATGCTGAACGAAACCCTCTCCAATAAAACTGCCGGGAATTCGGCAAGTTACATTGAGGTGGCAGTACCCCCGAACAGGATAGACTGGGTGATGGCAAAGAGCCGGGAGTTTGTCGAAAATGAGGCTCTTTCAGCGGAATGGGGTCTGGCGTTTCGAAAGGGGCTGACAATCCCTGATGGCCTGAGAGAGTATGGCAGGCATGTACGGGAAAAGGTGGTTGACCGTTCCGTCGCAGAAGAAACCGCCGGGCGCTTTGGTGTCATCCTGTGCGGGGGGAACGGTGTCATTGGTGCACTCGGCGCCGTTGCTCTGGCCCGGCTTTCCCACGAAATCCAGATGGATCCGGCCCGTAAGATCGCGTGAAGGAACTGTCCGCGGTCCTGAACCGGTATTATTTATTGTGCAATAAATGCCTCTGCAATCTGCCGGCAGAGCCGGTTGCTGTCTGCTATGTATCCGGGGGTTTCTTTGAGTATCTTTTCTCTTGCCGTGGGATCTATATCCTTTGTCCACTCCCGGATGATCGTGTCAGTGAGTTCCAGGTGGAACTGGAGCCCGAGGGCGGTTTTGTAGGAGAACGCCTGGTTTTTCACGGCAGCACCGGTGCAGAGGAGCTGTGCTCCTGCCGGGAGGTCGAATGTTTCACCGTGGAGCTGGAAGACGTGGAACTGCACCGGGAAAGTTGAAAAGATCCCATCCACTTTGGGTTCCCGCATAAGCCGGTGCCAGCCGGTCTCCTGGATGTACGGGTAGACCCGGGCACCGAATGCAGAGGCGATGAGCTGAGCGCCAAGGCAGATACCAAGGACTGGTCGACCCTGTCGTACGACGTCGCGGATCAGGGCCTTTTCTTCTTTGAGGTACGGCAGTTCCTTCTCATCATTGACACTCATCGGCCCGCCCATAAACATAAAATGAGTCGCAGTGGTGACCGGTAACTCCCCGGTTTTGTCGGGCCAGATATATTCGTACGGAATGCGGCGTTCGGTAAAGATTGTTTCAAAATACCCGGCAGGTTCTGATGATACGTGCTGGAATATAGCGATCTTCATACGTACACGTGACATGTATGAAGGGGTACTTTTTAACGTCTTTCCAGAAATCATACACCCTCCAGATTGTTGAGAAACCTGCCTTAATCCGGGCCCGAATCAGGCCCCGTTTTCGGGCCTGCTGCTCTGGTGGACACAATTCCGGTGCCATCCTGTTCACCACGAGAGAAAAGTCCAATAATATCGCTTTAATCGACGAAATACGTCCAATGCGTTTAGAAATAGTTTCCCTTTAGCGGTGTTCCGTTTGGGGCTTTTTTTGGATGTGTAACATATCGGTTGGGTAGTCGATCCTGCCACCGGATGCGGTTATGGACGTATTTTTTTCAGGAGCAAGTACATCAAAAACCGGGGCTGCCCGGATCTTGGGGTTTAATCCCCCGTGATCCTGCCTTTTTTCGTGGGTATCTCCCTTTCCTTGGCGGGCGGGGGTCCGAACAGGAGAGTTTTCGGAATTTCTTGGCCTGTAAAGGGAATACGTTTGAGTAATTCAGGCCCGTGCAAATGGGCACCGTAATGGTGTGCCAGGTATCAGACAGGGAAAAGCAATAATTATCAGGTCAGGGCATAATTTGAGAGTTATGCGGAAAAGCATTATCCTTTCTCTTCTGATTGTTGGAATTGTAGCGGTTCTGGTTGCGGGATGCACGAATATCCCCGGGTCAACGAATAATGCATCATTACCTACGCCGCAGATTGACTATGTGGCGGTGAACGTTTCCCAAACCCCAACGTCAGCGGAAACATCCACACGTGATGTAGTTACAGCGGCGCCCACTCTTTCAACAGCCTGCGGCGACCTGATATCAGCTTCGGGTGATGATCAGGCATTCCTGAACTTTCTGAACGATAACACTATAGTGACCCGCATCAACGGGCTTGCCTCTGGCGATTGCAGTAAAATTCCGGCGGAGCAGATTACCCAGTTGATCACAACCGGTGCAATCCCGCAAACAAGCAGCCTTGCTCAGGCCCGGATGTACCTGATTTCTGCAACAAAATATTGTCAGAATCCAGATTCAGCCGCCCCAAACAATACAGAAACGGATTTAGGAAAATTTGAGAATGGGATAAACCAATACCAGAACCTTGTGTATTCGTGCCAGGACCAGATCAGTGCAAATGCCTCATCTGTAGCCGGTGGGGAGAAACTCGTTATGAATAACATTGAGGGGCCCCAGACGTTTTCGGGGAGTGGTAATTCGGTTAAAGAATTCACGGTTACTGAGGGAGGGTACAGCTTTGCAGCTACCTATGCGGGCTATGACAATTTCATCGTTCATATCACCAATAATTATGGAAAACCGATTGATGAACTTTTCAATGAAACCGGGCCATATTCAGGGGGTACAAGTGTGAATCTCCCGGCCGGTAAATTTTACATGAGCATTGAGGCATCCGCACCCTACCTGATTAAGATGACCCAGTCATAATCTTTTTAGGTTCACCAACTGGCTGTACTATTACAGTATCGAAAACGAGCCCCGCCATCGCATTTCTGTGGGCGAATACGATTTTTACCCGAGCCTGACCGGACTTGTTTTATCAGTCTCCCTCTCAACAACAACTGCTGTCCCATACGCGAGCAGTTCGGTCATGTAGCCAATCTCTGACGAATCGAACTGCACGCCGATAACTGCATTTGCACCCAGCTCTTTTGCATGATCCTTCAGCCGGCTGAGCGCTTGTTCACGTGACTGGTTCAACAGTTCGGTATATTCGTGGATCTCTCCACCTGCAAGAGATCGAAGGCCTGCAGTTATGTTCCTGCCGAGCCCGCGACTCCTCACAATAAGTCCCCATGTAAACCCGATGGTTTTTGTGATCCTGTAGCCCGGAAGATAAGGTGTGCTTACCGTAATAATTTCATCTGCCATTGGTGTCACATTAAAATCGAGGTCTCATTCCCATTTATGAGTGTTGGTGCTGATGAGTTGGCGATCGATGGGAAATTATTTCCGGGATAATAAATTGGAGATTAGCCGTTAACTTATCAGAACCTAAAAACACGTGGTCCTTGGCTTTCACGATAAAAAAACAAAATGCGAGGGAAGGGATTCGAACCCTTGAACTCCTGCGAGACCGGACCCTAAATCTAGTGCCAAACAACGGGACTATATATTGTGACGTCTCAGGGGGATCATGGATGTTGTGGCAAAGTTCAAGCGGCTGGATCCGGTCAACCTGCAATACTTCACCGACTACATCCGGTACCTCGAGCTGAAAAATAATAATCAGAAGACTGTAGAATCAAAACTCTGGAAAGTTTACGCCTTCCTAATTTGGTTCGATTTCCGGGATGCAAAGACAGCACAATCGCAGGATCTGGAGAATTTTTATCTTGACCGCAAAAAGACCCACTCTCCGGTTACTGCGTTCGGTGACCTGCGGGAGATGTGCCGGTTCTTCGAATGGCTCCTACCCGGAAATAATCTCGTGCAATTTAAACCGAAGCCACCCCTACACGAAGTCCCACCGGAGAAAGTGCTGCAATCCGTGAATGTACGATCCCTCCTTGAAGTCTGTGAGTCGCAGCGGGACCGGGCCCTGGTCGCAATTGTGTGGGATTCAGGAGCCCGGATCTCTGAGATCCTGAATTGTAACATCGGCCATGTGACGTTTGATCGGTACGGCGCTGTGATCGCGGTCACCGGGAAGACCGGTCGGCGGAGCATTCGGCTCGTATCAGCTGTCCCGGATCTGCAGGCTTGGATCAACATTCACCCGCTCAAGAACGACCCGGAAGCTCCACTGTTTGTTACATCCAGGAGGCGGGGGACTACTACATTATCCCGCCTCTCGATCCGAAGGGTACAGAACCTCTTTGCCCGATTTGGTGATCTTGCAAGCTGCCCGAGGGACACGAACCCACACGCGTTCCGACACGGCCGTCTTACGGTCCGTGGTAAGCAGCTGACCGAGGCCGAGCTCAGGGAGTATGCCGGATGGTCAAAAAAATCAGCGATGGCGGCCGTGTATGTTCATTTGTCAGGCCGGGATATCGACAACAAGATCCTTACCGTGGAGGGTATTAAGCCGGAAGAAGAGCCGATAGCGGACCCGATGTCAGCGCAGATATGCCCCCGGTGTAAGAAGGCAAATAGCCCGGATGCCATGTATTGTGATCGGTGCAGCATGGCGCTTAACGATGATGCTCTACACGATCTGGATGCCGTCAAAAACGTAATGAGCAACCCGGATGACCTGATCGCGTATGCGGAATGGCGGAAACGACAATCCATTATTCCGTGATCGATATTGGCCTTTTCACGAGATTCACTTATGGAGTTGTAAGGAGAATTTGATCTCCCCTTGCTTGAGCTCGATTCTCAACCATCACTTTAGCATCTTCAACACCGTGTTCCTTGAGAAGATCATACGCATTATTGAGTAATATTTCAGTTTTAGTCCATTCCTGCATGTAATAATGGCTTTGGCCATGTAAAAACTCTATTTCGTCTGCTTCAGTCACCATTTTGGTATAAATTCTTGAGTCAATCCGATAGAAAACATCTGGCTTCTCTTTGAGTGGGCTGGATCTAGGATACTTCTTCTTTCGTTCGATTCGTCTCAAAATATTCGATTCCGAAAGCTGTTTTAAAAGGCGATTTAGCGTGTTTTCATTTTTAAATAAATGATTAAAGGGACAGTTTTGATCATTTGGCCATACGCAATCGGGACAAATTGAAGTTTTTCCGCCGCCTCGTCCTTCGACCAAATCGTGAACGATTTCGGATCTGCGGACTACTTCCGTATTTAGGACGCTGTTGCAAAAGCCACCGGAGTAATAACTTTTTCGCTCAAAATATGAAATAATTTTTTTTGCATTTTCCAAAGTTTTCGGGCTTTTTTTCCCCTGCATAAATTTTCTGAGGTGAGAATCAACAAATCTTCTGTGTTGTTCACTCCTGCTCTCAAAGATTGCTCTAGGAAAATCATCTGGTGGAATGTCAAAAAGGTCCGCCATCCGTACCGGCCAAATCAAACACTGGGGTAAGTGAGAGATGTCCGCCATTGCAAGTTCCTAACAAATAATCGTTTGTTGAATCCGGTTAATTAATCTATCCAATTCATTATGTTTTGAGAGCATGAAGCGACAGGTTTGTGTTGGTCTTGATGAATCGTTGATTGAAAAAATCGACGAAAAGCGTGGTGATGTAACTCGGAGTCGTTTTGTGAACAAACTTCTTACCTCCGCTATAGTGGGGGGTGAAAAATCTGCAAGTTGCTCACAATAAAGTTGCAGTTCCTGTAAACCCGATGAGTCGTTACCCGAAGAGGAGCCACCTATGATCGGACATTGTGCGCGATCGCTCCCCGCACATAAGCCTGCCGTCACCCGGGCCGCACTTGATGCCTTTGAGCACCAGAGCGGCCTGCTGGATGTTGCCCGTTTCCTCATCGAAACCGGAAGAGTGGCTGTCATTGATGAGCCGGGCCGGTCTGCTGCCCAGGCCCTGATCGCACGATCGAACCGAACGAGTGAAGGGAACATCCATGTCGCTTTCGTATCGCAGTAATTTCATCCCTCGTAAGCGGGCTGGAGCGATCGCCCTTTTAGAGTCCGCCAGATATGATCTCTCGCTTCTGACCCCGGCCCAGATCCGGGCTATACGGGATCGGTTTTTCCTCGATAACGATCGCAGCGTACAGCAGCTAATTCAAGACGGGGAGATACAACCATGACCCGGTTTCCCGGCTCGCGTGTCAAACGGGCTGACTTGCTCATCGCTGCCATCCAGGAGGGCCGGGTACTGACAAACGGTCAGCTGCGATCCTGGATAGACTCTGCTGCATCACTGCCTCCCCGATTACGCGAGCACGTTTTTGAGAGGGTCGAACCCTTGATCGGGCCGAATGGGGTAAGTTATCTGCGATCACTCCTGCCAGAGGCGATATCCAGATGACTGTCGGATACGTTCCAGAGGGGCGGCAGCCCTTCCTTCCCTTTGGCACCCGATCGGGCTGGGAACTCCTTGTTACTCTCGAACAACGCCACGGAATCCGCGTTCAAGCCTCGGATCTTCGCCCTGAAAAAGACATCATCATGGAATGCCTCGCTTTCATGGAGAGCCGGGGGTATGCCTCATGAGCGCCCCGGCAAGCCTGGACCTCTCGGCAGAAGATATGGCCCGGGTCGACTCCCTTCGTGAAGGCGCCCGGAAGAAAGAAGTCGAGCGTATAGTACAGGAGAAATCGACAGACGAGAAAAACGCCGGCGTGGATTATTTTTCCATCGCCCAGGAACTCCTGCATAAAGGGGATCTCCTCTCGTTCAACAACACAATCTACCGGTACAAAGACGGGGTCTTCATCGAGGATAAGGGGCAGCTGGAAAGCCAGATCCAGATCATCCTCCAGTACCGGGGGATCGGTGCCAAGGAACGAGTGACGACCGCATCACAGCAGGTGAAGCACTATATCCTCTATGATGCGCCGTACACCGAGTATCCCTTCAACCAGTCGCCCAACGCAATCCCCCTGGAGAACGGGGTCCTGCTCCTGGACTTCGAGACCGGGTCTGTGTCGCTGGTTCCGCATTCTCCGGATTTTCGGTTCAACTACAAGCTCAAGGTCAGATACGATTCCGCAGCCGATACCGCTGCGGTATCAAAATACCTCGACTCTCTTGGTGTGGACCGTGATCTCCTACTGCAGATTCCCGCGCATTCCCTCCTCTCCATGCTCGGCCGCGTATACAAGCGGGCATACTTCCTCAAGGGTGATCGTGACAGTGGCAAATCCACGTTCATCCGCCTGGTCACGCATCATCTTTTTGGGCCGTCCGTCTGTTCCAATGTAAGCCTCCACGATATCCTGTTTGACCGCTTCCGGCTGGCAGATCTTGACGGCAAACTCATGAATGCCTACGCGGACCTGGCCGACTCAAAGATCGGAAACCTCGGCATGTTCAAGGCCCTTACTGGGGGTGACGCGGTTACCGTGGAGCGCAAGCACCGGGACCCGTACTCCATGGTCAACAAGGCCGTGTTCCTCTTCTCCGGCAACCGGTACCCGAAGATCAAAGGAGGGGACGATGCTTGGTGGTCCCGCTGGATCGCGATTAACTTCAACGGGTCATTCTCCCGGGATCCCGAGTTTGAAGGGGCAATCTTCACAGAGGCTTTTGTATCCGCTTTCCTGCTCTTGGTCCTTGCACGCATGACCGCCATCATCAGGGCCCGTGAACTTATCACGACCGATAACGTGGAGCGCGACTGGCTGAGTGATGCATCCAGCGGGTACGCATTCATCCGGGATTGCCTGGAACGGTGCAAAGGTGCAGTCCTGGTCAAGAAGGACCTGTACGCCTCATATACCGAATACTGCAGCGATGCAGAGTTCGAAGTCGAGAGCCAGAAGGATCTTACCGAGCTACTGAAACAGGCTGGGGCGATTGATGCGTACCCGACCATCCGGGGCCGGAGGGAGCACTGCTACCAGGGATTTAAACTCAAGGGCCTCGAGCCGATCTTCCCGGACTCATCGCAAAAAGATGGTAATATCCTGAACATCTTGAACACTGACCCCGAACGACGACGTGAAAAAGCGGGGTCTGTGCAGGATGTTCAGGGTAATTCTATGTTATCGCGTACAAAGGAAGGATCAGGATCTGGTACTGAACATATAGAAAAAGTAAAGTCCTCAAATCCTGCACAACCTGCACAGGACTATTCTGGCCTGACCCGGGCCCAGCTGACCGACATTCTTCTCCAATGTGGAGGGGACGCATCCAAAATTCCCGACCCTGCCGCATTCCAGGAATCTTGGAAACGGACCGCCAGTCCCGAGGGTGCATGATGGGGTACATCGATCCTATCTGCGAGTCCCGAGTCCTAGAGAGAATCAATGTCGAGCTCCTGCTCGCACGCATTTTTTCGAAGGCTCACAAAACCCATGCCCCCCTCATTGACATTTTTTCAACGTCGGCATGTGACGTTACGTCATATACAGATCTTCTTCGACGACAGTATACCGGATTCGTCGCCCGTGTACGATCGGAGTCCGCGCAATTGTGCGCAGCTGTGGGATTACAAATTTCCCATGTTTACGACGGGCCATGTGCGCAATTGAGCGCGATCGAGCGCGATCTCATGCAGATGTGCGCAGCTGTTCATGGCACCGGATCGGTACCGGATCATCTTACCACTCGCGGAATACCGCGGCATTGCGGCGGTTCCGCGTCAGCTGAGTATACCGGATTAAAGGAGCATATTATGAACCAGAATTTCAACACGGAAATGAAGTATCCCGACCTCTTCGGGACAGTAAAAAAGATTAATGCAGAATCTGGTAGATCGATTCGATCGATTCGGTCTCCGGTGAGGCAATCGCGGAATACCGCGGCATTTCTCAAATTACGATCGATTGCGGTACCGGCAGCTGGGGTGTCCTGATGCGCGGCCGGCCCTGCACCATCTGCCAGCACCCGAAGCGGTCAGAAATAGATCTGGCCCTCACTGGAGGGAAATCCACTATCCGGGCGATCGCGGACCACTTCCAAGTATCGCGTCACTGCCTGGAACGGCATACGAAAGGTGCCCACGTTCACCGGGGTCTTGATATCGAGCAGACACTCGCGGTTTTGCAATCCTTGTCGGCCGATCTCACTGCGACCATTGCAGAGGCCCGTCAGTGTCAGGATCAGAGGATCAAAAGAGGCGCGATCAGGCAGGCCCAGGAGACAGCTGCGGAGGTCCTGCGATGCACTACCCTGTGAACCGGGCGATGATGTGTCAGGCAACTTGTCTTGCTGCAAGAGGTCTGTGCGGAGCTCGAAGCTGTATTTGCCAAGAACACGGGGGCCGGTAACCTGGACCCTCGTTAAGATTACAAAATTTCACAAAAATCAGAGGTAAAAACCATGTCAGAAGCAACAACCGAAACAACCGAATCGAAAACAGAACAGACAGATGAAAACGGGATTGCAATCCTCACCGGAGTCATGGATTCGTGGAACTTTGTCAACACATCTGTGGGTCATGAATTTTTTGCCAAGTTCCGGCGGCTGGTCAACATTGAAGGCAACCGATACGCCGAGGTGGATTACCGGACCAGTGGAGGGAATCAACCCCCGGTTGGAATCCGCTACGTGCGGCTGACTGAATTTGCAGCGTTGACAAAATGTCAGCCAGGTGACGATCTCAACTGCAGATGGTTACACGGAGTACCGTTCGTCTTTGCCCATCGAACCAGCGATCGCGGCCGGCCTCTCACCATCGATGAATGGGATAAACTCTCATTCAGACAGGGGGATAAGTCCCTCGTGATGTTCCCGGAAATGTACCACCGGCTCGTGGAGGTCTGATGTTCATGGACAATTTAGAACAGGACGTCGGAAAGGAGTGGCAGGACCACTTGGCCATTAAATCACAGGAAAACTACCGGGACGAACTGGTGGCCAGCGGTATAGTGAAAGAACAAGCGGACCAGCTCGCCGGGATTGTCCCGCCGGCAAAAACCGAGGAGATCGCTGAAGACCCGGTTCTCAAGAAGGCACGCGAGGACTACCGAGATACCCTGATTGAGTGTGGTACACCCTCTGATCAGGCCATTCGTCTTGCCGGGATCAAGGAAACAGAGGCATGATGGAATCTGTTACGTCGCCTCCAGGGACTGCGCCAGAATCGCCGTCTACTTCCGGTCAGGTCCTCGTTCGAAAGTTATTCGAGGATCATCCCCCCGGACCACTCAATGATGTAAACAGGACCGGCTATTTCGCACTCGAAGAGGGAGATCTTCGGTTAGCGCAGGCTGCGGCAGACTTTGTAATCACCAGAGCCCCGGAAAAATCCGGGGATCTTCTCCGTGGGCAGGTCCTTCGAGCCTTCATTTACGAAAAACAGGGGAACACTCAAAAATTTTCCCAGCTCTTGGAAGACGTCGTAAAGGAGCGGTTCTGACCATGTCACTGATCACAATCCAAAAATCCGAGCTCACGCAGCTCGAGAACGCACTCAAGGAAAAGGACCGGCAGATCAAAAAGTTACAGGTAGATAACGGTATCCTCGTCGGAATCAATCATCACAATTCTGTCCTGCTCCTCAAAACGGTCCTGGAGAGCGGGAAGACAACCAGGAAGATGTACGCACTCACGCCGGTTCTCGGAAGAGATGCCAATCACCTGAAACAACGGGATGATACAATCGCCCTCCTTGATGCGGATATCGCGAACCAGCAGAAAAAACTGGATATCGCTCTCTCCAAGGCCCGTGCCTTTTGCCAGGAGAACGCAGATGTGGTTCGGGCCCTCGCCCGCCAATACCACGTAGATATCCTCGCTCTGATAGCAAAGGTGACCTGAAATGGCTGACGACAGCGTCGTAATGCAATATTTCGCCAAACTGGGACTCGACGTTTCCGACTTCCTGGGGGGAATGCAATCATCGGGAGATGGTTTCCTCTCATGGTACCGGGACATCACAGTCTCTCTCGAAATGACCATCCAGCTCTTCCAGCAGTTTGAGCAGGCCGGGATGGATGCATTCAACAACACCGTCGGAGCTGCGATCAAGTTCGCCGACCAGATGCAGCATGTCGTTGATGTCACCGGTATGAGTGCCGAATCTGCGCAGAAATGGAATGCCGCAAACATCGCCGTTGGTGGCTCTCTGGACTCGATGCTGACGAGCCTGCAGTATGTCCAGGGTAAGACTGCAGATACCACCACTGCCGGGGAGAACTATCGGAAAACTCTCGACAACCTGCACATTGCGTACCAGGACCAGAACGGCGATTATCTCGACGCCGACACGCTGCAGAAGAACATCCTTACCTCCCTCAGTAATGTGACCGATGCCACACAGCGGGATTCCGATGCACGGCTGATCTACGGCCGCGGGTGGGCAAGCAATGCCGAGCTGATCACCAATGCCGCCAAGGCGCTCCAGGTCTACAACTCGACCCCGGCACCATTCGGTGACGACCAGATCGCGGCAGCTCACAATATGGGTATCGAGATCGACCAATTCAACGCAAAACTCTCAACCGCTCAGACTACTATTGGCCTTGAACTGATGCCGGCCACGCAGTCATGGATGGATCTCTTCAACGGTGCGCTCAATACAGATTCGCCGGTTTTCACTTTCTTCCAGTACCTCAACACGTTCCTCCAGGATGCAGCCGATGGTCTCACCATCATGGCGCAGGATGTCGGGATCGTTACGGATGCCCTGTCTGGTAACTTCTCAAAGGTCAAAACCGATTTTACCAACCAGGCAGAGTGGGAACAGTCCGAAGCCACGAAAAGGGCACTTCTTGCACAAGGATATATCCAGGGTGCAGATCAGACCTGGGACGCGGCAACCGGCACATGGAAATCGGCAACATCCACGCCAGTGGGTCCATCGGGTACCCCGGCGGCAAGCCTGGCAGCGGATAAATCAACGGCCGCGAAAAATGCCGTTGCCAGTGCCGCAAAAGCCGGTTCCGGTTGGGACAAATGCCCGGTCCCGTACCTCGACATCGGCAGCGACGGGACTTTAATGTCCCAGTTTATGTGGGCCTGTTACCAGAATGGGCTGTCATTCGACGAAGCAATGATCCAATGGTCGGGCAATGCGCAATTCAACCCGACAACGCAGGCCGTCAACCAGACCTTCATGGGCGGTCAGGCAAACCAGGGGGCCAATGAACGGGCAGCAGCTGCTAAATCCGGTACCGCGGGTGCAACTACAACGGCACCCACAACCGCTAAGCCCGGCACCCCCGCAGAAACTACTACGGTGGGAGACGAGACCAAGAAACAAGCCACCCTCTATGACGATCTGGATACATCGATTGAAAAAGGGTGGGGCAATCTTGAAAAAATCGGCCTCGTGCACTATGCCGCGATGGCCACCATGGCACAGGACGCTGCGCAAGCCCAGCTGGATTACATGGCAGCCTGTGTCAATTTCGGTGGCGAGAACCCGATCGTCCAGAACAAGATCATCGTGGATAAAAGCGGCCCCGACTGGACGCCCCCGGCATTCACACCAATCACCGCCCCGACACTTGCCGCGGCAGATTTCAGCAATGTGAAACTCTCTAGCGGAGGGGGTATATCACCGGGTTCGAATGACAAATCGGGCAGCAGCTCAGGTACCGGATCGTCTTCGAAGGTCGATATAAGCGGTAAGATTACGATCTCACCCTCTCCGGATTCCGGGGTGGTTGCCTCGGGTGTATTATATCAACAGGTTGTGCAGGGGGGCTGATCGAACCCCCCTCAAAACAGCCTTTTCTTTATCGTGAGGTACAATCACTCCAGACCCTATGAGAAACGCCGCTGCAACGAATCCGTGCTCGAAGAATTGGGCTTATTTTCCAGTACCCTTTGCTCAATATCTCACCTAATGAATTGTCAATGGTGGTTCAACAATAAAGCATCCATATTCAAATAACTCTTTTAAAGAACTCGAGGGGACAATCCTGCAATACCACAACACATCCTCCCTTGTAACAATGGATGGTCCTTTGGATTTTTCAGGAGGTCTGATAATAATCTCCCCCCTTTGTTTTTTCCATTCGATCCATTCGGGCTCCGGAATAATTTCCAGAAACCTTTCAATGGTACCTTCAGAAACGGTCAAAACTTCACCAGTGGATTTGAAATGTTGGAGTGTTTTTTTAACCGGGGCTCTTTTAGATGAGGTGGATTTACTGACCTTCGTTCCTTTACTAGAACCAGTGATATTTTTCATCATAGCAGATGGATCAAACACGCAGTAAAAAAGGGTTGTGTAAAAAAAATTATTCTTTTTCGTCTTCGGGTTCGAGGAGGATCGCAAGCACTTTTTTATTTCTCCAGGTGTTGGGGAGGTAAATGCTTGTGCTATTTCCGCTTTTCATGGCGGTCTTATTGGCAGTCGCATATCCTTCCGTCTCGATCTTCATCTTTGCCACGCACATACATTGTATTGACAAAGTATATATAGTCACACCATATACATTGTATATGGTGAAAAGAACCATGAACACGATGGAAACATCAGAACAGAATGGCAGCCCCCTCCCGCGCCTGGAAGCAAAGGGAACAGGAACTGCCACTCAAGTATCGCGTTCGGACCTCAAAATATCAACGGGATCGCCGTTTATGCACTGCGGGAAGATCGAGATGCTGCAGCAGGACCTGCGGATCTCCTACGACTCGTTCGGGGCATCTCATGAGGTATTCATTTCAAGTGAAGACCTCGGTCCCCTGGTCCGGGACCGGTTCGCCCCTCCCGCACGGGTGATGGAGATCCGCAGCGCTGCAGGGGGTGCCCAGGAGCGCATCAAGATTGGGTACGCTGCACGATCCGTAAGTGGGAAGGCCCTGAAGATCTCCACGACCACGAGCGGCGGGGAGCTGATGGCTCCCTGGTCCAGTTTCCTGAAAGTCGTCAACAGGAAAGCGCGTTCCGTGCCGGTCTCGCGCATTGCTGCAGGAGCACCTCAGGTACAGGTCCCGCAGCGCCCCGGACCATCTCACGATATCCGGGAAGGCCTCACAGGGGGGTTCTGATTATGGAGCAGGACGCACGCACAAAAGACGATCTCGTCTTGGTATCGCAGGTCGAGTGCATCGATCAGCCGGACTGCAAACTATGCCCGGACTTTATCCGGTGCACAACCGAGTTCCAGAACGATATCAACCGAGATCTGAACAACGCGGTTTTCGGGGGATATGTAACATATCACCAGGAAGACTTCATTGGTCATGAGGACTTCCTGCCAGGATTGGTTCCGATGCAGTAACGAATGTGTGGATATTATCGGCGATGATCTACATGGTCAAATTGTCCATACAGGGAACTAAAACCCCATGGAGTGATAAAAACATGTCAGAAAAGGAAATATCGGGCAAAACAAGAATGGTAAAGATCGAAGTCGAACTCCCGGAAAAATGGGTTAAAATGATCACAGCCAACTTGGAGTGGGAAGGCAAGGTGCCGGTCGATCTGTCTGGGTATGTCCGAGATGCCGTGCGGAGTTGGCTCCAATGCGATCTCGAAAATATGAGCGGCGAACCGCTCGAAGAGGGTAAAGAACCCGTGGAGGCCTGATTATGTCACGAGAGAAAATGGCAGAACTGAAAATCAAGGTGCCGGAACGCTGGACGAACTTCATTGATGAGTATTACGAGGTCACCGGCATTAACCGAGAGATGGATATGATGAGCTCGATGGAGTCAATCATTACGGGGCTCATGATCGAGGGCGGCCAGATCTCTCTCAACGATCGTGTCCGTCTCGTGGATAAATACAAACTCGCGGATATATACAAGATCGATCCGTGGGTCCGGGACACGGTCGCGGAACAGACTGTGGCAGCAGGTGAGTGAGATGATGGATATCGACATCACCATAAAAGGCGGCGAAGAACTCTATGAGCTCCACCCCAAGAAGTACGATAAAATTGAGGACAAGATCAGTGAAATGATCCTGGATAGTTTCCCGGAAGTGGGTGGTACATCCATCGCTAAGGAAAGGTTGGGGGTGACCCCGGCCCGGCAAAAGGATCTGCGGAAAGAAATCACCGATGTAAAAATCATTGTTGAAGGCGGGGATCATCTTCTTGACGTCGATATGAACGCATATTACGAAATGGTGGATAAAATAAAAGCCTTGGTTAAGGCCACGTTCCCTAAGGTGCGATATTGCGATGTTGGGGCGTGGGGTCCGGGGTACTACGGCGGCGACCAGATCAGAAAGGCAGTTGCCGATGTTCTCAAGGAGAAAAAATTCATAGATGAACTAGCGTCAGCAGTCCGCGATATTCCTGTGGGGGCCGTGGGGCAGGTAGCAGATCCCATCGTCACGGAGGGATCGGTCCATGTCTGAAATCGAAATCCCGGTGTTATGGCCCGGGGATCTCATTGAGGCGAATCGGCACCAGGACCCGGTGTTCTGCGAGTTCCTGGAAGAGACCGGTCGTTTGGTCGTTGTCACGCGCCAAACTCAATAAATCCTCTTTTTTTCTCATTTTTACAATCCAAAATGATCTCTTGTAAATATCATTTGTAAAATAAATAGAGATGAGAATGCATGCGAACTGAAGAGGTTATGTATTTCACCGAGAAGGAAGAAGAATTTTCAAACCTTCTCATAGAGATTGGAATAAAGAAGAACGTGGCAAAAGTCCTGGTGTTTTTAGGAAATATTCCCGAAGCGACCTCGCGTGCGATCGAACGGGGAACCGACCTGCGCCAGCCCGAAGTGAGTATCGCCATGAGCTACTTAATGGACCAGGGCTGGATATCCAGCCGCGAGAGCAAGGCCGAGAGTAAAGGACGCCCGGTCAAAATTTACGAACTTGTAAAGCCCATCAACGATATCATGGACAGCATCGAAAAAGAGAAGAAGAATGAGGCGACCAACCAGCTCGCCATGATACAGAAATTACGAGACTATATTGTCTGATGTCAGTACCGTACACTTTTTTCTAATTCCGATGCCCTGTTTGCTCCTTTCATTTCAAATGTAAGGGTAGAAGGTGACAATGTGTCCTTGTGGCTTCGGATGAGGTTGGACCACCATTGCCGAGTGTATCCGATCATTTCTGCAATATCGTTGACCGGTACGACCGGCCCGATCGGGAAATTCCGGGAGGCCCTTCAAAATCACATGTGTGTCTCGGCATATCCACGGACTGCCGGCAGGATCATAATAATATTCAATGGTTCGATAATGGCTGTTCATGGCGAAAAGAGCGAAGGCTACACCGAAGATCCTACCGGCAACCATGTCTCCCCTCGGAGTAACACAAGAACAGATCGCGTGGGTCCGCTCGTTCGGGCTTACCGGTACTGATGAGGCCCTGGAATCACTCGAGGCGCGTGATGAGATCGTAATCGTCGACAAAAAAGATAAGCCCCCGGTCCCGTTCACGCGGGAAGAGATCGAGAGGGAGGGGGAAACGTTCGCCCGTCTCGTCAACATGTGGGTGGCAGCAGGCATTGCAGTAATCGTCGATAAAATAGGTGACCAACTGGTCCGACAAGATCCGGTCTGCCAGCGATGTAAAAGGACCATCCCCTGGGATGCGAACTACTGCCCATATTGTGCGCATCCTGTGAATATGAATGGGTAATTTTCCGACTTTTCCGACGCTATAAAAAAGGGAGTTTTCGGACTTTCTGGATGCTTAAAAAAAGGAGTATCGTGGGTTTTGTGGGGTCACAAAAAAGGACCGGGATGCTGCGATATCCCGGCGATCAAAAGGCAATAAATAACGTGTCAGAATATAATCAGAATGATACCATGAGGAAAATTACTCTTTTCTCTCTCCTGATCGTTGGTATCGCGATTATGTTGGTAGCCGGGTGCACCAGCACATCCAGTAATGCTGCTACGTCGACAAACCCGGCAACGACACCGGCCCAACAGCCTGCAGCAACAATGACAGCTACATCAACAACCGCCGCGCCGGTAACTGCTACTCCTGCTGCCGTTGTGACCGCTACGCCTGCGAACGCCACCACCGCAACGACCGCGACCGCTTCAACAGCCGACCCGATCCTGCACCGGTGGATCCGACAGTACATGCAGCCATCAACCGGGTCTATGATCGGATATGAGTTCAAGTTTTACCCGGACGGGACTGTGGATTATCGAGAGGGATACACCCAAGAAATTTCTGGTAATATCGCCATCAAAACCGTTACTTATGAGGCGTCGGGATCGTGGTCTTCGCTCGGGAATATGGTATACCAGGCAAAGATATTACCAGTCGGTACTGCGGGTGGTGCTCCGATGATCCGGGATTACACCATCGTACCGGCGCATGAAAACAAGGATTATCCTGGTGTTGTAATCGCCACGCATATCGAGAGCTCTTACGAGCTCAACGAATTAACAGCCGGTCAAGTGCTGAGCTCGGATGTCATGTACTTCCCCGAGCAGGCAAAGATCGATTAATCCCCTTTTTTACTTTCGCCATCCCGGACTCATCCAACGTAGACGACAGAGCCTCACCATCGCGTTCTGTGGCAATCTCCCGTGCCCGTTGGGTGAATGTGTAGGTCAAATACGTATAAGGTATTGACTTGAGGGCGCCCCTGGAAAGGTATATCGCCCGGGCTGGATAGTGAAGATCATGAAAACCGCGAAAAAAGTTAAAACGGTTCGCATAAAGCCGAGCGAACGCGGAGAACATCAGATAGAAAAAGTTGATAAATATTTGGCGGCGGGGTATCCGGTTGATGTCGTCTATACTGATGAAGATGGAAATGAGACGGAGAGGTCTCATTTTAACCCCGGTCCGTCATCTAAAATTATTATCATCGATCTGGATCAGGACGGTAATGAGATGGAGCAAACTCCTCTGGATTTGGTACCACAGTTCGGGAAATTGACAATTATTCAAAAAGATCTAAACGGTAAAGAAATATTTCGATTTGAGCGAAAAGTTGGATGAAAAGAAGGCCGTCTTAAGAGAGACAAACTTTTGAAAAGTGCGAGGAGCCGGATTCGAACCGGCGAACCCCTGCGGGAATGGACCCTAAATCCATCGCCTTTGACCTAGCTCGGCGATCCTCGCTCGTTGTATCTGTTGTAGCATCAGGTGCCTAAACCTTGTCCCAGACCCTAAATCCGGCGCCTTTGACCTGGCTTGACTACCCTCGCTTACAGTCTTTATTTGTCCGGCAGAATTAAGAGTATATCGTCAAAAATGAGATTTAAGTTAAATCCCCTATAACTCCACCCGGGTCACGACGCCGTGGATCTTGTCTGACGGCAGCCGGTAGAACTGAACGACCGAAGGAGTAAGGTGTTTGATCGCGCCGAAGATCTTCCATGCTACATGGTTAGTGACGATATCCTCCATCCCGTAAAAGATGGTCTTCTCTTCTATGTCCGCTTCTTTAAGGATGGTTGAGATATCGACAATCTCCATGTACCCCAAATAGATCTCAAAGATAGAGAGCCCCTTTGTCAGTTCCCGGGTTACGCCCCATGTCACTCCGAATGGCTGCTCTGTACGAATGATTGAGATAATGATGTTCTCCTCGTACACAATGTTGTTTGTGAACATTGTGCGGGGGATATACTGTGGGATCTGCCGGAAGTCCCTGGCAAAGTACAGCGCGGAACCTGAGATCTTGTTCACCGATTTGTAGAGATCGTTAAATTTTGGGAGAAATTCATCGAGGGGTACCGGTTTTAAGGAAGTCGCGAGGCGCTTCTGGCCGTTTACATAGATAAGGATAATCCCCAAAGGAATGGCCGCTATCAGGAGAGACCAGTAGCCCCCCTGTGGGATCTTGTGAAGATTCGAGATAAGGAAACTCCCGGTCACGATAAAAACAAATCCTGCGATCAGGCTCTTGAGGACTTCGCCACGAAGAACCAGGATCCAGATAATCAGGATGCTCGTGATAGTCATCGTCCCGCAGACCGCAAGCCCGTATGCGTGGGTCAGGCTGTTGGAGCTTTTAAACACAAGAATAATCAGCAGGACGGCAAAGAGCAGCATCCAGTTCACGCTGTCAATATAGATCTGGGAACGGAGGTGGGGAGAAGTATATTCAATCCGCAACAGTGGCAGAACACGGGTCGTAATGCCCTGGTACACAATGGAAAATATACCGGAGATCATTGCCTGTGAGGCAATCACCGTTGCAGCGATGCTCAGTATGAGGAAGGGGATATAGAGAAGTTGTGCCTCGGAGTTGATCATCTGGAAGAGTACGTTCTGGGCGTCCGGATGGGTGATCAGGAACGCACCCTGCCCGAAATAGTTGATCGCAAGGGCGATAAAAACGAGATACCATGCCTGAACTATCGGTTTTCGTCCGAGGTGCCCCATATCAGCATAGAGTGCTTCTCCTCCTGTGGCGCACAGGATCACGGAAGAGAGGATCAAAAATCCTGCAAGGCCGTTATGTAAAAGATAGTTGATCGCGTACATCGGATTTATTGCAAATAGTACCTGAGGCGCACCGCTGAGGGCAATAACACCGGATATCGCAAGAACGGCAAACCAGATTACCATCACCGGGCCAAATGCCCATGCCACCTTTTCTGTGCCCCGTGCCTGGAATGCAAAAAGACAGATGGCGATAACAGAAGCTGCGAGCATCAGGAGAACCTGTGCGGTGTTCTCAAAACCCGGAACCAGGAGCACTCCTTCTACTGCAGAGAGGATACTGATTGCAGGTGTAATAACACCATCGCCGATAAACAGCGAGATGCCGATAATGGAGATAAGTGAAACAAATGCAATCTGGTTGCTGGATTTCAGCATCGGGAGAAGGATCTCCTTGAGCACGATCGTCCCGCCTTCACCTTTTTTACCCAGGTGCATGGCGAGGAACGTGTACTGGACGGTTACAAGGATCGTGAGCGTCCAGAAAATAAGGGACAGGATCCCCATCACATTCTGCGGGGTGGGGGGAATTAAAAAGAAGATGGCAGTGAACGTATAGATGGGGCTGGTCCCGATATCACCGAACACAAGACCCATCGACTTGACGATCGCGGGCATTACAAAATAATCCCTGAACATTTCTGCTTTAACGGTGGGAACATAAAGGGTATATTGCTTTCTCTTCAGTGCTTCCTGCCCGGATTACTCTGGAAGGGAGGGTGGTAAAGAAATTCCGGTTACGGGCCGGTTTCCCATGCATCATCATTCCCTGCGGTTCCCCGACTTCCCTTACGATCATCGGTCCAGATCCGGTAACTCTTCATGAGGAGCACAATGATCAGCGGTCCAATCACAAAACCGGCAATTCCCATCGTAAGAATACCCCCGATAATACCGACAAACATAATCAGGGGGTGGATTTTGACCCGCCTGCCTACGAGCACCGGGCGCACGAAGATCTCTGGTAATGCAGAGACGACAATGTATCCCAGGATGAACAGGATAAGGACCCCGCGCAAGTCTCCCAGCGCGAGAGCGTAAGCACCGATGATGATAAATGCGACCGAGGACCCCAGAATGGGTATGGCCTCGCAGAGAGCAGCCAGAAATGAATAAAAAAGAATATTCCCGTACCCGAGCAGGTAAAAGACCGGGATAGCAATAAAAAACGTTAAAACTGCGATGGCTATCTGAACGATATAGATGACATAGAGTGTATCGATAGTGACCGGTGCGAGCTGGTCCCAATACCGTTTTACCGGCTGCGGCAGGTGCCGGTATATCCGGTCCCTGAGCGCCGTTCCTTTGAGAAGCAGCAGAAAGAACGCGGTAAAAAAGACGAATCCTTTAAAAACGTTCAGAAGGAGATTATTGGCAATCATTGTCCAGTAATCGACAAAGAGTGCATTTCCTTTATCAAGCCACAGATTAAGCGTATCCTTGCTGATCGAAACCCCGAATGCACCCGGATGCGTTGCAGGGTTTTCTAGCCACAGACGGATCGTTCCAAATATCTGGTTTGAAAGGAGCCCGACATTGGCCTCGAGAATCATTACAGTAACATACACAGCTCCGGCTAGGAGAATCATAAGGCAGACGGTAATAATAACCGAGGAGAGGGCCGGCCGGGTGTACCGTAAAAGCCGGTGGTGGAGCGGCAGCAGTATCACTGCAAGCGATGCAGCAATAATGACCATATCGAGGACCGACCAGAACAGGACAAGGGCCACGATTGAAAGGAACAGTACGATGAAGAACGGATAGAGATCCTTGTCCATGCGGGTCATATCTGATCAGATGATTTGCGGGGATTAAAGTAAATAGGTACCGTGAGGCGGAACGTCCGGCCCCTGTGTGACAGCACAACCCATAACAACCCGGGAACGCCAAATATCTGCACGATCAGATGAAGCGGCTCGACCATCTCGCAATGATTGTACACGACGTGGGACGGATCTGCCGGTTCCTCGGATTTGTGTCGCTTGTCCCATTTGTGGTACTGGTGATCTTCCAGGAATGGGACATGGTGCTGCCCATGGCAAGCGCCCCTCTGGCATTTCTCGTTTTAGGGTACCTTTTCACAAGGGTACCGGCCCGTGACTTTGATCCCCCCGTTTCTATAGCACTTGTCGCGGTTGCAGTCGCGTGGTTTTTGATTGCCCTTATCGGGGCGCTTCCCTTTGTCCTTGGTCTTGGAATGTCATACACCGACAGCGTATTCGAAGCAATGTCGGGCTGGACGAGCACCGGCTTTACCATGATCCCAGCGCTTGACCTGACCCCAAAGACACTCCTTTTCTGGCGTTCGTTCATGCAGTGGATCGGCGGTATCGGTATTATCGCGTTTGGGATCTCGATGCGCAGGAAAACCCAGATCTCGCTCTTCCAGATCTTCCGGTCCGAAGGAAAACCCGGGGATCTCATGCCAAATCTCGTATCGACAGGCTGGAGAATGTGGAAGATTTACATCTTTCTGACGTGTCTTTTTACCGGTCTTGTGATGCTCGCCGGTATTCCTCTCTGGGATGCGCTCAACCTGGTCATGGTCGCTATCGCGACCGGGGGATTTACCCTTCATTCTGCAGGCCTTGCTTATTACAACAATCCACTGCTTGAAGTTCTCCTTATACCCGTGATGCTTGCCGGGGCGATACCATTCAAACTATACTTCTTTATGTACCGGGGGAAGATGGATGCACTGTTCCGCGACAAGACCATCCGGCTTCTCCTTTTGATTGCGCTTGTCGGTTCGGCCCTTATTTCGCTTGAACTGTATATCTTCAACGGCCTCGCCCCGCTTACTGCTCTGCGGGAAGGTGTTTTTGTCTCCGTATCCGGTCTCTGCACCTGCGGTCTCCAGAATGCGGACCCTCATCTTTGGGCAGCCATCCCACTTGCCATGCTCTCGCTTCTGGTATTTATCGGTGGTGCGATGGGGAGCATGGCCGGAGGGATAAAGGTCAACCGGATTGCGCTTGCGTACGAAGGGGTGAAATGGTGGTTCCGGCGGTTCTTTGTGAGCAGCCGGGTGATCGTGCCATTCCGCTACGAAGGGCGGATGCTTTCCCGTGAGATGTCGGAGATGGAGATATCAAAAAACATGATGGTGATCGCGCTCTATGTCTTTACGATATTTACTGCGACCATCCTTTGCCTCCATTTGTATATCACTACGTTCCGTCTTGACGAAGTGCTGTTCGAGTGCATTTCAGCACTCTCCAATTCCGGAATAACGGTCGGGTTTATCACAGCGACAAGTCCCGTTGCCATCAAATGGATCTTCATTGTCCTGATGTGGCTGGGGAGGCTTGAGATCGTTCCGGTGATCATCATGGTCATGGGCATCGCAAAGGGTATGCGGGATGAGTTGTTCACAGAGCCCCCGGTTCAGGCTGTACCCTCCTATTTGCTGGACCACGATGAACCTGCGTGAACCGGACCGGGATGGCATTTTCTTTTGGAGGAAGATTGTTTCCCGACGCACTTTTTACCGTGGGTAGTGTTTGCAACCCGGGCCTGAAACCACGTTAGCGCCGTGTACGTTTACCGGAAATATCCGATCTGATTTGCTGTCAGGCCCGCGGGGGGAAGAGGTCCTGTTTTCCCGGGATGTAAAGGGCTGCCGCATATTCTTCGGCAAATGCAGTGTCCACCAAGAGGTCGATGTAGACCATGTGCCGGGCCATCTCCTCGGCAGCAGCCCGGTATTTCGTGGAGACAAGCGTTGCGTATGCCCCCGAGAGCGAGCCGTTACCAATGGTGTGGACCGCGGCAGTCGTAAACCCGGGGATAATGCCGAAACGGACGGCATTGCTGATATCGGTATAGGCGCCAAACGCGCCGGCAAGGTACAGGTGTCGGATATCCGAAACCCTGCATTTGTATCTTGTTAAGAGCACTGATATCGCCCCGCAGGCAGCGGCTTTGGAGTCCATGAGATAATCGATATCCCGCTGGGTGATCACGATATCCCGTCCGGTCCAGGTCTCCGGGGCCTCAACAAGTACGTACTCTAACCCTTCCGGTCCCGTACGGACTTTGGGGTGGAGGGAATTGAGTTTCCCGGCAAAATCGAGCGCGCCGGTATGCACCATCGCCACAGCCAGATCGATGATCCCGGAGCCGCAGATGCCCCGGGCCGGGGCAGAACCGATGGTGCTCCAGCGGATCTCACCGGTTGACAAATCGACATGCACATGGTCGATCGCGCCTTTCATCGCCCGCATCCCGGCCATGATGCCGGCACCTTCGAAAGCGGGACCAGAAGCACAGGACACAGAGGCGGTCCAGTGCCGGGTGCCAAGGACGATCTCACCATTTGTCCCGAGATCGATCATGAGGGAGACTTCATCGGATGAATGTATCCCTGCCGCGATCAGGTCGCCGATCGCATCCCCTCCGACAAACCTGCTGACATTGGGAAGGCAGTACACCCCAGCGCCGGGGTGCACGGCAAGCCCGATCTCCTGAGCGGTCTTCTGAATCGGTACCCGGGAGACCGGGGCATTTGCAAGGTCCAGGTACCGGGGATCGATGCCGCAGATCAGGTGGTTCATCACCGTGTTTCCTGCGATGCAGACATCAAAGATGTCCGTGCTGCTGATCCCTGCGGTCCGGACAAGGGAGTCGATCACCTCGTTTGCGCTTGCGACAGCCGCTTTCTGGAGCGTGGCAAGTCCCCCTGGTGATCCGGCATACCCGATCCGGGTGAGCAGTTCCTCGCCGTACGTGATCTGGCGGTTCAGCGCGGAGCCGGTGGCAAGGATCGCACCGGTATCGAGGCGGGCAAGGCATCCGACAACCGTCGTGGTGCCGAGATCGATGGCGACACCGTACAGCGGACATGCACCTGTTGCCGGGGTGATGGCAAGTACCTCCGGGGGGGATCGGACGGTCGAAAGTATGGCAGCCTGAGGGGTTTCTGCGGCAAGCAGTTCGTGGTACTGTTCGTCCGTCATGCGGGGCCGGAGGCCGGAATACCCCGAAAACTTGATCGACTGTGAGGCAAACGGCAGGCCGTCAGAGGGGGAGACCTCTGCGAGATAACGCACGACCGCAGGTCCGATCTCTTCAGGTGCCACCGGCTGTGTGATCAGGATCTGGGGAGAGTCGATCCGGCTCTCCACCGGGATCGTAAACACGGCATCCGCGGAGAGCGTTACCTGGCAGGCAAGGTAATATCCATCATTCCACTCCTTCTGCGTGAGCCGGCAGCTCGTCCCGGTCTCCAGGGACACCGTGCAGGTTCCCGAGGTTAAGATTACCCGGCATTTCCCGCAGGTACCTTTACCTCCGCAGATCCCCTCGATTGCAACCCCGGCCATGCGCAGAGCAGTAAAGAGCAATGTACCGGCAGGCACGGTGAGTACACGGTTCATCGGCTGGAAGATAACCCGAACCTCACTCGTGTCTGGTTGCTGCATTGACATGTGTCCCCTTATTAATTCGGCACAACCGGTTGAAGGTTGATGCGGCATACGTTTCGGGCCTTAAAAGGAAGAAGTCACCGGTTCTTTGGGGGCCAGTGTGCCTTAAGAAAGGCCGGGATACCGGACGAATCCTTCGGGCCGACCAGCACGTGCCAGCCGCTTGCTTCTTCGGTCTCACCGCTCAGGCGGGCGGCGAGTCCCGGGATGATAAGGTACCGGTGATCGACCAGGTCGGTAATTTTGTTCTCTTTGAGGGCCGCCGCCATGGACTCCGCGTTCAGGTACCGGCCGGCGACCGCGCTCTCCACGCTGTTTCCCCCGGTGTCCACGACAATTAAAAAGCAGTCGATACCCGCCGACTTGATATCGCTCTCAACCGTGAAATAGGTGAGCGCGTAGTTTGTTGTAATAAGTACCGGTGCGTCTTTTTTGGGCGATCCGAATGTCCTGACGCCGGTATCGACAGATACCGGTTTTCTCGGGTCGGTGTAGATGTTGAAACGCCAGATCAGCTGGGGCAGGAGCACCCATCCTTCGAGGCTGTGGAGGATCAGGAAGTCTGCATACCGGGAGAGCAGCATCGAGGCGGCACAGGCCTCCTTCCATTGGATCAGCTCGTGCGAGATCTCGGGCGAAAGCCACGCGGTGATCGGGGCGCCGAGCAGCGGGTAGCCAAGGAGTTCGTCGTGACCGGTAAAGACCGCCCGGCGGATCTGCGAGAAGGTATGGATCGTGCCGGAAAGACCGGGTTCGACTGCCGTTCCCGGGTCGAGCACGAGATCGACAACCCCGTACTCCATGAGGGTTTTTACAAGCGACCGCAGGAGCGCGATGTCGTGGGGGGCAGAAACCACAAGCGGGCATCCGTAGCGGAGGGCAAGTTCTGCCATCTCCTTCCAGTTATCCTTTGTCGCCGCGTAGAGAAGCGGGCGGCGCTCCCGGATATGGGCGAGGCCGGCAGCCATGATGGCGGCATCGTAGGTACAGAGAACGAGCGGCAGATTGGTCAGGGTAGCAACAGCAGTGACCGCAGATGCGAATGCAGCCGGGTCGTGCCGGGTCGAGCGGATCGCAATTGCGTCAAGCCGTAATTCGCGCCCGATGTAGTTGTAGGTAAAATCCGCAATAGCCCTGACCCGTGCGGTGAGCTCGTCTTCGGGCAGATCATCTGAAACATCGATGGCGATGGGTGTGGGATTGTTGTAAGTGAACTCGTGCCGGTACAGGACATACTTCCCGCCCAGTTTCATGGCCCGGTCGCCCGTCCCGACCTGGACCGACCTGACCGGGGGCGCCATGAGGTCTTCGAGTTTTGAAAAATTAACCCGGTACTCCTCTTTTGTGACTGGCGGGCAGTTGTCAACGGCCAGTTCACCGTTAACAACCCTCGTCGCAAATGCCATGCAGTTGGCCTCTCCGCACTCCTTGCAGTTGGTCTTGGGGAGAAGTTTGTACACGTCGATGGGGCTGATCTCTTTTATGGTCTTTTTGGGTTCGCGCTCTGACATTCTCATACCCCGTATCTAGATCTTCATCGTCGCCCAGTGGGCAACACCGTCCGGCACCGGCGCATCTTTTTCCGCAAACATCCGGATCGAGTCCTTGCAGGTCCGGATGGCGGCCGGGTGCATCATCATGAAAATATCAACCCCGGCGAGGAGGAGCGTGAGTGCATTGATCGTCTCCCAGAGCGGGCCGCGAAGCCCCCGCGAGCCGTATTTTTTGTCCATCTTCATCCATGCCTCACGTGCAGCCCAGGCATTCGTGGACGCGGATATTGTCGGCTGCTGGAGTTCGGTATCCCCCATCAGCGCGGCGTGCCGGGCCCGCTCGTGGATGGTAAACGAGTACTCAAGCCCGTACCCGAGTGCGACCGTCGTTAAGTCCATCACAATATCTTCCGGCGGAAGATACTCGTAGAGCCGACGGTTGAGCTCTTTTGCCTTGTTAAGTTCGAGGCCGGTAAAGCCGAGCACCGCGTGGCCGTGCTCCTTTGCCGCCCGTGCGACTACGTCGAGCGTCTTTGTCTCGGTCATGCCAAGCGTGACCGAGTTTAAGAGCACCCGCTCGCCATCGGCAACCTCTGCGACCTTACTAAAGACTGCCGCGTCCTTGCGCGGATCCCCGCAGCCGCCGATGATCAGCGGGACATCAACTGCCTGCAGCACCTCTTCGACTGTCCGGGCTGCTGCGGCAGGTGTGGCATCGCTGATGAGCGGATCGGTGGACATGAGGTGGACGGTGATCATATCGGCGCCGTACTTTTTCACGTTCATCCGTGCCCATTCGGCCGGATCGTTCATCACGTCTTTGACATTTTCCATGAGCACTTTTGAGAGCGGTACCGCCATGTCAAAAACGTCGAGCGCAAAGACCGGCGGGTGGGCGGCAGGATGGTCGGCGCTGACAAACGGCGGGTACGTGGAGCCCCCGATCACAAGGGACCTGCTCCGGCTGCCGCCCTCGCTTTTTGTCGCGCCAAGGCGGACTTCATGGATGCGGCCCACGAACTCTTCGCTTTGCGGGACAAATGTCTCGGTAAAGAGGGTCGTGGGTTTTATGCGTACCTGGGCTGGTGATCCCACCGGGGCGGCGCCGGTCCCGGTGGGGATCCAGAGTTCGAGGTCGCCGATCTCCATCGAAAAATTTTCAAGTTCTACCCGCTTTTTGCCGGACAACAGCGCAAGGAGTCCCGGGATGGCATCCTGCACCTGCGCAGTTCTTACAGACTTTTTCTCATCGTGTGGATCAGGATCGGTCATTTTTTATCCGCTCCCGTTTTTTTTGGCTGAATCGGCTCGATTACCACCCGGTCTGCGGTGATCCGGGCGTTCTTGAAGATGATCTTGAAACCACCCGAGGTGATCGGGAAGTCCCCTCCGGAGAAGACCTGCACGGCAGCGTTTGTCCCGTTCACCGGTACGTCCTCTTCTGCCTTCCACCGCTCTGTTACCGGGTGCGCATGAGAAGAGAGGAAGTCCCTGAGTTCGCTCACGGTACTGACTTCTTTTTCCGTGGCAATCGCAGAAAAGAGTGCTGCCGGGATGAACTCCTGCATCTGCTCCTTTAAGTCAGACGGCATCCACACGACCCGGGCATAGCCCCCGTCTGCCGCAAGGAACCGGGGAGACCGCATGTACTCAAGCGAGATCCCGTGGAACCCGTCCACCTGGCGGCCACCGGCGGTCGAATCCGCCATCGTGGAGAACGGCAGGCCGTTTACTGTCACATCATTGTATCCCCGCATCACGATCCCGAAGCCTTCCACCTCGGGAATGTAGAACGCGATCCCCTCGAAGCATCCGCAGGAGGTGTGCGGGCAGGTAAATGCGCTGTACAGGAAAACCCGGTGCACGGTACCGAGCGATCGTTTCTTTGCGCTCTCGTTTATCCCGGTATACTCTCCTTTCACCGGATCGAGGCACTCTCCTTTTTCTATGGGAAAGATCGGGCCCTTGGGATCGATCCGGGCAGCCGCCCTCCCGTCAAACCAGCTGATCGCTCCGCAGTTTGCGTACCGCTGGGGTGTGATAACACAGACATGGCTGGGCGCAAACGACTGGCAGAGGGCGCACCCGTAGAAGACATCGACATCATCGTCAGTCAGGCCCCTGGCGCGGGCGTCCCGTGCCTCATATATCGCTTTTGCCTCAGTGTACCGGGCCAGGATCTTCTCTTTGTCCGTAAAGAAGGTGACCTGCATCTTTTCAATAAGGGGCAGTTCATTTTTCAGAAGCGAGAAAATGACCTTTCCCACGTAGGCAAGTGTCGTAAAGCCATGGGAGTAGGCTTTTTTTGAGACCCTCACCCAGATGTCGTAGCGCTGGTTGAGGTGCATGAACCCTTCGATGTAATTGGAATACTCGTGGATACGGCGTTCAATCACGCCCTCGATATCCTCTTCCAGTTCGGGTCCGGCAATTTCTATGAGAATACCCAGCGGGTACTTCTTTCCCTCTTCCATTTCCGGGAGATCCGGGCCGATGACCGTTATCGCCCCGTCGTGAACCTCTTCGGGTTTCCTGACCCGGACAAGTTCAAACTTTTCCTCTATTGACGGGCCGCCCAGCTCCACGTACATGTCGTTTTTCCGGATCCGCTCACCGACATGGACGAGCCCGACATCCACCGGGATATCCTCAAACATCTGTCTCTCCCCCCGATTTGGAATCTGCCGTGATGGCTTCGAGAGTATCCTGCCATTCTTTGACGGAAATGTTTGCAAACGACCAGTTAGCGTTGGGCTGGAAGGTGTTGTCGAGCACGATCGTCGTTGTATGGGGGGCAAAGTGCTTGAGCCCGGAGAGGAGCGTCCATGCCATGGGATAGGGCAGGCCGGCAATGATCGCGAGATCACAGGGCCCCTTCCCGTCCGGCCCGTTCCATGAGGGATCGGCAATACGGTGGCCGGCCTCGACAGCAGGCATAATGGAGGCGCTGGTGTACCCCCGGGCCTTCAAAGCACGGTTGGCATGACCCGTGGCAATCACCGGGATTGCCTTTACCCGGGCCAGGTCGATCAGGTAGTCGATCAGTTTCCTCCCACCGATATCGATCGTGACGGCGTTATGCCCGATAAGGAGCACCGGGTGCTGCGCCCGGCTGATGACCGCGAGAACCATTGCAGGCTTTGTAATGACGGATGCCTTTTTCGGACCGGCAATTTCTGCGGTCTGCCAAGGGTCTGTGGCAGTCATGGGGTATCAGCGCTCCTTTCGTGGGGATGGCTTATCCCGGGTGAGCAACGTGGGATCCGGGATCGGGCGCTCTTTCCAGTCAGACTGTGCGAGGATCCGGGTGATCTCCCCTTTTAAGGTGACGGGGATATCCGCGGTCGTGCGGACATAATGGGGAATGTCGTCAGGGATCGTCCCGAGGTTGCGCTGGGAAAGGTCGATATAATGCGTCAGTTTCATCGCCCGGCCCCGGGTCGTATCGTTGGGCCGCATACAGAGTTTTGCGACGAGCACCATCGCCTCTTCCTTGGTCTCTGCCGCGACAAAGAGATGCTCCGGTGCCGGGCCTGCGTATACGTCCTCGCCCGTCCGTTGGTCGTGCACGTACCAGTCCGCATCATGATCGGCCCGACCAAGAAGCATCCGCCGGTACTTGGTCCCGTGCGGGCCGACAACCACCGGTATCCCGAGGCGCCAGAACCCTGCGGCAATTGCCGCCGCCTTCTGGGACATCGCGCCCCACGAAACGCCGACCGCACCGACACGGTTGTGGACATAGTCCGCAATCTCGGCATAGTTCCCGCGAAGGTTGCGACGCGCAAAGATGCTTGCGATCTTGATGGTCGCCCCGGCGATATGGGCGTTTGAGACGCAGGAGCCGACGTTCACGATCCCGCCGGCAGCAAAATCTCCCGGGAACTGCTCGTACGGGGTCTTGCCCTCCTCGTCCCGGTACATCCCGATCGACATCGCGGCGCAGCCCGAAGTGCAGACGATATACCGGCGTTTTGCAAATTCCACGCTCATCTCCGCGACTTCTTTTCCCCCGTTTGCGAAATTGGCGCAGCCGACAAACCCGACAACACCCGGGATCTCGCCGAGCACGATCGGTCCCCCGACATTGCGGATCTCGATATCCTGAATCGCACCTCTGCCGGTGCGGATCGTAAATTTTTCGTTTTTTATTCTTTCAGCTGAGGCTGCGACAATCAGCGAATGCACCGGGATCTCCTTTGTGCAGGCCTGTTCGCACCTGGCGCAACCTACGCAGGCCTCGTACAGGCCGGCAAGCAGTGACATATCTCCTGCACCGGCCGCTTTCATTCCCTGCGGGATTTTGAGATCATTCGGGCATGCCCTCTGGCAGAGACGGCACTGTGTGCAGGCCGATGCCTGTTCGCGGATCGTTGCCGGGTCAGTTTGGATACGTGCATTTTTCCGGGCCGGGGCAACGGTCCGGGCGACCCGGACTGCCACCTCGCCGGCTTTCTCCGGATCAAGGATCAGGACACCAGCCAGCCTGCCGCTCGACAGATCTGCGACAATTGCATCTGCCGGGTCACACGTCCGGTCGGACAGGCCCAGGCAGTTCTTCTCCGAAGTTGCGATAAACGGCGCATGGATTGCTCTTGCTTCTGCAAGTGCATCAGTACGGATGCACTGCTCATCGACGACAATCACGTCCGGTATCCCGCTCCTGATGTATCGGAGCTGCCAGGACATGGGGCCGATGATCTTTGCCCGGGGTGAATACCGGGTCGCGTCGATCGAGGTGCAACAGATGCCAGTCACCTCTACCTGATCCGACAGGTGTTCTTTATGCAGGTAATCGATGATGGCGACCGACGGCGGCACGTTGTGGCCGATAACAAGAATGACCGGCTTTGTTGTGTCGACGGTGCCCATGCCGAGTGCGGCAAGCGGGGCATCCGGGTCGGCTTTCGGGTACCCGAGGGCCGATATCTGTGCTAAGTCGGCGACCTCCATGCCCACCTGGTCGATCATGCCGGCATGGAGCACCTTGCTCTCGAAGTCGAGAGGATTGCCTTCCTGGCCGGTATGTGTCACTGCGAGGAGAGCAGTGATCTGGCTCTCGCAGTAGTCAAGGACCGTCTCAAGGTCCGCAAGAATTTCCGGTTTTTCACCGCAGACAAGCCGGATGACCGGGGCCTCAACCCCGATTGCGTTACCGCCGGGATTGATGGGGCAGTCACGCCCGGCTTTTTTTATCGCATAGGTAACGAGTTCGCGTGCATGGCTGGTGTGGGTGGCGGCACCGATGCATGCAGAAAGGAGGACGATGCGGGACTGCTGGGCCGGCATCGTGATCCCGCAGGCACCCTTTTTTGTACCGGTCAGATCGCACTTTCCATACGTGCACAGGCAGCAGAGATCGCAGAACGGCATATAGAACGGCTGGTACCGGGAAAGGAGTGTCCGGTCCCAGGAACGGAGTGCGGTAAGCGAAGGATAGGGGGTGGGGCCCTCCGGCTCGGCCCAGTCTGCTGCCGACAGTTTCCCGATGGAGATGGAGAGATCCTTGATACGGCCGAGACCGGACTCCATTTCCTTTATCGTAAGCGATATCTTTTTTTCTGTCAATGGCAGCACAACCGGGGATTTCTATCCTCTGGAATACAGGAATGCAGGTTTATATTTATCTTACCGGTTTTTAACCGAATCGCATTGACTGTCGGGGCACCGGCAGAAGGATGCGCTTCCTGCATGATCAGCGCGCCTCCCCGTTTCCGGCATTTTCCATAAGTGCACAGACGGAACGGTACGCCGGGGAACTCTTCGGGATGTCGAGTAGAGATCGGCCGGCAATCACCGATTCCTGCACAAGCGGGTCAAAGACGATCTTTCCCAGGTACTGCTGCCCGGTCTCTTTTCGCGCAGTCTCTTCAAGATCGGCAGGAAACAGGCAACCCCCGACAACAAAGAAACGATCAAAACCGATCCCGACCTCCCGGGTGATCCGGTCTGCCCGTTTTACATGCTCAAATGACTTGTGGGAAGGGCCCATGACATCGAAAATATCGCTGACACGTGCGGTGATCTTGCGGTTGAGGTGTTCGAGGCCCGCCGGGGAATCGATCAGCACGTACCGGTAATTTTTCGTGAGCGATTCGAGCGCACCTTTGAGTGCCGCATCAGGCATGCAATAGCAGCCTTCGATCCACTTCGTCCCGACGGCAATAAGATCGAAGTTACTCCCTTCATAGAGACCATCCTCAAGGACCCGGGTCTCGATCCGTTCTTTCGGGGCGATCCCTGTCATGGTCCCGCCCTTTTTTATAAAGGTGTCAGTAACCAGTTCGGCGATGGTCTTTACGCCTTCACGTTCGAGATCGACCCCCACCATCTCTGCAAGGTTCTGGTCGGGATCGACATCGACAAGAAGAAGAGGAGTATCATTTTGCTCAATAAAAAATTTCGTCTGCAGCGCAACAAAACTCGTCTTGCCGGTCCCGCCCCGGCCCATCGTTACCAGCGTTTTCATGAGTGTATCTCCGTTTCAGCCCGGGCCTCTGGTCTTTTTGGTATCCCCGGATCGATCCGGGAAAGGATATTACCGATGGCGCAGAGAGCAACCGAACCTTCAAGCGCGGAAATTGCATCTCCGGCAATGCCGGCACGGGCCACGGCAGGATCGAATGGGATCATGCCCATCACAGCCAGATCATGTGCTCTCGCAAAATCCACGATTACCCGTTCCTGTCCTGCATCCACGATCCTGTTTCCTACCAGCGCGACCCGGGGAATACCTGCGTCCTGTGCCATCCGTGCGATCGTTCCCGCAATCGTGAGTGACTGCCTGTTTGTGTCGCTGACGACGAGCATCATGTCGACGCTCTCCGCAGTCCCCCGTCCGATATGTTCGACCCCCGCCTCCATGTCAAGTACCACTGCCTCGTTTCGATCGATGATAAGGTGGTGAAGCAGGGCGCGGATAACGCTGTTTGCCGGGCAGGTACAGCCTGCACCCATTGACACTACCGTGCCCATGACCAGCAGGTGCACCCCGACCGGGGTTGTGATCGCATACTTTAAAACAACGTCATCCACGTGAAAATTCAGGGTATACACTCCGGGATATCCGGTACCGGTCTTTGCGGTAATGAGCGCCTCGTTCTTTGAAACAGGAACAATCGTGTCTGCATCACGAGAGGAAAGCCCGAGAAGGGAACCGAGGTTGGGCGCAGAATCGGCATCGATGGCAATGGTCGTATATCCGGCCCGGGCCAGAAGGAATGCAAGACCCCCGGCTACCAGCGTTTTACCGGCCCCCCCCTTCCCGGCTACTGCGATCTTCATGCAGCCCCCATTATCCCGGGTATATACGTGAATCCGGCATAATAAACCGGCCACCGTAACAATGCTGGCGGGGTTGTACCCTGTCTCCCCGGTGCGTACCTATTTGTGGGGGTTGGCGCTAATCCTATGTCTAGAGATGATAGTGCAATGAAGATACTATGTCCCATGTTTCTCCTTCTGGCCATGGCTGTTGTTGCAATCCTCGTTACAGGCTGTACTTCAAACAATCAGCCGGTTGCGGTGGTGACCACCGAACCTACGGTCACCGCTACACCGACAGAAGTGCCGACTGTGCTCGCATGCGGAATTCAGACCTGCAACGGACTCGCTGTCACGTGCGGCCCAAATGTGGTCACAGCCTGTCCAAATACACTTAACCCTAGCAACCAGTGCCTTCAGTATGCCACTTGCCAGGTTGTAAGCGGTTCATGTCAGCTCACCACTGAGTCGAGATATGGCAAGTGTGTTAACTGTGTTGAGGCGTGCCAGACCTCGTTCCCCAATAACCCCAACCAGGTTCTGGACTGCTCGCAGAGTTGCTGACCATAGCGTTTGTTGAGGGATTCCGGACCGGGCGGGGACCCGGGTCTTTTGGGACTCTCTTATTTTGCCCTATTTTCGTTTTATTGCAGCATTATTGCAGCAGATTGTTATCGTAGTGACCGGTGCATCCCCGACATTTCTTTACCCAACCCATTAATGAGGATAAAAGACCAATAATCTAAGAATTACGGTGACTGATGGCGGACTTAAAGATCGTCGGGACGGCACATGTCTCCCAGAAAAGTGTAGATGAAGTTCGGGCAGCAATTGATGAATTTAAGCCTGATGTGGTGGCCATCGAACTTGATCCCGCCCGGTTCTCGGCCTTAAAAAAACAGGCCCGTGATCCAACCGTCGACGATGTCCTTGAAGTAAAGAATTTTAATTCACTTCTTGTCCAGTGGCTGCTCTCCTACCTCCAGCGTAAGATCGGTGTCGATGTTGGTGTCGAGCCGGGTGCTGAGATGAAAGCTGCCATTGAGGAAGCTGAGAACCGGGGCATCCCCATCGCGCTCGTGGATCGCGATATTCGTCTTACCCTCCTGCGGTTTTGGAAGTCTATGGGGATCATTGAAAAGATCAAGATGGTCTTTGCTCTGATTTACTCAGTTGCAGAAGTGGACAACGGTGAAGAACTCGATATCGAATCTCTCAAAGAGCAGGATGTCATCGATGCGGTCATGGAGGAATTCCGCAAATTTTCGCCCAACGGTGCTCATGCCCTGATTGACGAGCGGGATGCATATATCGCCCACCAGCTCGTCCTTTTAAAGGTACAGCGGCCTGAGGGTCGCATTCTTGCCATTGTTGGAGCAGGTCACCGACAGGGCATCACGAACTACGTCGAAAACCCGCAAACGCTCCCGCCGTTTGATTCTCTCGTTAAAGAACCAAGATCGTTCCCCTGGGCAAAAATATTCGGGTTCGCGGTCACGGGACTTTTTGCATTCCTGCTCGCGGCTATTGCATTCTCCGGAGTCGGATGGATGGTGCTCTTATATGCGCTCCTCTTCTGGGTGATCATCCACGGAGTGCTTGCTGCAGTGTTTACCCTTATCGCCGGAGGCCACCCGTATTCTGCCCTTGCCTGTTTTGGTGTGGCATGGATGACCTCCTTAAACCCGTTGCTCCATGCCGGGTGGTTTGCCGCTTATGTTGAGGCAAAGGTACGAAGACCGCCGGTTTCGGATTTCCGGAAAATTTACGAGGCAGAATCGATCCGTGAGATGACGCACATCCCTCTTTTCAAGGTTGTGCTGGTAGCCGCGCTTGCAAATCTCGGAAGCCTACTTGGGACGATCCTGTATTTCATCTTTGTATTCCCGCTGCTCCACATCGACCCGGCTGTGGTGATCTCGACCGGTGTCCATAACATGTGGACATGGGCAACCGGGTTGATCTGATTCCCCGGTTTTACCAGGTTTCCCATGCGATGGAACCCGGCCGCGATTTTATCTGGTATCCTGTTTTACGAAAAATGCTCTGGCAGGCAAATCCTGAAAGGATCTTGAATAGGGACTACTCCTTCTGTTGACTAGAGTCCCCGCATTCCCTGATTTCCTGATCGATCCAGTCCTGCACGATCAGTTTCATCTGCTGTTGCGTCATTCCCGAACGGCACCGGACCCTGATCTCGACTTCAAGCAGATCGAGAAGCGGCTGGACTGTTTTAAAATATGCATCAGGCCCGGCAAATCCGCCGGATTTTTCGATATGCATCATTACCAGATCGTTTAGGTGAATAAATTCCCCGGTTATGTCAATGATCTGTTCGAGAGTCATTCCGGTGAAAACTTCCGGGGAACATTCCATTCCGGATTTTTCCGGCTGATTATTATGTAAAGTGCATGACGGTTCTTTTGATCCTGCGTTTCCTGTGTCTGTTGGTGTTGGGATCCCGGAATTGCCGTCCATAATACGTCCCCTGTTGTGCGCCTGCACCTGTACCAGAGAGCCTCGTTTCTGCCGCAATAAAAAGGTTGTCCTCTATACCTCAATCTTTTTACATCATCCTCTTTCCGGATGGTATCTCTCTTCCTTTGACAAGACTTGATGTGCTTCAAGAAACATACACCGGATATCGTATTTTCGCGAGGGGAAATGGTATGAAACAATTGAGGAAATTACAAATGAACGTGGAGTATGACCCATGAGCAGTACGGCACTCCTGGTGATCGAAGGGCTCTGGTGGACGCCGGAGCAGAAGCCCAAACGTCCCTCAGTGTTGGCCTTTCTGGAAGGTCTTGAGAGTTATCGTGGGGATTTTAACCTTTACTACTCGAATTTCTACGAAAAAATTGGTTTTAAACGGGCGCTTTCGGATGACCTCACCAATACCCGTGAAGACCGGCTCTTTCTGTACGTGGCGGCGCACGGGACCGGCAAACGGATTGGCGGGCTCAAGGCCAAGACCGGCATGAAGATCCCGGCGATGTTCAAGGCCGTCAGGAACGCGGCGAACTACTCCAATATTGAGGGAGTCGTTATCGGTTCGTGCAGCGTGGGTAACAACATCGATGATTTTTTATCCACAACAAAAAACTCGCGTATCGCTTGGATCTTCGGGTATACCTGCGAGATCGGCTGGATGGCCTCAACGCTCATCGATCTCTCTCTCTTTGAGCACCTTATGAAACTTAAAAAAAGCGATCTTGCGGACCGGGAGAAGATTGTAAACGCATTTGTCAAGGCTTTGAGCCGGTTCAACGGTGACTTTGTTCTCTGCAAGGGCAAAGGTGAAAGAGCCGGTATTGCGCTCAAAAATTCGTTGACGATTGTGATTCAGCCGCGCAGGCCGGGCGGTAAGGCGCAGGATGAGACCCGGTACGTGCTGGAAAAACTGGGGTGGGTCAAAGAATAATCGGGGCGCCAGGGGTTAGGGATCCAATGGATTTCACATCGGGATTTTGGGATCTGTTCCGGATCCTTATACCTCCGGTTTTTTTACAGTCCGTTCACGAATCCCCTGCGCGGCAAGAAAACCCGTGGAGATCGCTGCCTGGAGGTTGAAACCCCCGGTGTCCCCATCGATATCGAGCACCTCCCCGGCAAAGAAAAGTCCGGGCACCAGTTTTGATTCCATTGTCTTTGCATTCACCTCCTCAAGTGCGACGCCACCCCGGGTCGCCATCGCGACAGAGAGATCCCCAAGAGCAGAAACTTCCAGCGGACATTCTGTTAAAAGGCTGATCAGCCGGGTGCGCCCGCTGGCGGTAAGGTGAGATCCAGTACTCTCCGCAGGAATTTCGGCAAGCACCGGGAGCAGGCGGGCCAGCCGCTCGGGAACCCCGAGGCCGGAGATAATGGTTTTTATCGATTTCTTCGAGGCTTTAGAGAGCGAGTCCATAAATTCCCGCGCAAACGTTTCGCGTTGTACCGGCCCGGCAAACGAGAGCCGGATCTCATCACCGGTCCGGATCTCGCGGGAACGGTCGAGGATCCCGGGCCCGGAGAGGCCGGTATGTGTCAAGAGCACGTCTCCCTGCCTGTCAACGATCTTTCGCTTCTCCCGCCAGACCGAGAACGGCAGCCCGGCAAACGACATGCCGGCAAGGTCAGCGAACGGGAAATTTTTGATCTGGAGCGGTGTGAGTGCCGGCCCGATCTCCTGTATCGTGTGCCCAAGGGACGCGGCAAGCCGGCAGCCATCACCAGTCGATCCGGTCTTCGGATAGGATGCCCCGCCTGCAGCTATAACCAGGTTTTTTGCAACACATGTATGAGCGGCCGTCTGCAGGACAAAACCTGAATCTGTGTTTTTCACCTGTAATACCGGCTCCCCGCACCGCAGGAGAACGCCCCGGTCCCGGCATTCCCGGGTAAGAACATCGCAGACATCCATGGCGTTACGGCTCACCGGGAAGACCTTACCACCATCCGTTACCTCCATTTTGATGCGACGCTCCTCAAAAAACCGGATGAGCGCGACGTTTGTAAACGATAAAAGTGCGGGTTTGAGGAACTGCCCGTGTGCGCCGTACCGGGAGAAAAAAGTACGGATCTCCCCATCATGAGTGATGTTGCACTGGCCTGTGCCCGAGAGCTGAAGTTTTATTCCGGGCTGCGGGTTTTTCTCCATCAGGAGAACACGGATACCCGGCCCTGTTGCATGGATCGCACAGAAAAGACCGGCCGGGCCGGCGCCAATGACTGCAATGTCATACTGTTCCACGGGTCACCTTTTCCGGAGTATCTCTTTTGATCGCACATGAACATTACAGTCCGGTGCTTGGATTACGATCACACCATCCGGACTCAATAAAAAAGTCAGGGACTATCAGTGACACTTTTTTTGGAATCCTCAATCGGGGACCCAAACTTTTCCGGGAATATCCGGCCGGGCCTGCTCATCCGGATTCTGTGATGGGGGCTGATGCCCCCAAACCCCCACGGACGAGGAGTTCCGCCGCCCCTTCAGGGACGCCCCCGCGGCGGATCGAGTGAATACATTCCCGTGAAATACCGCTCCACCGCAAATCCCATTCAACCGTCAGGGGGCATCATCGCAACCGGGGGATTCCCGTGAGGCGGGGGCGTGAGCCCCCGAGAGCACGTTCTGCCAGAAAAATTATGACAGCGACGGCAAAAATCGCCAAAACCCCTGCATCCTTCCTTATGATACCTTTCCGGGCCTGACAGGAGCACAGGGGGGCAGATCCCCGACGTTTTCCCGAAAAAACCTGATCGCGTTTCCCCATTCAGGAACCCCCTTTATTTTTCAGCCATATTGTCATTCCAGTTCATTCCAGCGTTCCGTATGACCATTTTATCCTCCCCCTTTTCACGGTCAAAGGAACGCGGCTAAATTGCACGTTTTTTTTCTGATAAAAACGTCCCGTTTCCAAAAATACCTGTTTAAAGAGAAAATCATGCAGAGGATTGGCACCATTTCCACTGGAGCCTTCCGGCATCAGATCCGGCCCGGAAACTCTCCGTCGGAGAATGGATCATGGGAGGGGGCATGTCCGGCCCCCGCCTCCCTTTATAAAGGGGATTCTGCCCGAAGAGTGGCATAGCAAACTACCAGGTGTACGGGTTCGTATAATCATCCGCCCGGACTTTAAACAATCCTGCCAATTCCGATTCCACCGGACCCGTTATTCATGAATAGCACAACCTTATGAACCGGTAAAAGCGTCATTTTAGTGACATTTTTTCCCGAACCACTCAGCGTAATGCCGTCGTAGTTCCTCGGATTCCTCAGGAGTAAAATCCTTTTTTTTATGGGTGTGCAGGTGTTTTTCCATCTGCCGTATGATGTGCTCGGCATCATGGTAATCCTCCACTTCAAGGTACGCAGGAACTTTTGCCACTTCATAAGCATGGCCGCAGACCGGACAGAGTTTCCATTTCTGGAACCGGTCAACATAGGTAAATGTTCTGCACCCCGGACAACGGAGGATATGGTACATAATTATGTGGTGATTCGTGCATCCCTCATAAAAATATATCGGTGTCCGAATCTTTACTCTACAATAAAAAGCCAAACGAAATCCCTATATCGTGCGATCACCTCATAGAACTGGTACTATGGAAAATATTGTCGTCACTGGCGTACAGGGACTTCCCCTTATCAGGGCCGGTGATAATATTGCCGCGATGATCTGCGAACGGGTTGCGGTGGAGAATGGCGACATCGTTTCCCTTGCGTCGACCGTGTACTCGAAATCAAAGGGATATACAAAACCTCTCACGGAAATTACCCCTTCAGAGCGTGCATTGCGGCTCGCAAAACTAAATGGTGAGGACCCCCGTTTTGTACAGGCTGTACTTGACGCCTCGCAGGACATTATCATGGAGCACCCGTTCATTCTCTCGGAACTCCCGTTCGGCCATATCGGAGTACGGGCAGGTGTTGACCAGAGCAATATCGATGACGGCATGGTGATATTCCTGCCTCCCGATCCGATGAAAGCAGCAGCGGATGTCAGGAACGAAATCAAAACGATCACCGGGAAAAATGTAGGTGTGATCATTACCGATACCTGCGGACGATCCTTCCGGCGCGGGCAGACCGGGAATGCCATCGGCTGGAGCGGGTTTACCGCGATCCGTGATTTCCGGGGCGACACCGATCTCTTTGGTCATGAGCTCAAGATCACGGAAGAAGCGGTTGTCGATGAGATTGCAGGGTTTGCAAACTTCGTTATGGGCGAGAGTAACAATGGAGTCCCGGCAGTCCTCTTCCGTAACTGCCCGTCATGGACCGGTCACGACAGCCTGTATTTCACAAAAGACGAGGATATTACCCGCCGGCTCCTCAAAAAGACCTGCCCTTCATGAGCGAAAAAAGGTTATTCCGGTCAGGAATAACTGGCCGGATTTATGCATGTGTTGAATAGAGAAGATTGAAGACCATGACGATGATACCGATGACCGCGGCAACAACCATGACCGTTATAGGACTTATATGAACTGCCCGCCGATCCTCGCTCTCGTAATAGTTGACGAGACCTGCCGATGAAAGTAACCTTCCGCCTTGTTTCTTTGCCATGCGAATATATTTCATTTTTCGATATATAAAGGAGAGTCACGACATACCATGAAAACCCCGCATATTGTGTCCGGTCAGGCATTAATTGGTGAGGAACTCGAGGTTCGCCCGGTAGATATCGTGATCGATCAGGGACGGATCACCGCGATCGAGGAAAATCCCTTGGCCCCCCAACTCTGGATCTGCCCGGCGTTCTTTGATGCCCATACCCACCTCGCGGATACGGTGGCAATGGACTGTGGGAGTACCGGGGATCTGGTCAGTATGGTAACACCTCCGGACGGGCTTAAGCACCGGCTCCTCGCTGCCGCGTCCCGCCAGGATTTGGTTGCCGCGATGCGGGCTGCAATTACCGATATGATGGGTTCTGGAACGTACGGGTGTGCAGATTTTCGGGAGGGTGGCAGGCCCGGCGTTCGTGCTTTTAGAGACGCGGTGGCCGGTCTTGATTTTTTACCTGTCATATTCGGCCGGGACGACGGCGAATCTGAAGCAGATGGTCTTGGAATCAGCAGTTGCCGTGACGTAGCCGGGGTGGAACAGAAAGTCAGTGCGGCACGAAAGGCAGGTAAACTGATCGCGTTTCATGCAGGTGAGCAGGATAAGGAAGATGTGGATGCCGCGCTCGCGTTTGAACCGGATCTCCTCATCCACATGACGCATGCGACAAAAAAACAGATCCGTGAATGTGCAGACAGGGAAATTCCAATAGTGGTCTGCCCCCGCTCCAACTGGGTGCTGGGCGTAACAACATCTGCCCGGTATCCTCCCGTTCATATGATGCTCGATCTCGGGTGTACAGTGTTTCTCGGCACGGACAATGCAATGTTTGTCCCGCCGGATATGTTTTCAGAGATGGCGTTTGCCGAAATGGTATACCGGCTCGATCCAAAAACTGTCCTCCGTTCAGCGATTGGGGGATCACGGTTCGCCGGTTCCCCGTTCTTTATCCGGGAAGGGGCACGCGCAGCCTTTTTTACGCTGGATCCATCCCATTCTGCGCTTGCTTTCAGCCGCGATCCCGCAGCTTCCATTGTAAAACGTGCTCAACTGGGCTCAATCGGGAATAACGTTTTTAATTTGTAAACTCAATAAAAATGGCATGTTTGTTTTGGGTGATGCCAGTGTTTACTAACATACTCGTTGCAATCGATGGTTCAGAAGCAAGTGATCGTGCGATCGAACGGGCTGTCGATGAGGCAAAGGTATGGAATGCCCGGCTTCATGCTGTCTATGTGGTAGAGACCGGCCTCTTTACGTCTCTTCCATCAGATAACACCGTAGAGATCATGTACCGCGTCCTTGAGAACGAAGGAAATGCGGTTCTTGAGAAGGCCAAAAAAACCGCGGCAAAAAGCGGGGTCTCCCTTGTCACCCATATGAAACAGGGCCATGCGGGGACTGAAATCATAACGCTTGCAGAGCACGAGAAGGTGGACCTCATTGTTTCGGGTTCCCACGGAAAAAGCCAGACCGATCGTCTCCTTATCGGGAGTGTAAGCGCCTATATTATCGCACACAGCACGGTCACGACCATGGTGGTGAGATCATAACGGAAATGCTCGTAAAAGACTACATGACCGCGGATGTCGTCCACGTGGACATCCCCGGCAATCGTGACGATGTCCTTAAAATTCTCAAAAGGACCGGTATTTCCGGTGTACCTGTTCTCAAAAACAAGAAACTTGTCGGGATAATCACCCGTAAGGATCTGCTGCGCAAACCAGAAGAGACCCAGCTTGGGCTCCTCATGGCTTCAAAGCCGATAACGATCGGGCCCGATGAAGATATCCACAAGGCAGCCCGGCTGCTCGTTTCGCACAGGATACGGAGACTGCCGGTAGTTGAGGATAATACTCTGATCGGCCTGCTTTCGGTCGCTGATCTGATCCATGCGATTGCCCAGATGAAAATAAAAGAGGAGATCCAGGATTCATACACGAGCACGACATTCGCACTCTGGGAAGAGACGCCGCTTCCTCTTGTGGGGCGTGTCATGGAGATCTCGGGTGTGGATGCGATCCCTATCCTGAATGCAGACAGCATACTGCAGGGCATCATCTCGGAACGTGATCTCATCCGGAGCTCAAGCATTGAGGATTCGGTTGGCGTGAGCGACTTCTCCAACGGTACTGATGATGACGAGTGGACCTGGGAGAGCATACGGGATAACCATACGATCAGTTTTGGGATATCCCGGGTACAGCTGCCAAACCGGCCGGTAAAACTTGCCATGGTCAAAAATGTCGTGGCCGTGCCCAAGAATGCCGAGGTCAGCGAATGCGCATTAAAAATGCGCAGATCAAGGGTCGACCAGCTGCCGGTGGTCAATGGAGACAAACGCCTGGTAGCCATGCTCTATGACCGCGATCTTATCAGTGTTCTCTGTAAAGAGGACTCAGAATAACATCCTTTTTGGGCAGCAGGTGTTTATTTTGCGTCAGAGCGCCGATAGCAACCTTTAAATTTCCTGATGTCGTCTAATACCATAAAACGCTTTTAATTAATTTTTGGCGTTCATTTGTTTTTGAGGTGTAATATGCCTGAACAGCATCCGGAATCTATGACGGGAACTACCACGGTCGGTCTGGTATTTGACGGAGGGGTAATCCTCGCGACGGAGAAACGTGCAACCATGGGATACATGATTGCAAGCAAACGTGCAAAGAAAGTCTACCAGATCGCGGACCGGATTGGCATGACGATTGCCGGCGGCGTGGGTGATGCCCAGCAGCTGGCACGGATTATCACGGTTGAGTGCAACCTGTACCAGATACGAAGGTCGCGGGCAATCACTGTCGGGGCTGCCTCGACCCTTCTCTCCAATTATTTAAATCAGAACCGGTATTTCCCGTATTATGTCCAGCTGCTGGTTGGCGGTGTGGATGAACACGGCCCCAGCGTCTATTCGGTGGACGCGATGGGCGGGGCAACAAAAGAAGAGGATATTGTCTCGACCGGTTCTGGATCTCCCATGGCCTACGGTGTGCTGGAAGACCGGTACCGCCCGAAGCTGAACGAGGATGAGGCAATTGAACTCGCGGTCCGGGCACTCAAGTCTGCGATGAAACGCGATGCCGGGTCCGGTGAAGGTATCCATGTGGTTGTCATCGCCAAAGACAAGTACCAGGAACTTGGTGAGGATGCTCTCAAAAAATATCTTGTCAAAAATTCTGCATAATCTTTTTTTAGGACGTTTCGTATTATGTTGATCGAAGAACGGCTCAAAGAGCTCAAAGACAAAATCAACGAGAAGGTGCCTGCCGGCATCACGGTAAAAGAGGTCGAATTCGAAGGCCCGGAACTGGTTATCTACACCGATGACCCCAAACGGTTTGCCGATGAGGCTGACCTGATCCGGATCCTTGCCCGGGACCTGAGGAAACGGATCGTAGTCCGCCCGACCATTCTTGAAGATCCTGAGAAAGCGGCTGCCGAGATCCGGGCAGTCGTCCCGGAATCCTCCGGTATCACCGATATCTTTTTTGATCCCGATACCGGGGAAGTCCTGATCGAAGCTGAGAAACCTGGCGTTGTGATCGGGAAGAACGGGATCACGCTCCGTGATATTACCCGGCATATCGGCTGGACGCCAAAAGTCGTCCGGACTCCCCCCATAGAGAGCAGCACCGTAAAGCAGGTCCGCCAGTACCTGCGCTCGGTAAACGAGGAGCGCAAGCAGTTCCTCCGCACGATAGGAAGACGGATCCACCGCGATATCCCGGGCCGCGACGAGGCAAACAAGGATGCAACCAAGAAAGATCAATGGGTTCGTGTCACGACCCTTGGCTGTTGTCGCGAAGTCGGCCGGGCCGCATTTTTGCTGACTACTCCGGACAGCCGCGTGCTGATCGATTGCGGTGAGAAACCCGATAACTCAAACGGGACTCCCTATCTCTATGTTCCCGAAATCCACCCCCTGGCGCAGCTCGATGCGGTTGTCCTCACTCATGCACACCTTGATCACTGTGCACTCGTCCCTCTCCTCTACAAGTACGGGTACGAAGGGCCGGTCTATTCGACCCCCCCGACCCGGGATCTCTCCGCGATGCTCCAACTGGATTACCTTGATGTCATCAACAAGGAAGGCCGGAAGATCCCGTACAGCTCAAACGAGGTCAAGACCTATATCCGCCATTCCATCACGCTGAATTACGGTAGCGTAACCGACATTGCGCCGGATATCAAGCTCACCTTCCACAATGCCGGCCATATCCTTGGATCCGCGATAGCCCACTTCCATCTCGGCGACGGCCTGTACAACATTGCCTTTACCGGCGATTTCAACTACAGCAAGAGCCGGCTTTTTAACCCGGCGGTCAACCAGTTCCCCCGGCTTGAGACCCTGTTCATGGAAAGCACGTACGGCGGCTCGAATGATTTCCAGCCTGCACGTTCGGATGCAGAACTCAAACTGTACGAGACCATCAACAAGGTGCTTTCGCGGGGCGGCAAGGTGATCATCCCCGCATTCGCGGTCGGCAGGTCGCAGGAAGTCATGCTCGCCCTTGAAGAGGGGATGCGCCTTGGCAAGATCCCGCAGGTGAAGATCTATCTGGACGGCATGATCCGCGAGGCGACCGCGATCCACACGACCTATCCGGAGTATCTCAACAACGATCTCCGGAACCTGATCTTCCGGGAAGGGATGAACCCCTTCCTTGCCGAATGTTTCCAGCAGGTGGACTCTTCCGATCTCCGGGAGAAAGTGATCAACGGCGATCCCTGCGTGATCATCACCACAAGCGGTATGCTCAACGGGGGGCCGGTCATGGAGTATCTCCTCAATCTTGCAGAGGATGAGAAAAATGCGCTCGTCTTTGTCGGGTACCAGGCCGACGGTACGCAAGGGAGACGCATCCAGAAAGGATGGCGCGAAGTGCCGATGGGCCGGAAAGGCACGATTACCATCAACCTTGAGATCGATACCATCGATGGATTCTCAGGGCATTCCGACCGGCGGCAGCTGATGAACTATATCGGCCAGATCCAGCCGCGACCCGAAAAAATATTCTGTATCCACGGTGATGAGAACAATACCATCGATCTTGCCAGTTCCATCTACAAGCGGTACCATATCCAGACCCATTCCCCCATGAACCTTGAAACATACCGCATGATCTGATCGCATGGAGGCATCAAAGGCATACCTGGCTATTGTCTGCCTTGGCATCTTTGCCGTCATGGCGCTCTCGAATGCGATCGTCCCGGTGCTGCCGGCATTTGCCGGACCGTCTGCATGGCAGGGTGCTATCTATGCCGCATATTTTTTCGGAGCCTTCCTCTCAACCCTGCCGGGAGGAATTCTTGCCGATCGTCATGGTTCTGTACCGGTTATCCGTGTCGGCCTCCTTATGACGGTTGCGGCCGGTATCCTGCTTTTCTTTACCACCACCCCGGTAGTGGTGGTCATCATGCGTGGTTGTGAAGGGATCGGGGCCGGGCTCTTTGTTGCAGCGGCACTCTCGTATGTCAACTCACGGGCCGATCATACCCGTATGAGTGGGTATTACATGGCGATGCTCAACCTCGGGCTTGTCCTGGGTCTGATCGTTGCCGGCCTGCTTGCAGTACGTTTTGCACAACCAGCTCTTGGGATCGGTGTCTTTACCCTTATTTCCCTTGTTGTGCTGGGAGGAAGTGCTGTTACCGGCAACCGTCAAATCTTACCGTCAAAGAGTGGAGGTACTGCAAACATATCAGCGTTCATCCGCGACAATGTCTGGTTGTGGTATTCGGCCGTGATTCTTGTAGGAATAACCGGTGTTGTCTCTTCGCTGTACCCGAAATTTTCCCATGATGCACCTGATACTCTCGGCCTATGGATTGCAGGAATGAGCATTGCCACCATTGTCACTGTTCTTGCGGTGACCCGAATACCATTTCCTCCGGTGCCGGTCATCCGCTGGTCCGCGCTCTTCATGGCGGCCGGTGTTCTTATTACCTATGTAACCCCGCTTGGCTTCATCATTCTTGGCTCCCTTGCCGGTGTCGTGATGATCGCCCAGATGGCGTATCTTTCCGGTGTATCGGATCATCAGGGCCTTCTCATGGGATTGTTCTCGACGGCAAGCTATCTGGGGATGGCGATCCTCCCGTTCCTTGCCGGTGTCATCGCGGATACGGGAGGATTTCTGGCAGCATTTGTCGTCACCGCGATTCTCGGTGGGACCGTCGTTGTCACAACAGGGTGGTACGGGTGCCGCCCTTACTGCCCTGCAGAATGATTCCTCCGATGAGATCTCAATAAAACAATACATTCATCTGCGATAAAAGAGAATTTTCGGATATGAAAATGAGTGCAAAGGCAGGTATACTGTTTCTGATTATTCTTATTCTGGTTCCTGCTGTGGCAGCAGAAGATGCCCTTGACTGGTATACAAAAGGTCAGAACGCTGCGACAGCGGGGGACTACTCTGGTGCGCTCACGTATTACAACAATGCACTCTCGCTGGATCCCTCCTATGTGCTTGCCCTGACAGGAAAAGCGGTGGCCCTCAATGCACTGGGACAATACTCTGCTGCTCTGGATGCAGCAAATCAGGCCCTCACGATACGAACAAGCACTGATGCGCAAAATGCACAGGCTTACTCCCTTTTCAAACTTGGGAGATACAATGAAGCAATTGCCGCATATGTGAATCTCACGGCCACGATCACCAACCATGCGGATGCATACTGCAACCTTGCCTATTCGTATGTCCAGACTGGAAATTCGGATGCCGCGCTCAAAGCGTATGCCCAGTGCACGAACCTCGATCCCAATAATCCGGATACCTGGAACCAGATTGGGCTTGTGTACATGTCACAGGACGATTACACCGACGCACTCGATGCATTCAATCATGCAACCCAGATAACCACGACAAATGCTGAGGTCTGGAACAACAAGGGTATGGCACTCGCAGCGCTGGGACGCTACCAGGATGCTCTGGGGTGCTTTAACACAGCGCTTGCGCTCAGTCCCGCGTATACTGATGCGATAAATAACCGGCAAGCTGTGCTGGGGAAAGGTCAGGTCACCCAGATAACCGGTTCACCAACACCGACAATCGCTCCGTGGATCCTTGGCGGTGTAACTGCCACCATCCCTGTGACCACCCCCACCGAAGCAGTGGTGCAGAATATAACTGTGGCTGAATCGTTACCTGCCGGCACCATTGCTGTGACCGCGACGGAAACTCCGGTTCCCTCAAAGACCACCTATTCCCCCCTCTCATCACTCTGTGTACTGGTAGCACTTGCAGTGGCCGGACTTCTGCTGTCTGGTGTAAAACTCCAGAAAAACTGATTATTTTTTAATGGATGACCTACACTGGTCCGTGTCTGGTAAAAATGAGCCGGAACTGTCGTCCGGTGACAGACGGAATTTCCGGGAATCGTAACTTTACGACAATTCGCTTGTCTTGTCATATGCGTTCAGGACGCCCCGGTAAATGTTTACGGCCTTCTCAAGCGAAACAATGGAGATCCGCTCGTTTGTCCCATGGAGGGTTGAAAGCTCTCCCGGGCCGTACTCGATCACCCGGAATCCCGAACCCCGGAGATGACGCGCGTCGCTTGCCGCCCACTGTAAGATGGGAAAGACATCTCCCCCCCACACCCTCTCTACTTCACGACACACAATCCTGACAAAATCGCAGTCAGGATCCGTGAATGAAGGAAGGTGTGTGGTCTCGTTGAAGATTGTCCCGTGTCGGGCATGCGCACGTATGTCCCTGACAAGATCCGGGATGCTGCACCCCCAGGGAATTCGTAGTTCCAGGTCGAGTGTGCAGTGCTGGGCGACAATGTTGACCTTCTCTCCTCCTGCAATAACTCCCGGGTTATAGGTCACCCGTTCGAGGATATCGCTGCCCTCATAAATCCGGAACTCTTCAGAAAAGACGTCAGATGAGTGCCGGATAATCTCACGGAGTTTTTCATCGATCGGAAATTCCCGGTCATGGAGGCTTTTGACATATGCAAGCATCTCCATTGCTTCCATGATCGCGCTTACGCCGATCGTCGGGTACAGGGATCCGTGGCCGGGTGTCCCGGTAAATTTCAGGTCAAGGCGGCAGAGCCCTTTCTGGCCTACACAGGGATGGCGGGCCGGTGAAGGTTCTGCGATCAGGCAGTCACAGGGGCTGATCATGTGATGTGCGAGCAGGTACCGGATCCCCCATTCGCCCCCCGTCTCTTCATCACAGACAAATGCCAGAGTCGCGGGTAGCTCGCGACTCTCCTGCACAAACATATCACAGGCCGTGAGGATCGCCGCACATCCACCTTTCATATCGGTTGCACCCCGGCCCCAGACATATCCGTCTTCTCTGGTACCAGAGTATGGCGGGTGAGTCCACCCGTCTTCAAGAGCCGGTACGACATCCACATGCCCACAAAGCAGGAGCGGTTTTTTTGACCCCCGGGTAACCAGGTTGCACCGTCCGCTTCCGGTATCCGTGACTGTGGCTACGATGCCACGGGCATCAAGGAAATTCCTGATATACTCGATAACCTCAGAGGTATCCCCCGGGGGGTTCTCGCTTTTTATCGCCACGAGCTCTGCACAGATTCGGCTTACGTCCATACCGGATCAGGTCTTTTGTTCTGCGATAAATGCCTTAAAGAGTGTAGAGAGGGATGCATCCTCATACAGGCTTTTTAAGAAATCCTGCTCAAAAAATTCGTCAATGACTGCCATAAAGAAATCCGATGGAATGGCCTGGCGGCTGTCCGGGTCAAGAACAATCCGGAAACTCCGGTAACCGGCGGGATCCTCCGGGTCGTAGAGCATCTGCCAGAGGGAGGGAAGGACCGCAAATTTCTGCGGGTGGGTGGTTTTGAGCCATGCAATAAACGCCGGGAACTGTGTCCGCTCCCCTTTTTTCTCTTCATCGATACGCCAGCGCAGGTACTCTGCGCCCATAATATTTTTCGGCGACTGGTAATTGAATGAATAAAGACTGCAGGTATAATCGATGTGCGCAATGGAGTCGATAAGGTAGAAGTAGAGGGTCTTGTTAAAGAGCGAGGTGTCGTGTAGGATCAGGGATTTTTCATAGAGGTGGGTGAGGACATTGAGATATTCATTGTCAGCAGTCATACGATTCTAGTGTACGCCGGAATTGTAAATATATTCCCGCACACCAGTGTCCAGCTCACCGGTAAGAATGCTCGTTGTTTGCGGGAAGAATCTATTTGAAAAACGGTTCCCGTCTTGCAGCCGCTTCCTGGAAGAGTGCTTCAAGTTCGGCGCCTTTTTTGCCCCGGATGGTGACATGGTTGTCCGTCCGCAGCAGGCAGGGTTTGAGTTTTCCGTCTGAAGTTACCCTGAGCCGGTTGCAGAATGCACAGAACTCGGTGTTGTGTAGCGGGCGCACGACCTCGACCTCGGCACCATCCAGGCAGTATTTTTTCCGGTGATGCATCCGGCGCGTGAGGATCTGTTCCGATCGTGCGGCAAGGTTATTCTCGACGCTGTTCAAGTCGCCGTGGTACTCGCAGTTGTTGAAATGCATCAGTTCGATGAGCTGGAGGACGAGATTGCGGTTGTTCCTCACATACGCAAGGAAATCATCAATCTCGTTATCGTTGATGCCATGAAGGACGACCATGTTGAATTTGACCGGAGTGAGTCCGACCCGAAGTGCCGCATCAATGCCGGCAAGAACCTCGCTGAGCCGGTCGCTTCCGGTGATCCGTTTGTAGGTGTCCGGGTTCAGGCTGTCGAGGCTGACATTAACCCTGCGGAGCCCGGCGGCTTTTAACTCCGCCGCCATATCTGCAAGCAGGATGCCGTTTGTGGTAATAGAGCATTCAATGCCTTTCGGAACTGCCCGGATGATCTTCAGGATATCCGGCCGGATGAGGGGTTCCCCGCCGGTGAATTTTATGCTTTTGATCCCGAACTTTGCCGCGATCTCCATGATATCGATGATCTCTTCCGCGCTCATCTCGGACTCGGGATTCTTCTCGCCTTCGGCATGGCAGTAGATACAGGAAAGGTTGCACCGCGAGGTGAGACTGATACGGAGATTGGTCACCGGTCGTCCGTAGGAATCCCTGAGCGCTTGTGTCATGGGGCGTATTCAACCCTTGAAGTTTTTCCCAACGATATACAGTTCCGTACTTCCTTTCCGGGTGGCCATGGTTGAGTAGGTCTTTACCACAAAAAAGTGCTCTTTGATCTGGTTTAACAATTCGGGGAAATCCGTGCCCTGGAACGATTTTATCACAAAATTGCCACCGGGCTTTAATACGTGGCAGGCAAAGACCAGGGCTTCTTCGCCAAGGGCGATGGCCCGTACCTGGTCGTAACTCCTGTGGCCGGAAAGTTTTGGGGCTGCATCGCAGACCACCACACTGACAGTACCGAGCAGTGCCTGTGCCTGTGCCTGAATGGCCGGGTCGGTAAGGTCGCCTTCAATGGTCTCGATCCCATCGAGGGCCGCAATCGGGTTTAAATCTATCCCAAGGACTCTCCCGTCCGTGAGCGTGCGCAGCACCTGAAGCCAGCTCCCGGGGGCGGCACCCAGATCGATAATGTTGTCGTCCCTGCGGATGATGGCAAATTTTTTCTGTATCTCGATGAGTTTGTACGATGCCCGGGATCGAAAGCCCTCCTGTTTTGCCCGAAGATACACTTTATCCCGTGACCATTGTGATCCCATATTCATTCATCCCCAAAAAATAAAGCGAATCGAACCCAAAACGCTATAATTAAAGTATGACGATATACTGTATAAGACAGTTGTTAAGGGGAAAGCGATGTTAAAAGCAACCATTGACGCAGAGATATTCCGGGAGGCCATTGACGCGATCTCAGCACTCGTTCCCGAGTGCCGGCTGCACACGGCAGAAGACAGCATCTCCACCCGTGCGGTGGACACTGCAAATGTCGCCATGATTGCATTCACGCTCAATAAAGAGGCGTTTGATACATTCAAGGCAACGCAGAGCGAAATTGGCGTTGATATCAACAAGATGAAGAATATCTTCAATATGGGTGGGAAAGGCGACCTCATCAGCCTCGAACTGGGGGATAATGCCCAGAAAATGGCAGTCAGTGTCCATGGTTACCACTACTCGATTACCCTTCTGGATACGAATACCATCAGAAAAGATCCCAACTCCCCGACTATCAACCTCCCGGGTAAGATTGTGATCTCCGGTGAAGATCTCAACAACGCAATCAAGGCGGCTGCGGTGATATCGGACAAGATTGCCATGGGGATCAACCCCAAAGACCAGACTTTTTACATGGTGGCAGAAGGCGATACCGATCATATCCAGCGCGAGTTCGGAAAAGACGAGCTCAAATCGCTGACCCCGGTCGAGGCACGTTCGCTCTTTTCCCTTGACTATCTCAGGGATATGGGCAAAGTAATGTCACATGCTTCTGAAGTCGAGGTCTGCCTTGGCGTGGATCACCCGGTCCGGTTCTCTTTTGATATTGCGGGCGGCAACGGGCACGTTGAGTACCTGCTTGCGCCCCGGATTGAGGCTGACTGAATGGAATTTGAGCCTTCCGGCAAGGAACTTTCCCATTTTCCGTTTTTAAAAAAAGCCCAGGATCCTATCAGGGCCCGTTTTGTATCGCTTGGTACGCTTCTTGGCACTTCCAAAGGCGAGGCCCTGGTCTCGCTTGCGGTTTCCCGGATCCAGGACGCAGTAACCCCAAAAAAGACCCGAGTCCCCGAAGTGAGCGACACCCCAGAGGATGAGATCGCCGCGTATGTACTGGCCCGGATCATTGCCTCCTGCGTCAATGATAAACAACTCATAGACCGGCTGACCCGGTACGAGGCAGACCGTGCCTATTATTTTCTCGTGAATGAAGAGGAGTGGAACAGCAGTTACGTGCAGGAGGATGGTGAGTATTCACGTTTGTGGACTACAATTGCCGACGAATTGGGAATCAGGATCGCGCAGGACCGGATGCCGGTCCCCGATTATGTGGAGCTTGTCGCACCCCTGCATGATGACCGGTACCGTCTCGTTAACCGAAATGTGGTACGGGGTTTTGTTACAATCAACAAAAACGAACGGTACGAACTCCTGAGGGAACGCATCCGCGTGCTCCTGCGCCGCGACCTCCCGCACCGGGTGCCAAAGGATATCTGCGAACTGCTTGCTCCGAGAGCAGCGGAGATCAAGAAGGCATACCAGGAACAGATGCTGCGGCAGTTCGGGAAAGTTGAAGAAGGTGCATTCCCACCCTGCATGCAGGCGCTTGTTTCCGCACTTGCAGCAGGCATTAACCTCACGCACGCCGGCAGGTTCTCGCTGACTGCATTTCTCCATAATATCGGCATGGACACGACCGGGATTGCGGAACTCTATGCCCGGTCCCCGGACTTCGATATCGAGAAGACGATGTACCAGGTCGAGCATATCACGGGACGCGGGGGGTCCAGCACCGAGTACACGACACCAGCGTGTGCCGCGATGCAGACAACCGGTCTCTGCGTCCATCGCGATCCGCTCTGTGAAAAGATTAGTCACCCGCTCAGTTACTACAAGGCAAAAAAATCAAGACCCTTTAAACCTGCACCTACAAAACCGCAGGTTCCTGATAAAAATCTGAAAAATTCCTGAATAAAGATTACGGAGAAAACCCGGTTCCTCTCAATAAACGGAATGTATTTTTCGAGCGCATTAAAAAATCCGGATCTGCGCAGTACTTAACCTTACCGCTGAGTTGTAACTTTACCGTTCAGCTGTAAAATTACAAACTGCTGCACGTCAGGGCGAGGGTGAAAAAAGAGCAAAATCGCGATTGTGCCACCGCACGTAACCGTGGAGAGCCGGATCGTTCCGCTAACAGATTTTTTTCCGCGATCGTTTCCTGAAACCTTAACGGGTGGTGAGTGTTCTGTGGATCTTCACCAGAGCCTAAAAAAACGATTTCGTGTATTTCAGGTGATCTTTTCGTTGACCCGGTATCCTGCAAAGGAGAGGAACAGGATAAATATGACGATCGCGATAATATAGGCCGGCCCGGCGCTGATGACCAGCGGGAGCACCGCGAGAAGAATGACCAGAACCACAAAACCGGTCACACCAATTAGGACATCTAGCAGTCGTGCATCCATCCAGTCCATTTTGGTGTTTATTCGTTATATGCATATCCGTGAGGGCGGACCGTTATGCTGATGTTCCCGGCTGGCATAAATGTCGTCCATGGAACGTTCCGCTGCGATTGCCCTGCTGTGCCTGTATGTCCATGAAGACGGGCTTAAAAAACACTGCCTTGCGACGGGTGCCGTGATGAGAGCGCTTGCCGCGCGTCTCGGTGAGGATGAAGACCTCTGGGAAACGATCGGTATCCTGCACGATATCGATTTCGAACTTATCCACGGGGATATGCAGCTGCACGGAGCGAAGGGTGCGGAGATTCTCACGGAGCATGGGATAGATCCCGATCTGGCCGGAATTGTTTGGCGGCACAACCACTTCCTCTTTTTGGGAACCTATGACCTGCCGATCGAGGTTGCGCTGCAGGCAGCAGACAGTGCCTCGGGTCTTGTCACCGCATGTGCGCTCGTGAAAGGTGGCAGGCTCTCGGACGTGACCGTAAAGACGGTGACAAAAAAAGCAAAAGAAAAGTCTTTTGCCGCCGGGTGCGACCGGTCCCGCATCGCGCTCATTGCGCCGATCCTTGCGCTGCCGGAGTTCTATGCTGTTGCAATTGACGGACTGATGAGAATACGCGGAGAACTTGGTCTGATCTGACTCCAGGTAACCCGGGAAGAACATAAAAGTATCCCGGATCAACAGAATGTGAGGATACTATGATCAGCCCGGACCAGCAGAGAAACGATGTGCTTACCCGGCTCTCGCGTTCCGTCGTCCTCTTGGAAGAATCGATGGACTCCCGGCTGGTTGCCGGTGCCGGGACAAATATAGGGTATGCGATCACCGGAGCCCGCGATCATGCGGGTATCGCTGCTGTCGCGGGCGGTCTCGTGGTGCGGGACAACGGTGTCCGGGCCGCGGGGGCTTGTGGGTTTGGCGCCGATGCAGGGATTGCAAAAATTATTCTTACTGCCTCAAAATTCGATCCGGAAATGCGTTGTGCGGCAACGATCCGGTATTCAGATGCGGTCCGCTGCGTGCTTGAGGAGATGTTCCTTGAGTGTTGCACCATGGACATCCGGGGACAGCCCCCCGGTGTCAGCACGATGGACTGGGGTGTGGCGTCTTGCTGCAGGGAAGGTGTTCCTGAGGTTATCGTGGCTCCGGGCAAAACCCCCCAGACCGCAGTTATCCACCTTTTTGGCGAGAACCCCTCTATTGTCGCGGGGAATATTATTATGTTGTCGAACCGCATTATACATATAGAACTTTGAGGAATACTCCATGGGAATAAAGCCATCGTATATTAAGACCCTCGGTACCGCACTTCTGGCCAAGCAGAGGGAGAACTTTTCGAACAGTTTCGATGCGAACAAGCAGCAGCTATCAGCATCGGCATCGATCGACAGCAAACGCGTCAGGAACCGGGTGGCCGGATACATAACAAGAAAAATTAATACAAAAAGACACGCATAACTCTCGTTATGTTCGAAGGTGTCCTTCCCGCAATAATTACCCCTTTTAAACGTAATTCCGCGACGGACCTTGACGTACAGGGTCTTGAACGAAACATTCTGTATCTTCTCTCCTGTGGTATCCACGGGATCGTGCCCTGCGGCTCGACCGGTGAGTCGGCCACGCTCTCCTTTAAGGAGCATGAAAAAGTCGTCAGTGTCACGATTGATACAGTCAACGGCAAGGTGCCTGTCCTTGCAGGAACAGGTTCGAACAACACGGCGGAAGCAGTCATCCTTACTAAGGCGGCAAAGGACACCGGCGCGGATGGCGTGCTCGTCATCAGCCCGTATTATAATAAACCCAACCGCGCGGGGCTTGTCAAACATTACACGAAACTTGCAGACCTTGACATTCCTGTGGTTATCTATAACGTTCCAGGCCGTACAGGCCAGAACCTTGAACCCGATCTTATCGCAGAGCTTGCAAAGCACCCGAACATTGTCGGGATCAAAGAAGCCAGCGGGAACGTCGGCCAGATCTCGCGGATCATCGAGCTGACGCAGGATGAGGACTTTGCCGTGATCTCCGGTGACGACAGCCTGACCCTCCCGATTATGGCGCTCGGTGGTACCGGTGTTATATCGGTCGCGGCAAATGTGGATCCGGCACGTATGGTTGCCATGTGCGAGGCGGCAGACAAAGGCGACTGGAAGAAAGCGCTGGCCCTGCACTATGCACTCTCGCCGCTCTTCCGGTCGATGTTTATCGACACAAATCCAATACCGGTAAAAAAAGCTGTGGAACTTATGGGAATGGCAGGGGGCCCGGTCCGGCTGCCGCTCGACAATCTCGATGAGAATAAAACTGCAGCCCTCAAAAAAATTCTCGCGACCATACCAGCCGCAAAGAAAACTGCGGGGGCAGGATCAGCGGGAAAAAAGAAGAAACTGCCCGTGAAGAAAACCCGGCGGTGAACCGGACATGATCAAAGTTGCCGTCTGTGGTGCATCCGGCCGTATGGGCCAGACCATCGGGAGAATGGTCAAAGAATCGCAGGATCTGGAACTTGTCGGAGGAGTCGATCTACGGCCCGGTACCTTTTTCGGAGTCGATATTGTTGCGACACAGGATATCGAGACGCTCCTTAAGAACAAGAAACCTGATGTGCTGATCGATTTTACCATAGCGCAGGCCGCTGTAGGGAATGTGAAAGCGGCGGCAAAAAATAACGTTGCGCTCATTGTCGGGACAACCGGTTTTACCCCGGAACAGAGAAAAGAGATGGCAGCAGCTATAGAATGTCACGTGCCTGCCGTGATCTCAAGCAACTTCTCGGTCGGGGTCAATATATTCTGGCAGCTCGTAAGGGAGGCCGGAAAAATGCTCGGGGATTACGATATCGAGGTGATCGAGGCGCACCACCGGAACAAGAAGGATGCCCCGAGCGGCACGGCAAAAACGATCCTGCAGATCCTTGATGAGGAGGTCGGGTCGCGCAAAAAACTCTACGGTCGGGAAGGTATGATGGAACGCGGAAACGAGATTGGCGTCCATGTGATCCGTGGCGGGGATATTGTGGGCGATCATTCGGTGATGTTTTCGAAGAACTTCGAGACAATAGAACTTTCCCACCGGGCCTATGACCGGTCGGTCTTTGCAAGCGGTGCCCTGCGGGCGGCCCGGTGGGTTGCCGGTAAAAAGCCGGGAATCTATGGCATGAACGATGTCCTTGGCCTGCAAAAAAAATAATCATTTTTCTCTTTTGACACCTGTACAAATCGAAACCTATTTTTTATCTTTGGCCGCATAATAACGATGGAGTGAACAGTTTGGTAGCTGTTGTTGATATAACAAAATGTACTGGTTGTGAAACCTGCGTGAGTGAATGCCCGGCGTCTGCGATCTCGATGGAGAACGAGAAGGCGAAGGTTGACAAGGACATGTGTGTGGACTGCGAGACCTGCGTGGATGCGTGTCCTTCAGAAGCTATCCACATGGAATAAAATTTTATTTATTGATTGCTCTTTTTAACTGCCGCACCAGACATTGTGCCGGATGACAGAATCTCATCCTGTGATGGGGTTCATTTTTGTTCAACCCTTAACCTTCCCCGGACCTCTGATAAAAAAATTTCCGGCTTTTTATTGTGTTTATCTGTATAAACTCTAAAAAACAATGTTTTTATTATCGCAGGTGAAATGGGATTTTACAACCCGCCATCATCTCAAACGGGAAATACAAAATACACACAGGACCTGTCACCTATGATCAATGTTGGAGTGCTCGGAGCTACGGGCGCGGTTGGTCAGCGATTTGTCGAACTTCTGGCGGATCATCCATGGTTCAATCTGACAACACTCGCGGCCTCGGAACGCAGTGCGGGAAAGCAGTACGGAAAAGTGGTAAACTGGCGCCTTGAAACGCCGTTCCCGGAAAATATCGCCAAACTCAAAGTTGTAAATATTGATCCTTTGGCGATGAAGGATGTGGATCTGGTCTTTTCAGCACTTCCTGCGGAAATTGCGCTGGATGTCGAGAACAAATTTGCCGATGCGGGGATCGCGGTCTGCAGTAACGCCAGTTCGCACCGGATGGAACCGACCATTCCTCTTGTGGTGCCAGAGGTCAACCCTGATCATCTCGGTCTGATCGATGTCCAGCGGGATGCCGGCAGGAATGGTTTTATCGTGACCAACCCTAATTGCTCGACCATCATGCTGGTCACCGCTCTTGCGCCGTTGCGAAAATTCAAGTTTGCCGACATCCGGGTTGCCACGATGCAGGCAATCTCGGGAGCCGGATTTGCGGGCGTTGCGGCAATGGCTATCTATGATAACGTTATTCCCTATATCGGCAATGAAGAGGAGAAGATGGAATCTGAGACCCTCAAGATCATGGGTACCTTAAAAGGCAAAAAGGTGGCCGATGCACCGTTTAAAGTGAGTGCCAGCTGCCACCGGGTACCGGTGATTGACGGACACACCATGGCGGTCTGGGTGGATATCAAAGAACCAGTTGAAAAGGTAAAAAAAGCCTATGCCGATTATAAGCCGCCTATCAAGGGCCTGCCGACCCAGCCGGCGGAATCCGTTCATCTGTTCTCTGAAGATGACCGCCCCCAGCCACGGCTCGACCGCATGCGGGGCCATGGCATGACCGTATCGGTCGGCCGGCTGAGGGAGGGTCTCCGGTTTGTGGCTATGGGACACAACACCATTCGCGGGGCAGCGGGAGCAAGCGTGCTGAATGCAGAACTGATAACCAAAAAGAAGTACCTGTGATCTCTATGGAAACCACCATGCAGCCTACCCTGCAACCGATGAAGGAAAACACCGTGTTTGTAGGAAATAAGCCGGTCATGAACTATGTGCTTGCAGTCGTAACACAATTTAACAACGGGGCTGGCGAGGTTGCCATCAAAGCCCGTGGCAAGGCGATCTCGCGGGCTGTCGATACGGCGGAGATCTCCTTAAACCGGTTCCTTGAGGGTGTAACAAAAAAGGATATTATCATCTCGACCGAAGTCATTGACACCGATTCCGGTAAGACCAATGTTTCGAGTATCGAAATCGTTCTTGCGGCAAACAAATAACTTTTTTAGTGGCTCCTGAAGCTTGGTCGGGAGCGGTTTAACCTGTGATGTCAATATTATCCACGCATACAACCGTAAACCATTTAACTGGCTCATTCGAATTTATAGTGCTATGAGTGTACGTGCTGCCGCACTTCTCTGTATCATCTGCATCGGTCTCATTATTGCGCCAGCGGTAGCGGCAAATGATGAACGGTACGGGTATATCACCGTCGATTCCGTGCAGATCCAGCTGCAGAATGATACGGCACTCGTCAATGTTCATTATTCTGTCGATGAGGGTACACGACTCATTTTCTTCTTGCTCGGAAAACAGGATTTAAAAAACAAATTATTAAAAATCCTCAATTATGACGACGCCCAGATGCAGCACATCGATCTCTCCGATGCCCAGTTCGTGGTGGACGGAGTTGCATACTCGTACGGAAATGGGATCTACTGGTATCCTTCCCACCAGTTCAACGTCATCATCCCGAAACTGACTGTTGCATCCCCCCAGGTCGTGCGGAATTATACCAATACCAATCTGTTCCCTGACGGGATGGGATATTTTTCGACCATCCCTGTGAACAGTACCGGATCGCAGGTGCCGTTGCCTGTATCTCCGTCTGACACTGTCTCTCCCCCGCCTGAATAACGTGCATTTTACGTTTGAATGCGTTTTTTAGAGGTTTCCAAACGTGAGATAGTGCCCGGGTTTGCATGCAGGAGATGATTGTCCTGCATGGTCGGCATTCCGGGATTTATGTGCCCTTTATGAAAATAAACTTGTCCACATAACAGGAATGGCCGGAAGTAGTCCGGGATTTTTTCATAATTACCTGTAAATGGGGATAACCCCGTTTAAGTTTATCCTCAAAAAAACAAGATATGCCCTGATTATTATCTCTTTTCTAAAACACGGTGGGATTTTCCCGCAACAAAAAAATGTCCCGATAAAAACTGTAACAAATCGGACCCGGCTCACATGGTTTCTATGATGGCTTCTTTTTGCTCTTCGGACAGTCGTTTCGCGACAAAATACTGGATGACCGCACCGACAATCGCACATGCGAGCCCGAAGAATGTGGAGTACATGATATACATTCCGGCTGCTGCAGATTTTATGGGGAAGTCAGGAACGCTGTTGACTGCGAGAATATAGGCGCTGCCACCGTACAGGATGAGTCCGATTGCCGTAACAAAGAATGGGAAGACAATGACTTTTGCCAAGTTTTCCCGTTCATTGAAATACACATCGATAATAACACCGACCGATGTGATCAGGCCGGCAACGATCAGCCACAGGATTGCCCCGTAAATGAAACTCATGACGTACAGGAGAATCCCCATACTGTCATCTGATGAATAATAATTCAGGACTGTGAAAATGCCGATGGTAAAGCCGATAAGCACGAGTACGATAGTAGTCGAGTACGTGACAAAGGAAAATTTGCCCCGGGACATGGACGCCCGGAGTGCATTTATAATTCCGTGAATAAATTCGTCCAAGCCAAATCCCTTATAGAGTAGGTACATCCCGATCACGCCGATAACAATAATGGTTGCCGTTCCCGGGTACCCGAGAATAAATGCAGTTGCGTACAACAGCATGGCAAGGCCCAAGGGAACGAATACCACTCTGGAGATCTTGGGATCGTCAAGGAGTTTTTTTAAGATGTAGTATGTCCCCTCTAGGTTGGGCATCTGGTTGACAATCACGCGCCGGATGCTTGCAACCGGCAGCCGGGACTGGATGATCGGTATAACATATTCATCTTCTGCGCCATCAGAGACAAGGATGCAGTTTGTCGGTTTTGTGTCCTTTATCACATCATCAAGGGTTGCTGCGATCTTACGGTCTCCTTCGATCATGTGCAGGTGGTTACCGGCAATTACTGCGACGACGGCTTCTTCACCTTTTGCGATCAGTTCATCGTAGATTTTTACCGCGGAAAAGATCGCATTGACATCAGAATCTTCCGGGTCTGCGAGAGCAAGCGTATCAGCAGCCTTCAGGCACTCCTGCCTGCCGACGACCGGGCTTTCGATCTTCGCCTTCCATCCGATATCATCGTCCCGGTCTACGCTCAGGACGAGAGTCCGACCCTCTGTCATTGGTATAATAAAATCACCGTAAATCTATTAAATTATTGCTTAAGAAAAAAAAGCGGGATAATATGGAATCAGATGAGTTTTGAACGCTGGAGCAGCAGGATGTCGTCGGTGGTAAGTTTTTCGCCGGCCCGGAAGTTCTTGAACAGGTGCTCGGCTTCCTGACGGACTGCTTTCTGCTCTTTTGTTACTTTGACCTTTTTGGTCTTCTTGCGCAGGCCTGAGATGACCTTGTCATAATCGCGCAGTTCTTTCTGGCAGGCAATAAAGGACTTGTGTTCGGCATCGGCTGATTCCTGGGCCTCGACAAAGCTCTTGTGGGCTGCGTCCGCTGCCTCGCGCGACTTGTCTGCCTTCCGGTAGGATTCAACCATCAGGTCATGGTGTTTCTGGGCGAGTTCGGCAAGTTCGGTTACTTTTGCATGGAGGTCTGAGGCCATCTTGCGAAAATCCCGTGCAGAGGTGATCTTCGTGCGCATCTCTTTGTTCTGCTCGAGTTCGGCTTCCTGCTCCTTGACCTGGCCTTTCATCTGTTTGATTTTCTCGATGAGCTCGCGCTCTTTATCGGTAGTGAAGACCTCAGTCTGCTGCCGGTACTCCATATACTCAATCTGCTTCTGGAGTTCCTTGATCCCCCGGTTCTTGAGCGTCCCGTGCTCTTTTTTGAAGGCTTCGATATCTTCAAACAGCACATTTGCCTTGTCGTTTAAGTCGTTGCGCTGCGCTTTCTGGTCAAGGACATCCTGGTTGTACTTGTCACGGAGATCCTTGTTCTTCTGCGCTTCTTCCACAAACTCCCGGGTCTGGTTGTTGAGCGTGTTCCTCTCCCGCGCAGATTTGCTGGCGGTGGCATTGAGCTCGTTTCTGCTGTTCTTGTGCTGTTCAGACTCGGCGAGAATCTTCTTTCGCTTTTCCATTAGGTCATTCAACATGCGTTACCACTCCTCATCATATTTCCAGTAAAGGGAGGTGCAATCACAGTGTCAGAGGCAGTAACCGACAAGAGCATGCGCGGTAGTTCATGCGCATCTCTCTTGTAACCGCTCTGCATGCAGGATGCAGGGCGAAAAACATCAGAAAAGGATCGTTGCATTGAATGTTTGCAAGACTTCCATGAGAAGTCTTTGTTCGACACACGGTTCATGATGTTCAACTCCCGGTACACGGATGACACCCATGCACGGGATGTCGTCCTCCATTCTCCCTTCAGATGATCTGGTCGAATGTACTATATTTTAAAGGAGGGGACTCCTATTAAGCGTTTCGCCGGCCTTCGGATGAGAATACCGGTGACGCCCCCGGAAGTGAGGAAATGCTTGCAGGAAACGTAATCTAAAACTAGTGGGGGTGGTGGCATGGTGCCGCCACCTCCAAATCACGGATATTTGTTTTTTATTTGTTGTGCGTGGGGTACTTCACCGACACTTAACCGACCCATTCAAGAACGCCGCCACCGCTGGTCTGGTCCTTCGGAGCAGCACGTCTGCTCTGGGGCATCTCAACCTGTTTCGGGCTGGAACGTTTGGCGTCCATCTCCTGAACCATGGTCTTGTAGGACTGGCGTGTCCCAAGAATCTGGGCGCTCTTGACACCGGTCATGATGGCCAGCACACGGATTTTGCCTTCCATGTCGGGCCTGACGCGGGCCCCCCAGATCACATCTGCGTGCGGGTCGAGCTCGTACGTGAGTGAGGTTGCGACTTCTTCTGCATCCTGCAGGGTAAGATCGGTACCACCGGTGATATGGATCAGGCTGCCGGTTGCGCCGCGGTAATCGATATCGAGCATGGGGTTGCTCAGGCACTCGCGGACGACGCTCTCTGCCTTGTTCTGCTGCTTGCTCTCCCCGACAAGCATGGATGCGACGCCACCCTTGGACATGATCGCCCGGACATCTGCGTAATCGATGTTGATGAGTGAGGGTTCGGTAATGGTCTCGGAAATACCCTTGACGGTCTCACCGATCAGCTGGTCCATGACAGAGAATGCCTGACCGAGCGGGAGGTTGGGAACGAAGTTTTTCAGCCGGTTGTTATCAAGGACGATGACTGAGTCTGCTGATGCGGCAAGTGCTTCAAGTCCTTCTTCTGCACGGATCAACCGGGCCTTTTCTACCTGGAATGGGTAACTGACCATCCCGACAACGATTGCGCCCTGCTCCTTTGCAACCTGTGCAACGACCGGGGCTGAACCTGTACCGGTACCTCCTCCCATACCTGCTGTGATGAATACAAGGTCTGCCGATTCAAGCAGTGCCTCAAGAGTCGGGCGCGCCATCTCGGCTGCCCGCTTACCTACATCGGGGTAACCGCCAGCACCAAGGCCCCGGGTCAGGGATTTCCCGATGAGGACACGCTTGTCAGCCTGGATCATGTCCAGGTGCTGCTTGTCCGTGTTGATCGCAATCGTTTCCGCACCGGAGACTCCCATGTGGTGGATACGATTTACCGTGTTGTTTCCGCCACCACCGCAGCCGATAATCACAATTCTTGGCTGCCCGAGGAAATCGTCATCAGGTGCATTTGAACCGGACTTGCTTACCTCTTTTTCAAGTTCGGCATTTTTTAATGCGTCGTTAATAATGCTCTGCATTTCTACCCTCTCATACCTTGAATGAAACCTGGTCATTATCCTTTAAGACACGGCCTGCTCTTTTCTCAACAAGATCGCGTACGGCAGCCCGGACTGCTTCTGAAATGTTAGGATACTCACCTGCATCTACCAACTGCTGGAGCAGGTTGATCTGCTGTTCGGGTAACCGGAGCGTGATTCGTTGCATCATTGTATCTCCATTTCCGACATGTGTCTGTCATTTGTCATTCACATGTCTGACAAGGGGAACTCTTGTGTCTGACTTAACCAGATAAACCAAAATGATACACAATGGTATATATGTTTTCCGATTTGCTCCTGTTCCACACTCCAAACGCATTTATGACATCCCGGCCAAGTAATTTTCAAAAATACGGACTATTCAATGGCTGTTGATTTTCCCAGACCCGTGGTGCATGGTGGAACCGGAAAGCGGCAGCGGGAAAATACCGGGAAAAACCTGCTGGATTTCAGCGCGAGCCTCAACCCCCTGCCACCCCGGTTTGCTTGGCAGTGTGATCCAGCGTGCCTGTCATCGTATCCAGATAATGAATATGCCCGGATCAAGGAGTGTATCGCACAGACATTTCACCGGGATCCCGATGAGATCTGTGTCGGGAACGGCTCTATCGAACTGATCCGTGTCTTCTGTTCGGTTGCTCTTTTGGGAAAAAAGACCTATTTTACCGAATCTCCCACGTTTGGAGAATATGCGCTCTCCGCCCGACTTGCCGGTGCATCGGCAGCAGGTAATCCGGAAACCGCCGGGGTCTCTTTTGTCTGCAACCCAAATAATCCGACCGGGGAACTGCGCAGCCGTTCTGATCTGATGGCGCGTGTCAGGGACATGTCAATTCATGGCGGAACGCTCTTTGTCGATGAAGCATTCATTGAACTCGCAGATCCCCGCGAGAGCCTTGTGGATGTCCGCGAGCCGCCGCTCTTTCTCCTGCGATCGCTCACCAAGAGTTTTGCGGTTCCCGGTATCCGGTTCGGATACGGTTTTGGCGATCCTGACCTGATAGCAAAGATAGAGACTGCCCGCCCGCCATGGAGCGTAAATGCATATGCGGAGGCGTTTGCCCTCGAAGCATTCCTCCATATCGATGAACTGGAGAAGGCCCGGGACTATATCCGGAAAGAGCGTGACAGGCTTTCTTTGAAGATCGATGAACTCGGGCTGCGGTGTCATCCGTCATCCGTCAATTACCTGCTCGTGGACTGCACTCAACTCGTGGGGCCGTTGTGCGATCAGCTGGAAACTCACGGCATCATCGTCCGCGACTGTACGTCATTCGGGTTGCCTGCCTGCATCCGGGTAGCTGTGCGGACACGTATGGAGAATGACCTGCTTGTGGAGGCATTGTCTGAATGCGCGCGCTGATCATGGCCGGCGGCACGGGCAGCCGCCTTAACCTGGGGGAAAAACCCCTGATCCTTATCAACAACCGGCCAATGCTCGGGTATGTGGCGGATGCCTTTCTTTTGGCCGGGTGCAACGTGGTTGTTGCCACCTCTCCAAAAACTCCCATGACCCGCAACTGGTGCCGGGCAAACGGTATTGAATCGTACGATGCTGAAGGAGCAGATTATATCCTGGATATGGTTGAAACGGTCCGGGCGCTTGAAGAGACGCAACCGCTTTTTGTGAGTGTTTCTGATATTCCCTGCATCGATGCAGAGATCATCACGACCGTCCGTGATGCGTACAGAGAATCCGGGAAGGATGCCTGTTCAACATGGGTGCCGTCAATGCTCGTCCGATCCTGCCGGGGGGGTATGACCTATCGTGAAACGATCGGGGATATTGAAGCCTGCCCGACCGGGCTCAACATCCTTTTGGGAAACCGGATTGCCGAAGCGCAGGATGAGCTCCAGCTGGTGCTTGCCGACCCTAGACTTGCCATAAACGTCAATACCCGAGAAGATCGTGCGGCAGCAGAAGCATTCCTCAGGAATGTGCAGACAGATGGGAGCGTGTAACCTTTTTTGCCCGGATTTTGCCGGGATGCAGCACCGGGCTGCTTGTTAACTGGCCTCAATTCGCGTCGTTACGTCAAAAAAACGGCAGATGCTGGCGTATTTATACGAATGCATATTAAGGTGCGGGGTCAAATACTACTGCATTATGGTGGAGTCGCAGGAGATCGAGCTTCAGGGGCATATCATCGACTCAGGTATCATGACCCAGCTCTTCGATCGGATCATGGACATGGGGGGAAATTTCGAGATCCTTGTCTTTGACGTGGGCAAGAAAAAGACCGACCCCAGCTATGCCCGTCTCAGAATTGTGGCGCAGGATAAAGAGAAACTGCGTTCAATCCTGTCGGAACTCCACCGTCTTGGCGCCCATCTCCCCCAAGTAAACTCTGTCCATTATGTGCCGGCAGCCGGGGACCGGAACGCCCCAAAAGAATTCTACACGACTACAAACCACCCGACTCAGGTCAGGCTTGCAGACGAATGGGTTCCTGTCGCTGATATCGAGATGGACTTTTTAATCGTCGTCGACCCCAAAACGAAGCAGGCCCGTTGTACGCCTCTTGGGAAGATCAGGAAAGGCGATCTCGTTGTTGTCGGCGAAGAGGGGGTGCTCGTGAGCTATCCGGCCCGGCCCCGGACAAGCAGCACGTTCGAGTTCATGCACGGCACCGTCTCCTCAGAACGCCCCAGCGAAACCCTGATTGCACAGATAGCAAAGGAGATCATTGAGGTCCACAAAACCGGAGGTAAGATTATCCTTGTCGGGGGCCCCGCGATAATCCACACCGGTGCGGACAAAGCGGTAGCGGAACTGATCAGAAAAGGGTACATCAATGTCCTCTTTGCCGGTAACGCGCTTGCCACCCACGATGTTGAATACAACCTCTATGGTACATCACTCGGCATGGATTTACATACGGGAAAACCGGTGATGGGCGGGCACCGCCACCATATCTATGCCATCAGCGAGATCATGCGGGCCGGTTCTCTAAAGAAAGCGGTGGAGACCGGGGTTCTCACCGGTGGGATCATGTACGAATGCGTGAAGCATAACGTGCCTTACGTCCTTGCCGGGTCAATCCGTGATGACGGTCCCCTGCCGGACGTGATCCAGGATACCATGGTGGCGCAGGACGCGATGCGCCAGCACATCCCTGGCTGCAAGATGGTGCTGATGGTTGCGACCCTCCTGCACTCGATAGCGGTAGGTAACTGCCTGCCCTCGAATGTGAAAACGGTCTGCGTGGATATTAATCCCGCATCAGTGACAAAACTGATGGACCGTGGCACAACACAGGCAATAGGCATCGTCTCCGATGCCGGGACGTTCCTCCCTCTCCTTGCCGAGCAGATCGAGAAGCAGAGCAAAGGAAAAAAGTAAGAGGGCAGATCTTTTTTATTTACTTCAAATTTTACCGTGTCAACGGCATGCAGTACGGCTGCTCATGTATGAGTACGTATTCCCACTCGCTTTTGCAGGTACATTCCATATCCAGCAACTCACCGATAAGATCACGGTCTGCCGTGAGTGAATAGTCGCGGATGCCTTTCGTGATCTCATAATCGCATATCCCGCAGTTGTGCGGCCCTCTCTTCTGGCCGCCCCCAAGGGGGTCGCAGGTCACATGCATTGGTGCGTCTTTTAAAATCGAGAGCACGCTCCAGAGGTACGGCGGGCGATAAGCTCCCTGTTTCCAGTACAGTTCGAGTTCGGTCCGCTTCTGCACAGTGCAGGGATTCATCGAAACCATCTCCACGGTACCTGCAAGCTCGGCAAGCGATGACCGCATATCTATAACGGCCTCTGCTTCGGTCATGAAGAGTGGTTTGAAAAGGAGGTATGCTTTCACTCCTGCCCCGACAGTATGGGCGACAGCTGCGGCTTTTTTGAAATCTCCGTACGTAAATCCTTTATTGATGCATTTTTCCCGTATCGGATCGCTCGTGGTTTCAAGGCCCACGGCACAGTACAGCGGGGTTGTATGGGTGCCGTCGTTCAGTTCCGCAACAAATTCTCCAATGGTATCGGGTGTTATAAATTCCGGCCGACTTTCTGCGATCACAATTTTTCCCTTGAATACCTGTGCTACCTCTCTCTGGAACACCGGGGGCACTTCGGCGGGATCAAAAAAACTCCCTGATGTAAAGATCTTCACCATCGCAAAATCGTCAAGGGAAAACTGTGCCCTGACCCAGCCCAGCTGTGCGTGCAGGTGCCCGGCTAGTTCGTCACAGGACTGTGCCCGGTACCGCTCGTGGCGGTAACTGCACATCCGGCACCGCGACCATGAACACCCCCCGGACTCAAAAATAATCGTGAGGCAGTCGACTGCTTCACCATTATACCGTTCTTTTCCGCTCCAGTAGGCGAGTGGTTTTTTCAGGTTTTCAGAAATCATTAACAACCTCATTGTTGATCTTGTTTTTTATTCAGTCTACACATACGTTTATCTTGTTTCACGTCGAACAAGATATTATCATGTATAGTGTTAGCACGTACTTGGCCAAACGTGCCCCCGGAACTGTAAAATCCTATCATCGGGCACTCGTGTTGTTCGCGGCGTATGCAGGGACTGATATTGATCACCTTGAGGAATACATTACGACCGTACCACGGAAAACCCTTGTTGAACAAGTGGTTAGATTCACCGATGCAAAAATAATGGAGAGTCTGGGACAGAACACAAAGAGGAGTTATGTCTCTATCGTAATGGCATATCTTGAGTACAACGAGATCGTAATACCGAAAGCCCATCGACGACAGGCCATACCAAAACGTGCGGGTGTGTTCAGAGACAAGGCATTTACTCTTGATGAAGTCCGGTTCTTGTATGAATTCTTATCTCCCATCGGACGCGCTTCTGTCCTCCTGATGCTCTCAACAGGAATGAGATTGTCCGAAGTATGCGCATTCACAGAAAAAGACATCGACGGTCAGATCATCCATCTAAAGGGATCATATTGCAAAGGTGGGAAAGAACGCGATGTCGTGATGTCTGCCGAGTGCCAGAAGTACATAAAAGATGTGTGGTTACCCCTAAAACCGGAATACCTCAAGGCAGCGCAAAACCGTAACAAGGGATTAATGAAACCATCAGAAAAAC
>NZ_JBAVMX010000030.1:0-9537 GCF_049690535.1 Methanoregula sp. | reverse complement strand
GTGTTCACCGCTGGACCCTGATGGGAAATTAAGCCCATTTCGGCCTTGGATTGAGGGGCGAGACCGTATGTCTGAAGGCAGGGCGGTTTTATCCCATAATGGGTGGGATAATTGAGAGAAGTACTGGATCCCGGATACCGGATACGCGTTTCAGGCTTGGTCGACGGTGACAGTATCCGTCACATTTCCGGTATGCACCCGTTCAAGGGCGAGAGCAGCCTGGTTTGCAAATGCGGTGAGGATCCGGGACTGATCGTAGGTAATGCCGCCGCTTTGTGCTGCAGGTTTTACCCCCAGAATTCCCAGCACGCCCCGGGAACTCTGGATCGGGATGTACCGGATCTTTGACCCGTGGAGCGTATCAGTGTCGTAGCCTGCGGTTGCGCCATGCTGGAATGCCCAGGTCGCGACTGCGAGATCATCAGCATCGAGGACCAGTCCAGGGGTTTTTCCCTGCACAACAAGACCATTTTTTTCGGGCATAAAAAATGCGCACTCCCACTGGAAGATCTCTTGGATGTGCTGCGAAACAGCTGTCGTGATTGCACCGGTATCTGTTGCGACCGCGAGATCCTGCGAGAGTGCGTAGAGCGTGCTGGTTTCTCTTTCCCGGATCTGTGCTGCATCGGCATGCCGGCGTGCCCGGGCGACGAGCATGCTGATTACCGTACCAACAATTATCATACCGATAAAGGTGACGAGATATTGGGTGTCGGAGATACGGAACGTCAGGTACGGCGGTACAAAGAAGAAATCGAATGCGAGGACGCCGATGACTGAAGTGAAAATTGCGGGTCTGAGACCCCGCTTGAACGCGATGACAACAACTGCGAGCAGGTAGAACATCAACTGGTTGACCGGGGAAATAATGGGGTGGAAGAGCCATCCAAAGATGGTAACTGCAACGACAAGCGTCAGGCTGTCCACATAATCCCAGGGGGGGGTCGCGGGCAACAGGGGATCCTGGCTTACCGGTGGTGCTTTCGGTATATCCTTATCGCTGCTGATCACGTACACATCGATGTGCCCGCTGTTATGAATGAGCTGGTCGACCACTGAGCCAAAAACAAATTCCTGCCACCGGGGGCGCAGGGTCTTTCCTATAATGATCCGGGTTACGTTGTGCTGCCGTGCGTATTCGAGGACCGTGTTTGCCACGTTGAGCCCGAATATGCTTGCGGTTGTTGCGCCCAGTTTTTCTGCGAGCTGGAGCGAACGGTCGACCTGTTCTTTTGATTCCTGCGAGAGCCCGTGATGGGTAGGCGTCTCGACATAGATTGCGCACCAGCGTGCATTGATCCGGTCAGCCTGCCGGCGGGTTGTCCGGATCAGCCTTTCTGCAAGCGGGCCCGGACCGATACAGACCAGCAGGTATTCGCCGACCGGCCAGGGACCGGGGATCGAACGCGTCTGCATATACGCAAGCATCTGGTTGTCGACGCGTTCTGCGGCCCGGCGCAGTGCAAGCTCGCGGAGAGCATAGAGGTTACCTTCGTTGAAGAACTGCTCGATCGCCCGGGCCGCCATGTCGGGCACGTACACTTTTCCCTCGCGGAGGCGCTGGAGAAGTTCGGGCGGTGCGAGATCGACAATCTCGATCTCGGATGCCTCGTCAATCACCCGGTCAGGGATCTTCTCCTGCATGATGACACCGGTGATCTGGGCCACCACATCGTTAAGGCTCTCGATGTGCTGGACGTTTAAGGTGGTATAAACGTCGATTCCAGCCGCAAGCAGTTCTTCTACATCCTGGTACCGTTTCGGGTGCCGGGTGCCCGGGGCGTTTGTGTGGGCGAGTTCATCGACAAGGACTAGTTGTGGATGTGCAGCAAGGATGGCATCGAGATCCATCTCGGAAAGTTTTACACCACGGTACTCGATCTGCTGCATGGGAATAATGGGGAGGCCTTCCATGAGCTCCTCGGTCTCGCGCCGCCCGTGGTGCTCAACATATCCGATCCTGACATCGATTCCCTCGTCTTTTTTGAGATGCGCTGACTTGAGCATCTCGTAGGTCTTCCCGACTCCCGCGATATACCCAAGAAAAATCTTGAGTTTGCCCCGCTTCTTCTGCAGTTCTTCTTTTTGTACACGTGCAAGAAGTGTATCGGGATCAGGGCGTTCGTCCTGACGATGATTGGGAGATACCGGCATAGGTCAGGTTCACACTCCCAAGAATACAAGCAGCATATCGATGATCTTTATTCCGATGAAGGGGGCAATAAGCCCGCCGACACCGTAGAACAGGATATTGTTCCTGAGCGCCTCTTCTGCCGACATTGCACGGTATTTCACGCCCCGGAGCGCGAGCGGGATAAGCGCGACGATAATGAGCGCGTTGAAGATCACTGCGGACAGGATGCCATTGTGGAGACCGAGGATGTTCAACCCCGAAAGCGAGGGGTATGTCGAGGCAAAGGCGACCGGGATGATGGCGAAGTACTTGGCGATGTCGTTTGCAATAGAGAACGTAGTAAGCGCCCCCCGGGTCATAAGGAGCTGTTTTCCGATCTCCACGATCTCGATGAGCTTTGTCGGGTTGGAATCGAGATCGATCATGTTTGCCGCTTCGCGGGCCGGCTGGGTGCCGGTATTCATGGCAACCGCGACATCGGCCTGCGCAAGCGCCGGGGCGTCGTTTGTCCCGTCGCCGGTCATTGCCACCATCCGCCCGCCGGCCTGGTACTCCCGGATCAGTTTGAGTTTGCTCTCGGGCGTTGCTTCTGCGAGGAAATCATCGACGCCTGCTTCTGCGGCAATCGTTGCGGCGGTGAGCCGGTTATCCCCGGTGATCATGACTGTCTTGATACCCATCTTTCTGAGCTGGACAAAGCGTTCCTTGATCCCGCCTTTTACAATATCTTTTAAGTGGATGACCCCCAGAGCCTTTCCATTCTGTGCGACGACAAGCGGGGTCCCGCCGGCCCGCGAAATGATATCAACTGTCTGTCTGAGTTCATCCGATACGGTGTTGCCACTGCACTCGATATACTTAAACAGCGCATCGGCCGCGCCTTTCCTGATCTGGAGTTCACCCTGATTGACCCCGCTCATCCGGGTCTGGCTGGAAAACGGGATGAACTGCATCCCCGCTTCAGGTCCCGATCCGCCGACCGTCCGTCCGCGGAGACCGTACTTCTCTTTTGCAAGCACCACAATGCTGCGGCCCTCAGGAGTTTCATCGGCAAGAGATGCCAGTTGAGCGATCCCGGCAAGGTCCTCGACCGTGGTCCCGTCAACCGGTATAAAATCGACGGCCTGCCGGTTCCCGAGAGTTATGGTGCCGGTCTTGTCGAGCAGGAGGACGTCCACGTCCCCGGCTGCCTCAATTGCACGGCCTGATGTTGTAATCACGTTTCTCTGGATGAGCCGGTCCATACCGGCAATACCGATTGCTGAGAGGAGCCCGCCGATTGTCGTCGGTGCAAGGCAGACAAAGAGCGCCACGAGCACCGTGATGGTGACCGTTGTCCCTGCCCCGGCGGCCTGGACGCTATATGCAGAAAACGCATAGAGCGCCGCAGCCACTACGACAAAGATCGTAGTCAGGCCGATCAACAGGATGTTGAGTGCGATCTCGTTTGGTGTCTTCTGGCGCTTTGCCCCCTCTATGAGACTGATCATGTGGTCGAGGAATCCTTCCCCGGGATTTGCACTCACGCGGACGATCAACCAGTCGGAAAGGATGACGGTCCCTCCCGTGACTGCACTCCGGTCCCCGCCGGCTTCACGGATAACCGGGGCGCTCTCGCCGGTGATCGCGCTTTCGTTAATCGATGCGATGCCTTCGAGGATCTCGCCATCCACCGGGATTGTATCTCCGGCTTTTACATAGAACAGGTCGGACTTGTGCAACGCCGAAGAGGACGCCAGCGTAAAGTCGGTGTCCTGCGGTTCGCAGCCTTTTATGATCCTGTACCGGTCACAAAGTCTTTTTGCGGTCGTTTCCTGCCGCATCTTTCTGAGGGATTCGGCCTGCGCCTTGCCCCGGCCTTCCGCAAGCGCCTCGGCAAAGTTTGCAAAGAGTACCGTAAACCAGAGCCACGCGGAAATGGCACCGATAAACCCGGCCGGTGCTTCCCCGGCCCCGGTAAGTGCCTGGAGGTACAGCAGGGTCGTTATCGCACTGCCTACTTCCACGGTAAACATGACCGGGTTATGGATGAGCGTCCGCGGGTCGAGTTTGAAGATTGCGTCGATTACTGCCCGCCGGTAGAGACCCGGGACGGCCGGGGCTTTGCGGGTTTTTTCTCCGTCAGACATGGATCATCCCTCCTGCAACCATCCTCATATATTCCGCGATGGGGCCAAGCGAGAGCGCGGGGAGGAAACTGAGCGCACCGATAATGATGATGACAAAGACCAACCACAGGATAAACAGCGGCCGGTGATCGCGGAGCGTCCCTTCACCCGGGGGAACAATCTTTTTTGCGACAAGGGACCCTGCGAGTGCAAGGGTCAGGACGATCGTCGCATAGCGCCCGATAAACATCGCTATTGCGAGGGTAATATTATAGAACAGGCTGTCTGCCGAGAGCCCGGCAAAAGCGCTGCCGTTGTTCTGCGCTGCCGAGGTGTACGCGTACAGGATCTCGGTAAAGCCATGCGGTCCCGGGTTGAAGACGCCGGCCTGGCCCTGGGCCGTGAGGACGGCAAGGGACGTGAAGGTAAGAATAAGGATGATGGGGATGAGGATGATGATCGTCGCCATCTTCATCTCATGCTGCTCGATCTTCTTGCCATAGAGTTCCGGCGTCCGCCCGACCATCAGGCCGGCAACAAACATCGCGATGATGACAAAAATGAGCATGCCATACAGGCCGGATCCGACACCCCCGAACACCACTTCACCCAGATGCATATCAAAAAGTACGACACCACCGGCCACGGGCATGAACGAGTCATGCATGGCGTTGACCGCACCGCAGGAGGTGCTCGTTGTCACCACCGCGAAAAGGGCAGAAGGAACGATCCCGAACCTGACCTCTTTTCCTTCCATGTTCCCTCCCGACTGGAGGTGAGAAGGAGCCTGGTCGATGCCAAGCGGCGAAAGTGCAGGGTTTCCTCCCTGCTCGGACCAGATGGCAAGGCCGAGCAGCGGCAGGAAGATAAGAGTCATCGCGAGCAGGAGGGCAACTCCTTTTCGTTTCGACCCGATCATGATCCCGAACGTGATGCAGAGCGCTATGGGGATGATGATCATGGCAAACATCTCGACAAAGTTCGAGAACGGCGTGGGGTTTTCCAGCGGATGCGCAGAATTGGCATTGTAATACCCGCCGCCGTTTGTCCCCAGCATCTTGATTGCGATCTGAGAGGCGACCGGTCCAAGCGGGATGGTCTGGTTGGTGATAAGAGCCCCGGTGCTGTCCTTTACCGGGTCAAGGAGCGGCACAGTCACCGGGCCGCCAAATGTCTGGGGAGTCCCCTGCGAGACGAGCACGAGTGAGATGACGAGGCAGATGGGGATCATGATCATGACGCTGCGCACAAGCAGCACCCAGAAGTTGCCAATCGTTGCAGCCGATCTCCGCGAAAACGCATAGATGAGAGCGATAAGAACGGCGAGCCCGACTGCCGCTGAGAGAAAGTTCTGGACGACAAGGCCAACCATCTGCGTGAAGTAACTGACCGTCACTTCCGGCACATAGGCCTGCCAGTTGGTGTTGGTCGCAAAGCTGATCGCGGTGTTGAGCGAGAGGTCCCAGGGTACTGCCCCGAGTCCCGACGGGTTGAGCGGCAGGAACTGCTGCACGAGCTGCATGACAAAGACAACACCGATGCAGGGGATGGCAAAGACCATGACGGCAACGGCAAACTGCTTCCAGTCCATCTCCTCCCCGAGAGCAACTCCGCAGAGCGTGAGGACTTTTTGTTCGAACCAGTCAATGACCGGTGAGAGGAAGTTTGGTTTACCGGTAAAAATCTTTGCCATCCATGCACCAAGGGGCACGGCAAGGAGTGCGACGAGGACAATAAAGAGGATCAACTGGATCCAGTCCGACACCCGCATGCCAAAGACCAGATCCGGGGAGTGGTTCTGAAGCAGGGCAGACGATCCGGTGTACTGCGGCACGGATATTGCATGCGAACTGAGATCATCGAGTGCAAGATTTAATGAGAGAACGTTTACCCGTGGCTCGCCGAATATCCCGAACTGTCGGGGCTCGATCTGTGAAGCAACGAGTGCGGAGACGTCGGATTCGGACAGGTTGCGTTCGCGGGCAACGCGGGACACCTGGTATTCCGCTGCGGCGACCGAGATGTCCGGGTCAAGGCCGCTGCCCGATGCGGTGACCAGATCGACCGGGATCTCACGGGTGTTGCCGGGATCGACGGCATGAAGCGCGTCGACCTGGGCCTGGGACTGGTTCACGAGCGCCGGGTTATTGGGCCCGAGATTGGATCCCGACGATGCGCCGGCATTATATGGCACCGGCGATGTAGCGGAGAGACGGCCCCAGAAATACTGCGGCGATGAAAACGGCTGCCCGATCTGGGACGAGCCGGCTACCTGCCCGTTATGTATGAGGAGATCCCCGTTTGACTGGACCGGGAATACTACTTGTGCGATACCTGTGACAACAAGTGGGTAAAGAATGCCCACGATAAGCGTGAGCAGGAAAAATATCAGTACCGCAGGTTTTGCCTGTTTTTTGATCATAGATCCGATCGAACCGGCAGTCAAGAAATGACCCCTCACGCGTATTCCCTTCCGGGTTTTCCCGGCCCGGGGTTTCGCTTGTACCAGCGTTCGAGATTGATAGTATAAATGCTCTCTCCGAAAGTATCGTTTAACCGTGGACGTCCTGTTCTCCTCTCTGTTTAGTATCACGTCTACAGGTTTTGTATCATGGAATTGCGGTTCCATGTAACTACTAAAAAATCTGCTGGGCGCGCAGAAACATATCTTATGTGGTGCCAGCGTCCGTTGAAATAATCAAAAAAGGCTTTGATGTGAAAGGAGAACGTTATCCTTTGTACCGGGTGTACCGGAAGAGCGGCATACCGTTGATGTGCAGCGAATCATCTGAAGAATCGTAGATCCAGAGCGTGGTATTTCCTGTCCGGGACTCTGCGACATATTGCCCCTGGCCGGTCTTTGTCCAGTTCCCCAGTTCGACCTGCTCTCCGCGTTCAAGGTAATAAGTGGAATACAGGTATGTCTGGTTTTCATAGAAAATCATGTGGAAATCGGTCTGAGGGGGTTCACCTCCCACCCACTGACCGACCACCGGATCCGGTGAGGCCCCGATCCAGTGAAAGCCTGGTATCTGCATGCACCCTGTGGCGAGTACTGATACCAGTATGCATACCAGCACAGCTGCAGGGAAAAGAAAGCCGGCACGCATAATATCTGATAATCCCCGGCCGATATAATGAAATTTTCGGCCTCGGAAATCTACGTTCTCCGAGTTTTTGTTAAATTATATCGAAGATGTCGTGTTGTATGCCACGATAAAGGTGTCCGAGCAGTCAACCGGGAATTACTGTTGGGTACTTTTATCGGAAAATATCATTTCAGATAATTTTCACACTATCCTAACAAAATCCTCAAAAAACCTCTTTGGACAGTCCTGCATTTTTTTGATCCGGGCGAAACCTATCTATAGTGAAAATCTCTACAGAAAAGTATTATACACTATACAAACCGGCACTTCGTCCGGTCCAGACTATGATCTGATGGTTCCCGGTGTATCTGCCGACGCCCCGAGAAATGTATGACTGAAACAACCCACAAACTTCAGGTTGCCATATCGGCGCTGATACTTATCATGGCGACAGCGACGTTTTTCTTTGGCCCGGGGATCCTTCTCAAGTTATCGAACCAGAACGCGCAGACTTCCTCAACTATACCCACGGTGAGTGGTGTCGGGTCATCCCAGAATTATCTCTCCCCTATGAGTAATCAGAGCAGTGCTGCGGCGATTAACCTGATCTTGGGCCGGTGGAGCAGGGATCCGGATCCGGATAATCCAGATGTCATTGAAAACTGGACATTTTACAAGGACGGCGCGTTCAGCGTGATGCACGACACCGTTGACAAAACATCCCCACCAATTGTCGATCAGGGTGCCTGGGATTACGTAGGGAACAACAGTTACCTCATAACCGTAAACGGGGAACGGATTGATGTTTCCTGGAACGGCAGCGTTCTTTTGAATGTTGAAGAGCAGAGTACATTTCACCGGCTGGCGACATGATACCGGCACCAATCCGGAATGATCCGGGACAGGGATGATGAACCAAATCGTATTGATTCTCTAATCGCGTGGTCTCTCTGCGGGAAATTGAAACGCTGGTAAAATTGTGCGAAACGTTGTCTTTATGGTGCCCGTTCATCCCAATTTACCTAAATGAGATTTACTCCTGGTACATGAGATGTTTTTTTATTAAAAACGTTTTTCCCGGCTGCGGAATATATTTATGTAGGTTTGTGATATAAAATTAAAATATATACTCAAGTCATATCCTGATCCGGTCTCCATGAATACTATGGCAGAAATTTCCCCAAAACTCCAGATTATTATATCGGTGCTGATTCTGGTAATAGCAGTAGTTTCGTTCATTGCCGGGCCCGGTATCCTTCTCCGGTATTCGAACCAGAATGCGCAGCCCGCTTCCACTGTTACGCCGGTAACCGCTGCCGGTTTTTCGCAGGTGTCTCCCTCTTACACAGGAAACGCCGTTAATACCACTGACAGAAATATGATCTTGGGCCGGTGGGCCAAGGATCCGGACCGTGATGATCCGGATGTGCTGGAAAACTGGACCTTCTATGAGGACGGGACATTCTCCGAAGCCCATGACACCCGCGACAGCGCCGACCCGCCGTCATTTGATCACGGGACCTGGACATACACCGGGAACAGCAGTTATCTTGTCGTATTAGGCACAGAACAGATGGACATCCAGCGGACCGGTAATATCCTCACGAACGTCGAGGATAAGTGCTCGTTCCACCGTATCATCCAATAATAACAGCAGACTGGCGCCCGGCTTCACAGCCACCGGGTCTCCTTCAGCACAATCCCGGTTTCTCCGATTCAGGCAAGTCTTTTATAATGTCCGTAGGGTAATTACCCCCTGTCATAGATAAGACGGATGAGGTTCTCCCGTCCTTTTTTATTTCTGGATGACTCCCCGCTGCTGGAGATCATTGAATGTGGAATTCACCGTGGACTTTGGCATGCCCAGCACTTTTGCGATCTCTAAGTGGAATTGTTCGCCGCCGTTTGAACTGATCAGCTGGACGATCCGCTCTTCGAGGCAGACCAGATCGGATTTGGATAAGCGAGAGGCCTCATTTGTTCTTTTTCCTGAAATACAGGATCGCGTAGACAATACCGATGATCACCGCGACCAGGAGGGAAAGGTAGACCGGGTTGGATACGATCCCCGCGAAACCTGTCAGGTTTTTCACATCGATGGGGACTTTCATCGGGTCGGAGATGTAAGTATCATCGAGAGCATCGAGGTACCGGATCTCTGAATCGAGGCCGTATTCTTTGATGGTCGCATCGCTTGCCACACTGA
>NZ_JBAVMX010000029.1:0-1682 GCF_049690535.1 Methanoregula sp. | reverse complement strand
ACGACCAGCACGTGGAGCGGCGGGCCAAAATCCGTGGACCTGATGACTTCGGCAGTGCCGGCCCGTACGACCGGCGCCTCAGAACCGGCCCGGGCAATGCCGACATACAACGGAATTGTCACCTGTTTCTTTCGCGCCATCTCTTCGAGCAGGTGGACTGCCTCGTTCACGGTCATGTACCGGTCGTCCTGGATGTCGAGATACACGAGCGTGTGCAGCCGGAGGTTTTGGTTTTCGAGGATCACGTCCATCGGCGACGTGGGGGACCAGTGCTCCTGCGGGAACGGCACCGAGCAGGACTTGCCGAACCGGTAGTTCTGGAGCCCCGAGAGCCCGCAGACCGCGCTTACGATCGAGGCACCGTGGACGATCGCGGTAGGGATGCCCCGGTCTGCCGCACGAATCCGGAGATCCGCATGGGTAGTCGAGACCATCGGGTCGCCGGCGCAGAGAAAGACCGTGTTTCCTTTCAGGGCGCAGTCGAGCAGTTCTTCCGGGTGCTGCTCCACATCAGCCCGCATGAGCAGCCGGACCGGTTTTTTGTAGAACGCTTCGAGGTCTTCTCTTGTCGCCCCCATGAGTCGGGATGTGTACCCTTCAAGAAAGACGTGATCCGCGTTCCTGATGAGAAGAAGTCCCTTCTCCGAGATATCCCGCTTGTCATAGAGGCCGAGGCCGATAAAGGTGAGCATGTCCGCGATTCTCCATAAAGAAGGGGAAACCCCGCCGGGATGTGCCGGGGGTCGCCCTGCACTATCAGTAGATAAACCGGGTAATCGAATCCACCAGCGATTCAAGGACATCCCGCACGTCGTCCTTGAGCTGTGCGGAGATCAAAAAGACCGGAATGTTCTTACCAATGCCGATCGTTTTCCGCAACTCCTCTTCACTTATGAGTCCGGGCAGGTCTTTTTTGTTCGCTGCGACAACGATCGGCACGTGCAACTTGGTGATCGTTTTGAAGAGGTGCCGGGCCCGCGTGAGCTGCTCATGGTTCGTTGCATCCACTAAGAGGACGACGCCCATCGCGTTATGCAGGATCACCGGGAGCATCGGGTCGAACCGGGGCTGGCCTGGGGTGCCGTAGAGGGTAATATCAAAATCATTCCAGTGCAGCCAGCCAAAGTCCATGGCAACGGTCGTCACATCGCCCCCGATGCCTGTACGGTCAACCGACATCCCCAGTTCCGTGGCGTTTGCCACGAACCGGGATTTCCCGGATTCCGGCGGCCCGGTCACGACGATCTTGGGAATGTAGGGTACGATATGGCCGTTCTTGACAAGGAAGGGCACCGAACGGCGCAGCTGGGTGGACCATGAGGTATACACGATGGTAAAGTAATTGAAGTGGGGCAGGGGTTGTAACGAGGACTTGATCGAAAGGATAAGGTCAAAGGACTTCCTGACCGCGAGCGACTCAAGGAAGGCATCTCCTTCGAGGTTCAGGTGTTCGATGATGATGGTGGATTCCGGCGGGCAGCAGGCCCGCGAGAGCAGGGAGAGACCTTTTTCCAGGCCGAAATCATCGTAGATAATATCGAAATACCCGAAGATGACCTCGACCTTGTTCTCAATGCTGAGTTTTTTGATCCGGGCCTGCCATTCCTTGTCTGCCGCTCCCCCTTTGACGACGCTCCGCTGTATGCGTTCCCGGTCGACACTGTCCAGAAAGGCGATCTTGT
>NZ_JBAVMX010000028.1:0-20316 GCF_049690535.1 Methanoregula sp. | reverse complement strand
CTATCGTTTGTAGGTATTGACAGTTATGGACGATGCGCAACTGCATCGTTGTGGTGAATGAAATGGATTACTGAACCATGATCGGGGACTCTTTTACCTATGTAAAAGAGGGTATAATCGACAAGGTGAACACGTGGCTGCTCCTGATGATCGGGACGCTCATCCTGACAATCCCCCTGATGGGATATGTCATGAATGTATACCGGGGAACAAAACCCGCTCCTGAAGTGGCCGGGTGGGCCAAACTCTTTGTTGACGGTATCCTTCTCTTTATTGTCAGTATTATCTACGCAATTCCTGTTATCATATTAGAGTTCCTTGTTATCGGCGCAACTTTTGCGACAACGCTGGAAAGCAACCCGACCGCAGTGATGACCAGCCTTGCAGGTGCGGGAATCCTTGCGGTTGTCATGATCATCGTTGCCATCGCCATTGCCATTGTCTCACCCATCGGGATTATCCGGTTTGCACGCACCGGGAACCTTGGTGATGCTTTTAATTTCGGTGAAATCATTGCCACGATAAAAAAGATCGGCTGGCTCTCCTATATCCTTGCACTTATTGTCATTGCTGTTGTCATCGGGATCCCGTTCCTCATCCTCTGGTTTATTCTCATGGCACTGGCACTTGCCCTCTCGCTTGTCGGCCTGGTTATTGCAGGGATCATCCTGCTCATGGTCCTTCCCGTCCTCGCGGTTTTCGAGGCACGGTACCTTACCCTGGTGTATGAGAGTGCCGGTACCGCATAATTTTTTTTGATTGTTTACGGGATGGATTCGAAATCTGTTTCCCGTTTCTGTCTTTTTAAAAGATATTCTTTTATCGTTGACGTTCCAACGGTAGAAGATTACATGGTGACTGGTATGAGTTTTGGTACAATGCTTGATGATGCATTCTCCTATGCAAAGGAGGGGGTATGGGGAAAATGGAAGAACTGGCTGCTCCTGATGGCAAACCTGATTATTTTTCCCCTGATCCTCGGATACATCGTACGGATTTACCGTGGTGAAAAACCGGCTCCCCGGCTCGAACAATGGGGGGCCATGTTTATCGACGGGCTCAAACTGCTTGTCGTAAGCCTGATCTATGCGTTGCCGGTAATCCTGCTTGTCGTTGCCGCGTTCCTGCCGCTCGTCTCGACATTCATCTCCTCTGGTGCACTCTCCGTGAACTTTGCTGCAATGTCTGAAATCCAGATGGACCAGTGGATGACGGCCCACCCCGCGATACTTTCAGCGCTCGGGACGATGTTCATTGTCCTGCTCGTTGCGGTCATCGTCGCGATTATTATCTCGATCTTCTCGTTCATCGGCACGATCCGGTTTGCCCGGACCGGGAAGATTGGTGAGGGGTTCAACTTCTCAGAAATCCTCGCACAGATTGGCAGGATCGGCTGGCTCACCTACATCGCGGCGCTCGTCATCATCGGAGTTATCGGTTTTGTTTTCTGGGTACTGCTTCACATCTTCTCGTTTATCCCGGTGGTTGGCGAGATTGTGTTCCTTATCGTTGCCATCGTTGTTTACCCCCCGTTTGTCCTGTTTGTGAGCCGGTATGCGGCGCTCGTCTATGAGTGTGGCGAACCTGCACCAGCACCGGTCCCGGCAGCGCAGGAAACTGCGCCTGGCAACCCATAATTTTTTTTAGATAAACTGTTCATTTAACGCCGGATTCTCTCTTCCCGTTGGCTGCATCTTCACACGGTCACCAGTTCTGGGTCGGGCGTAACATAGTACCTCCACGGTAGTTCCCTGAAATGAGATGCGGCGGGTATCCCCGAAGGTGAAGTTTGTATACTTTTTTAATGCGCATTCCGGCATCGCAATTTTTGCGCTTTTTACCTCTGTCAGGTGGCCCTTGATTAAAGCGTTACCCTGGCATGATGCCGCGTGAGAAAATGAGAACTGGAATAAAAAAAATTGTATACGACCAAGATGAAAAGAGTACAAACAGCCTAGTCGAGCGGGATCGTCTCTAACTGGGAGACCAGTTCCCAGATCCGTGTCCGTGCGTGAATAGGCATGTTGGGATCATTTGAGATTTCATCAATTTTTGAGATTGCTTCCGCAGCGCGCAGGCCCATGGCCTTGTTACTGTTGGTAAGCAGCGTCCGGGTCTCGTCAGCAACGCGCCGGATATTTCTGGGAATTGTGCTGTCCTCCTGGATGTGCTGCAGCATCAGGATACAGTTTTCCATGGTTTTTTCTGGATTCGGCATGGTATCACCTACCGTGTACCTGTAGTTAATACGTATAACTCGCATATATAGTTTGGATATTGACCAGACGGTGAGTGTAATGGACGGGAGAAGAGACGATGAAATCATGGCCGAGTACCTCCTCAAAGGGGGAAAGATGCTCGAAAAGACCTGCCCCACCTGCGGGTGCCCGATGTTCGAGTACAAGAAAAAGACGTTCTGCGTGGTCTGTGCCGAGAAGAAGCCTGCGGCACAATCCGCGAAGAACACAAGCGCCCCTGCAGCGCCGGCAGCAGCGGCCCATTCCCGCGAACACGATGCAGGCTGCACCTGCGGCGAGGATCACGATGCTGAGCCCTGCTCGTGTGAAGATGGAGACGGGGGCATGCTTGCTGAAGAGATTGCAATGACGATCCATGCGCTCTGCGAACGGATCAACAACGAAAAAGACCCCGGCCATGTCCTGACGCTTATGACCGCGGTGAAGACCGGGACCGAAGCGATTGAAGTTTTGTGCCGGTTGTAAGCAGATCATTTTTAAAACACTCTTTTTCTTTTAACCGATGTTCCGAGATCCGATTTTTTACTCCGCGAGTGCAAGCCCTGCCGGTCTGTAGCACATCAGCCTAGTGCAATGGGGTACCGGCACTAGCATGGTCCATTCAGGATGGTAGATATGACAAATCCAAAATACGAGGGCGCCCTGCCACAAGGCCCCACTCGTGGCATGGCGGGGCAGATTACCCGATTGGGGATTTGAGAGGAAATGTAATTGAGGCCACAGCGGGGGCGCCTGATCGAGGGCGGCGGCAGGGCATCGCAATTTGCATCGGATTTCCAAAAAAAAACGGGAAATTTATTTCTTCTTCATGGGAGGGGAGCCATCACCTGGCCCGACATCACTCGTACTTTCTCCGGCACAGCTCAAAGATCTTCCCGCCCGTCTTCTCCCCGATTCCCTTTACCGCGACAAGTTCCTCCAGCGTGGCATTTGCAATGCCCTGGATGGAGCCAAAATGCGCTAGGAGAAGCCGGGCATTTTTCATGCCGATGTCGGGGAAAGCAGAGACAATATACTCCTGCTCATCTTTTGCAGAGCTAAACGACTTGTGGGGATGGTACTTGCGCTCCCCCCTTTCCCCCTCTTCGCGTCGTGCGATCACAAAGAGCATCTGGGCGGTGTCCTGCTCATCCCTCGTGAAGAGAAGTGTGATACCCATGTCGACCGTGAGTGCGGCAAGTATTCCCCGGAGAGCGTTCGGGTTCATGTCCCGCTGGGTATAGATATCGCCACCTTCAACCACGAGGATGGGCCGGGGCACTGCATCGGCAAGCGCCTTTGCCTGCCCGAGCAAGTCGCGGTTGATGAGGGTGTCGACAAAGTCCCGTGCGGTCTTGCGCTCGACAAGGATACGGTCGCCGATTGCGTAATCTCCCTGCGGCAGGCGTTCGAGCCGGATTGCCGCACCCAGTTCAGATAATATCTCGACCACTTTTGAGGAGGTCTCGCGGTCATCGATGCGGATAGACGGGCCCTGCGGGGTAAACTCTTCGATGAGCGCCTGTTCGGCCTCAACTGGCTTTGGAGGCGGGACCGGGTGGCCGCCCATCTGGTGCATGCTCTTTTGCATCCGGAGTTCCTTTGACTGGCTCACGTACCGGAACACCTCGTCGGATGTGCCCTTTGTCACGAGCACGACGACCCTCCCTGCAGCAGATCGCCCGGTACGTCCTTTGCGCTGGATGGACCGGATCTCGGATGGAACTGCCTCGTAGAAGATCACCATGTCGGTCGAGGGGACGTCAAGGCCTTCCTCTCCGACTGATGTTGCGACAAGCACCTTAAATTCGCCTTCCCGGAATCGGGTGAGGGCTGCGATCTGTTTCTTCTGCGAGAGTCCTTTTTCCGCATCTTTTGTTGCCTGGCCCACGAACCGCTCGCACGCGATCCCGTTTTTGGAAAGATAGTCCACAAGGAGCTGCACGGTATCCCGGTACGTGGCAAAGATGATGATCCGGCTGTCGGGGTGCGTTTCGATCTGCTCCCGGATAAGGCCGAGGACAATTGCAGGTTTGGGGTGCAGCTCGGCGATCCAGCCAAGCGTCTGGTTAAAGAGCCCGCGAAAGACCGGATCCTTACTCAGCCGCTGGCTCGCTTTGCTGCCCCCCGCATTCATCCCTTCGGCAACCAGTTTTGCGACATAGCCCTTGAACACTTCGCTCCCCTGCGATTCGGCAAGGGTCACGGCATGTTTGAGTTTCATACACTCCGCGTAGACTGAGGCCGCCGAGTATCCCGCCGGGTCCCGGTTCTGGATCCTCTGCTGGATCTGGGCGTTGATGCCGTTGAGTTCCTTCATCGAAAGCCGTTCCCTTTTTGGGACGGTAAAGCCAAGCGAGGCAAGGAGCGCGAGACGGTCGTCAATCAAGGTGTGAATCGCGTGAATGGCCTGTTTTAGTTCCCCGGGGAGATCGATCTGATGTACCTCGACCTCGCGCTCGTGGACATAGGGCCTGACATCGGGGTCGTTTTCGGTCCGGTTCTCGATCTGTACGATGCCAAGGTTTGCGCAGATGTCCTGCACCTTCTCATCGGCACTTCCGGGCGATGCAGTCATGGCAAGGATCAGGGGCTTGTCGGCAGTGTCGTGATACCGCCGGGCGAGAAACACGTACGCGTAGTTTCCCACTGCCCGGTGACACTCATCGACAATCATAAGGGTCACATCCTGTAAGGAATAACGCCCTGCGATGAGATCATTTTTTATTACCTGCGGTGTCGCGAAGATTATCTGCGCCCGCTCCCAGTCGGCAGTGCGCTCCGCTGGTGGGGCTTCCCCGGTAAACATCGCAAATGGGGACACATCTGGACCGGCCGGGCTCGTTGCAACCAGGAACTTCTCGAAAAATCTGAGGTGCTGTTCCACGAGCGGCTTAGTCGGGGCAAGCATCAGCACCCGGCCCTTTTCATTGTAGAGCCGGGATGCAGCAACGATCAGAGCAACCGCGGTCTTCCCAAGGCCGGTTGGGAGGATAACCATCGTATTTGCATCCAGCGCCTTCATTGCGATCGCGAGTTGGTACTCACGCGACTCTATGCTTTCGGGCCGAATGAGAGGATGGCTGATGCAGGTCATGTAATTGTGAAATATTTAGCGGGCTGGGGTAATATAGGAAATTGTGCGAAGAAGAAGAGAGTTAAAAGGGAGATCTTTCTCTCTCCACACTCTAATCCTAACGAGGTCTCCCCACCTCAGGGCCGCTCCGCGGTACAGCGGGGCAAATTACCTGATCTAGGAAAAAGGTAATTGAAGCCGCCGCGAGGCGCCCGGTCGAGGGCGGCGGCAGGCATCGCAAATGGAGGATAGGGAGCATCAGTTCCCATCAGGGATTCATATGTAAAAAGGGAAAAAAGGAATACAACTTCACTCAAGCGCCGCAAACTTCAGGTTCCCGTTGACAAGATTTTGTATGATTTCGGGGAGTTTATCGATGGCGATCCGCACCTGCTTCATGCTGTCCCGGTCCCTGATCGTAACCGTATGCGTCTCCTTTGATTCGTAATCGACCGTGATCGCAAACGGTGTGCCGATCTCGTCCTGGCGGCGGTACCGGCGGCCGATGGCACCGGAGTCGTCGTACTCTGCGAGGATGCCACGCTTCTGGAGCGTGGTCGTGATCTCTTCTGAAAGCGTGTCAAGCCCGTCACGGGTCATGAGCGGGAAGACTGCGACATGCACAGGAGCGACCTGCGGGGAGAGCCGGAGAACAACGCGTTTCTCGCCGTCCGCTGTATCCTCGTCGTACGCCTGTTCGAGCACGGCATAGCACATACGGTCGATCCCGTACGAGGGCTCGATCACGTGGGGCACGACCTCTTCGCCCCGTACATCCACGACTTCGTCCCGGATCTCGAACAGCTCAGCGGGGATGTGGATCGTTTCGCCATCTACCATGACATCCGCGCCATCAGCGGTCGGCGTTGAAGTCTCAAGGGCAGCAAAGATCGCCTTCGCCTTCTGCCGATACTGCTTGCCAAGCACCCCCATGTTCGGGATGATGCGCCGGCGTTCCACCTTCTTTGGCGTATCGTACTGGATAAAGACCTTCATGGCTGTGCCGCTCTGCTTTGCGTGGGCATTGAGATCGTAATTTGTCCGGTCGGCAATCCCGACGGTCTCGACCCAGCCGAAACGCTCCGAGTACACCTCGGCGTCCCAGCAGTCTGTCGCGTAATGCGCCCGCTCGTCGGGAAGGTGCTGGCGGAAGCGGAGCCGGTCCGGCCGGATCCCGACGGTGACCAGCAGTTCGTGGGTGAGGGCAACGTAATAGGCGACGTACTCGTTTGCTATGATGCCTTTATCCACGGCTTCTCTCATCGACATCTCGACCGCAGGTTCGCACTTCTGCTGGTGGACGTAGGTGAGAAGGGGCATCCGGTAATTGGTGTATCTCTTAAAGGCCGGGTGATGGTTCTTCTCGTTCGGGTGGACAAATATCTCAGCCTCCGCCTGTGTGAACTCCCTGAGGCGGATCATGCCCTGCCGGGGCGAGATTTCGTTCCGGTAGGACTTGCCGATCTGCACCGCGCCAAAAGGCAGCTTATCCCGGTAGAACCGGAGCAGACGGGCAAAGTCCACGAACATGCCCTGCGCCGTTTCCGGACGCAGGTAGCCGACCCTCTGGGACCCGGGGCCAATAGAGGTCTGGAACATCAGGTTGAAGTTGTAGACATCGACGTTGCCGAGCACTTCCTCACAGGCAGGGCACTTGCAGGTGGCGATTGCAGCGGCAAGGGTCTCGTTATCCATTGTCGCTGCCCCGCACACCCCTCCGCCATCGGCGACGTGGTCGGCTCGCAGGTATTCCTTGCAGTGCGGGCACTGGCACATCTTGTCGGAGAATCCTTTCACATGCCCGGACGCGATAAAGACCGCTTCCTGTGCGATCGTCGGGCTTTCGATCTCGTAATAACCTTCCTGGACAACGTAAAAATGCCGCCAGATATTCTCGATCCGCCGCTTCATCATCGCGCCGAGCGGGCCGTAATCGATAAAACCGGCCACTGCGCCGTAACATTCCGATGTGGGCCAGATAAAACCCCGGCGTTTCGCCAGATCCATTACATTCTCAAAAACATCGCTCATCTGGGATCCCTGGTACTTCGTTTCTTCTCTTATACAGTTACACGACTCCTGACAAAAAGGCTCGTGTCCGGGTGATTGTATCTGTCTGCTACAAACCATGTCAATGGTGCGCGAAGGTATCGATCGATTACCCCAGATATATGGACCCGGGTGCGGGTCTCATCGCTCAAAAATACCAGCCGTCGCGATGTGCGATCCAGAGCCAAATAAAAGGCTTTTGGTCAAAAGAACAGTAAAGATAGGATTAAATAGTTGACGAAGTATTCTATATCCTAATCCCAAGACGGGGTATGCAATGACGGAAGACAAACGGAAAACACAGCTGCTGGAACTTTTCAGCACCATGTCCGGCAAGACAAAAATTGTCGAGCCGATGAAAAACATTCATGGCACCCTCAGGGACAGCGATGCAATTGAACGCGAGGTCGCGCTGGTGATGCGGGAGATCATCGAGCAGGGAATATTCAAGACTTCGCTCAAGCCGATCCAGCTCGCCAAGCTTGTTACTTCGTTTTATGCGGGAAAGAACGATACCGAGATCGCACGCGAACTCGGCGATGAGAAACTCAGTAAGACGGTCGCCCGGGCACGCGTCAGGCTCAAGCTCTTCAGGGAACTTGATTTCAGGATGCCGTTTGACAAGGCAAAGATGGAAGAACTCATCGAATCGGGAAAAACGATGAAAGAGGTTTCCGATGAGCTCGGTGTCAGTCCGTCCACCATGCGCGAATACCGGCATGTGATTGAGGAACAGGAAGACCCGACCATCGATCCGTATATCTGCCGGATCCGGGACGTGATGGAAGATCGCGATCTCTCCGAGCAGATGACACGGAGCGCGACGACCGACAATCTTGGTGAATCCATCGATATTACCGAAGCAGAACTCATTGACGTGACGTAACCGGTCTTTTCCCGTCACGTAAAAACTTTTTTACAAGGTTCTTGGGACATTCCAACACCGTCGTAAATTGCACTCCATTTACGCTGGTGCATCATGGGAGAATATGGTCTACCCCGATCGGTACGATTGCCTGCGTACCTTTCGTTCCTGCATAAAAAATTTCATCCCACGGCGCCTATTCTGCATACATGCACTGTACCTGGCTTGGCCATTCCTGCGTTCTGTTGAGGGGCACAAAAAAAGTTATCATCGATCCCTTCGTGCCGGAGAGCAGCGTCGCATCCATGAACCCTGATATCGTTGCGGTCACTCATGGGCATCACGATCATCTCGGCGAGGTAATTGCGCTCAAAAAACCCGTAGTTGCCATCAGCGAGATTGCCCGTTATCTCAAGGGGCAGGGCGTCCCCGCTGAGGGAATGAACATCGGCGGGACTATCACGCTTGACGGCGTTTCCTTTACCATGACCCCGGCGGTGCATTCGGCAGGGATCGACTCGGCAGCAGGGAGCCTCCCCGGTGGGGCGGCAGCGGGTTACGTTATCCGAATGGACGGTGTTTCGGTGTACCATGCAGGTGACACCGCGCTTTTCTCGGATATGAAACTGATCGGGGATCTGTACCACCCGGATATCGCATTCCTCCCGATCGGCGGGCGATACACAATGGGAACGCGGGAGGCGATGATGGCGGCAAACTTTATCGGGGCAAAGACCGTGATCCCGATTCACTACAACACCTGGGATCCGATTGCCGCAGACCCGGTACCATTCAAGATCGCTCTTGAGCGGACAACAGATCTTATGGTGAAGATCCTCAAACCCGGAGAGAGTATTGAGGTCTCCCCTTCATCATAAACGATCAACCAGAAAAGAATGGCCAATCCCGTTTTCAGGGGGGATTATCTATACAGGTGCCGTTATACCGTCAAGCCGGTATGGTTCCAGAAGCATTTATTCGCCCAAAAGAAAACTACACACTGTTACAATGAAAGATCACCGCCCGCCTCACCACGATATCGATCTCAAAACCATCGCATGGCATGCGATGGAAAAATATGGTTTTGAACCCCGGTTCCCCCCGCATGTGATTGATGATGTCAACGCGATGCACGAACGGGTCTTTTCTGACATTCAGGAAGACACGCACGACCTCCGCACGCTCATGTGGTCGTCGATCGACAATTATGATTCACAAGATCTCGACCAGCTGGAGTACTGCGAGCGTAAACCTGACGGAACGATCCGGGTCCGGGTCGCCATAGCAGATGTCGATTCGTACGTGCACAAAAGTTCACCCACTGATGAATATGCGGCCCACAACGGGACTTCGGTCTATACCGGTATCCTCACATTTCCCATGCTGCCCGAACGGCTTTCGTACGGGATCACGTCCCTGCTGCAGGGAAAAGACCGGATGGCTGTCATCATTGAGTTTGCCGTCCAGCCTGACGGAAGTTTTATTCCCGGTGAAGTGTACCGGGCGCTCGTTTCTAATAAGGCAAAACTTGTGTACAATGATATTGGCAACTGGCTGGAGGGAAAAGGCCCCCTGCCGGAGGGTGTGCGGAAGGTAGCCGGTCTCGAAGAACAACTCCATCTCCAGAATGATGCGGCTCAACTCCTGCGAAAATACCGGCGTGACCAGGGCGCGCTCGAACTGGATACCATGGAAGCTGAAGTTGTCATGGAAAATGGCGAGGCAAAAGGACTTGTCACGGTGACAGCGAACCCGGCCCGGGCCCTGATTGAGGAATTTATGGTTGCAGCAAACGGTACGATGGTCACCCGGCTGGGAGCTGCCGGTGTGCCCATGATTCAGAGAGTCGTAAAGACACCTAGGAACTGGGCTGGAATTATACTTGTCGCTGCCACCCTTGGGGAAACCCTGCCTGAGAAACCGGATGCAAAGGCGCTGTCAAAGTTCCTCCTCAAAGAAAAGGTTGCCGATCCTCTCCGTTTTCCCGACCTGTCCCTTGCTGTGGTAAAACTGTTGGGGCCCGGCGAGTACACGATGCTTGAACCCGGGGCCACGCCGACCGGTCACTTTGCTCTTGCTGTCATCGACTATACCCATGCGACGGCGCCGAACCGGCGCTACGTGGATATTATCAACCAGCGGTTGATCAAGGCGATCCTGACGGGAAAACCCAGCCCCTATTCCCCGTCGGATCTATCAGACCTGGCCATGTGGCTGACCGACCGGGAGAAGGCGTCAAAGAAGGTCAAACGGTTCATGAGAAAATCCGTTGCTGCCATGCTCCTTCAGGACAGCATCGGCAAAACCTTTGATGCCCTTGTTACTGGTGCTGCAGATAAAGGAACCTATGTCAGGCTCCTTGTACCTCCGGCCGAAGGCCGGGTCATAAAGGGTGAACGCGGGCTTCTCGTCGGCCAGAAAGTGCGTGTCCGGCTTGTAAAGACAGATCCATACAACGGATTTATCGATTTCGAGTGTATCGGTCGGGAAAAAATGGAATAAGTGCCCGGCACTTCTCTTGGCCGTATTCCGGCAGGGCCGGTGGACACCACCTCTTTTTGTAAAAAAATATTCAGAAATCTCTAAAAAAATTAGTCTTTTACAGATCCCCGCCACGCGACCGTCTTCTGCCGCCGGATCGTCCTCCTGCATAAAGGAAAAGTGCAATGACAACCAGTGCCAGAACCACGACACCTATGAGAGGCAGCTCCCACGAAGGCGTCCCTTCACCTGCTGCCGCTGGTGTCACGGCTTCGGACTGAGTCCCTGTCGGGTTTGCGGCAGAAGTACTCATGGTTGGGGAGGCAGTTGCGATGATCTGCGTCGGTGCCGCTGTAATGATAGGTGCAAAAATCGTGATATACCCCGGCATGGTGGAGGTGTTGTGACCTCCTGTGTTTACTGCGGTAAGGCTGACTGCATAAGTGCCGGCAGTTGTGTAGGTATACGCGGGGTTCTCTTCGGTACTCTGTGACCCGTCACCAAACGACCACTGCCATCCGGTCGGGGAATTACCTGAAGTGTCCGTGAACTGGACGGTAAGCGGAGCGGTTCCCGATTGTATGTCCGCAGTAAACGAAGTAATGGGTGAAGTTGCACTATTCGTTACCGTGATATATCCCGGCATAGTGGTGGTGTTGCTGCCTGCGGTGTTTGAAACACCCAGTGAGACCGCATACGTTCCAACCGAGTTGAAGGCGTACACCGGATTCTGGCTCGTGGAGACACCGCCGTCACCAAATGTCCAGTACCATCCGGTCGGGGTGTTTGTTGAAGTGTCGGTAAACTGGACAGTCAGGGGTTTTGCTCCCGAGGTCACGTTTGCAGTAAACGATGACACGGGGACGGCCGCGACCACGGTGATGTAGTTGGTCTGGGAAACTGTGTTGCTGCCAGCAGAGTTGGTGGCAGTCAGGGTGACCGTATAGGTACCGGCGGTTGTGTAGGTATGCGTCGGGTTCTGGAGCGAGGAGGTACTGCCATCTCCAAATGACCATGTCCATGCGTTTGGGGAGTTACTCGAAGCATCCACGAACTGGACATTCAGGGGTGCATATCCTGAAGTTACTGTTGATTTGAACAACGGACCGGGGGCGTCTGTCACCAAATTTGCAGTGATATAATTTGTCTGGGAAATAGTATTACTGCCAGCAGAGTTGGTGGCAGTCAGGGTGACCGTATAGGTACCGGCAGTTGTGTAAGTATGTACCGGGTTTGAAATTGTAGAGCTCCCGCCATCTCCGAATGACCATACCCATGCAATCGGGGAGTTGTTGGATGAATCCAGGAATTGCACTGAAAGTGGCACGGATCCCGAAGTTACATTGGTAACAAATGACGCAGCAGGAACTGATGAAGCTTTTGTTACCGTAATATACCCCATTTTGGTGAGCGTGTCGCTGCCTGCGGTGTTTGTCGCGATGAAAGTAACGGTATAGGTGCCTTCAGCAGTGTATGTATGTGTCGGATTCTGGCTGGTGGAGATACCGCCGTCTCCAAAAAGCCATGTCCACGACGTCGGAGAATTAATGGATGAGTCGATGAACTGCACCGAGAGCGGGGTGGTTCCTGAGGAGACATTCGATATGAATGATGCCACCGGTTTATCCGCACAGACCGGGCTTACAAGAAATCCAGCAAGGATAAGGATGAGGAAGCCCAAAAACACGGGTGTCGTTTTCATGCCGGACCGCCCGATACTTTTTTTCCCGTAAAGACCATGAGATCGGAGAGCTGCATATATTTTCCTCTCTTTTAATGTAACATTGCTCTTACCGGTTGTTATTAATGTTTGTTTTGGGTTCACGTATGTACTTCCATAAAAGAGGGAGATCTCGCAGAGAAATGAGAGAATCGCGGGATGCAGGGTGTGTGACGGGGGGCTCACATGATGGCTTCTTTTGGAGTATACGGGAAATCTTTCGGTGTCCTTCCGGCAGGAGGACCCGGTCTGGTTACCCCGGTATCGATGTACCTTATTTCCTGTATATCGCCGTCTTCACGAGATTTTCCCAGTACGTTTCGCACGCATCAGTGCAGTACCCCCCGGCCATAACCTGATCCGGGTCAAGGTGGGATAATGCGAGCGAGACCGCCTCATCGTTCGGGTCCATTACGACCAGCTGGTGGAGATCGTATTCGTTTGAAAGATCAAAAACGGTATCAAGCATTTTTTTATTCACCGCAACCCTGCGCTGGTACTCCATGAGGATCCGGAGACTCTCCTCATCCGGTTCGGTCGGAAAAAAGAACACATTATCCCGGGCAAGGAGTGCAATCTCGGCCTCGTTCATCTTCCCGCAAAGGATCACGTGCCCCCCGATCCCTGCGTCACGCATTGCCCGCATGATCGTGCGGTAAGCCCCGGCAAGCGCATCGTTCCATTCGTCTTCATCGTGATAGTACCGGTCCGTGATCCCAAGTTCGTGCGGGGCTGGGATTGCGCACCAGGTCCTTTTTTTCTGTGCTGTGATAAATCCGGCGTCCCCGCTTATCATCCCGGTTTCTGCGCCGATCTCATCAGTGACGACGTCCTCAAAAAGACCACAGAGGCTCCCACGGACCCGGTCCCGGTAGAAGAGACCGCCTGCGCAGGGCTGGGTGATGCCGGCCGCAATCTGCGGCTCAAGCGACCGGTCAAGCAGGTACGCGGTCAGATCTGCGGCAATTCCCCGATGCCCCGAGATCCATTTGGCAAGCGCGGCAACATCCGGTATCCCGGGTTCCGCACCAAACGCCCGCATCTCAAGTGGAATGAGCTTTGCCATGGTACAGGAATTATTACGTATCACATGCTAAAAAGTACCTTCAATGACAAAACCTCCGCTGCTGGTTACCTGCGGGCTCCCGTACACAAACGGGCCCTGCCACCTTGGTCATCTACGAACGTACGTCCCGGCCGACTGTTACGTCCGTTACATGCGGCGGATGGGTGAAGAAGTTGTTTTTGTCTCGGGCTCGGACAACCATGGGACACCGATCGTGGTATCGGCAGAAGAGCAGGGGGTCTCTCCCAGGGCACTTTCTGAACGGTACCATAAGCACTTCGATGAGACCTTCAAAAGAATTGGAGTAAATTTCGACTATTTCGGCATGACCGATGACCCGGTAAACCATCACCGGACGCAGGAGATTATGAGCCGTCTCGTGAAAAACGGGTATGTCTATAAGCAGATCGTTCACCAGGCGTACTGCCCGAAGTGCAGGCGTTTCCTCCCGGACCGGTATGTTGAGGGGACCTGTCCCTACTGCGGCAAGCAGGCACGGGGGGACGAATGCGATCAAGGATGCGGCAAGCATCTGGAACCGGGCGAGATCAAGGATCCGGTCTGCAAGGTCTGCGGGACAAAGGCGGAGTTCCGCGACCAGGAGCACTATTTCTTCAGGCTGTCTGCGTTCAGGGACTACCTGCTCCCCTTCCTTGACCGGCTTCATGGCACGAGCAATGCGAAGAACTATGCGATCGGCTGGATCAGGGATGAGCTGCACGACTGGTGCATCACCCGCACGCTCGAATGGGGGGTGAAGTTCCCCGGTCGCGACGATCTTGTCGTCTATGTCTGGGTCGATGCTCCGATCGGTTACATTGCATTTACTGAGGAATGGGCAGCAAAGGCCAAAAAAGACTGGAAACGGTACTGGTGCGGGGAGAACCGGGTCACGCATTTCATTGGAGGGGACATCATCTACCACCACTGCATCTTCTGGCCCGGCCTCTTAAAAGGAGCCGGGTACGGCGAACCATATGCGGTCGTTGCAAGCGGCATGGTAAAAGTTGACGATCACAAGTTCTCAAAGACCCGGGGATACGTAGTCTGGACAAACGAGGATTATCTCGACAAAGGACTCCCTGCCGATTACCTGCGTTACTACCTGCTTTCGTACACGAGCCACACAAAAGAACTCAACTTTTCGTGGAAAATTTTTGGCGAGCGGATCAACAACGAAGTCGTCAATATCCTGGGGAACTTCGTGTACCGTACGCTCTTCTTTGCACACAAGGAGTTTGGCGGGGTACCGGATGGCACGGTTGATCCGGATATTACCGCAGAAATCGACAGGTGCTTGGAAAGCGTGGACCGGCAGATGCAGGAATATGAGTTCAAGGGCGCAGTTGACACGATTATGGCGCTTGCCGCGTTCGGGAACATGTATATCCAGACCAATGCGCCGTGGAAACTGATCAAGACCGATCGTGCTGCGGCAGCGCAGATTATAAAGAACGGTCTCCAGATTGCAAAAGCCCTTGCACTGTTGATCGAGCCCGTCATGCCGGAAAAGGCACAGGCGTGCTGGGCGCAGCTTGGGTTTGACGATGCTGTGGCGACCCACCGGCTATCTGAGGCAACAGGTCCGGTTCCGGCGCGGAATATTGCAGCCCCGGCCCCGCTCTTTAGCCGGCTCGAAGAGAAACAGATCGCAGAACTGGATGCCGTGCTCCAGAAGCGCGTTTTGGAAGCGGATAAGAAAATGGAGAAGATGTCCATGATTTCGATTGACGATTTCAGTAAAGTTGAGATGAAGACCGGAAAAGTGCTTGCAGCCGATGCAATCCCCAAATCAAGCAAACTCTTAAAGATTCAGGTAGATGTAGGGGGAGAGACCCGGCAGATCGTAAGCGGCATCGCACAGTTCTACTCCCCGGATGAACTGGTGGGAAAAGATGTGGTCGTGCTTACAAACCTTGCGCCGGCAAAGATCTTCGGTGTTGAGAGTAACGGCATGATCCTTGCAGCCGGGGATGCGGCGTCGCTGCTCACTCCCCTTAAACCTGTGGAACCGGGAACAAAGATCAGATAATTTTTGATCTCTTCTCTTTATTCTGCACCGGTATTTCATATCCGATTCTCCCAAAACACGAGAATTGTTGTGAATGGGTATCGGATGCCGGGAGAGACACACCACTTTCCCGGGGTACGAACTAGCGTCCGGACTTTCGTGTGTTGTAATCTTTTTAAAAATAATGTGTCCGGGATTTGATATTTGCCCGGATACAGGATACCAGATCGTTTTATGAAGAAGAAAGAGTTGTTATTGACCTGCACTTTTTGTCATACCCTTTAAGAGGATGGATCGTCTCATTTGCTTTTAGGTAACGACCAGAACGGATACTGTGTTATCTGATTGCCGACCTGAACCGTCCTTTTGGTACTACGATTTCAAAGCGCACGCCGCTTCCCGGTTCTCCGGTTTCAGTAATAGTAATACCGGTAAAACCGAACAGTTCACGGATTAAGAAAAGGCTGACAATATTCTCGGAGCTGTATCCGAATTCAAACATTCTCTCTTTTTCATCAGTGGGTACACCATTGCTGTCGTCTTCATACACAAGTGTGAGGGATTCTCCATTGCGGCGTGCAGTTAAACGTATTTTTGAGAGTGCTGATCCACCCTGGTGGAAAGAACGGGACAGGATACTGAAAAAGATCCGGGGAAGTAATGGATCGGCAAAAATTTCGATATCTCCTACATCAGAGCTGATGTCAACGCTGTGCCCGGGCAGCATGCGGGTAGATTCGGCAAACGCCAGGTTAACAGATTGCCACGTGGGTGTGATATCTTCAGGATTCTGAAGTGTCCGCTCATACGCAATCTGATTCTTAATCGATTCCACCGACCCAATGGTCTTGTCAAAGAACATCTGCATCGCCTCATGCGTGGTCTTGAGTTGGGCCCTCTCCAGATGGGTCATGATGATAGCAAGCTGGTCGAGGATATCACTTCGGGTGATGCTGGAAATCAGGTCTTTTTTGAGAGTTATGGCCTCATCGGTTACATCTTCTACGATACCAAGTATATATCTCACAGATCTCATGGAGTCATAGATCGGCACGATGACAAGGTGAATAACACGTTCGCCGTGCGTTTCTGTTGTCACCCTCTTATATTTGATCTCCCCATGGGTTGCCAGTGCATCCATGTCCTCATTTTTTATCATGGCCGCCATTGCTGGGGAAAATATTTCCACGTCAGTTCTCCCGATGACGTCTTTTGCCGATCGCTCATAGATCTTTTCACTTGCCCGGTTCCAGAAAATATATTTGCCGGTATCCATTTTTTTAAGAAAGATTCCCACCGGCATCTGATCGATCAGGTCCCTGTGAAAGATCTCATCATCATTGAGTTTCTGGTTTGCTTCTTTGAGTGAATCCACCATCATATTGATGCTTTTTTCGAGGATTGAAAATTCCTCTGCCTGTGTGGTTCCGATACGGTGTTCAAAATCCCCGCCAGCGATAATATCTGCATCATGGGCAATCCTGGCAATCGGGAGAGTCATCCTCCGGGAGAGACCGTAGGCAAGGACACACCCGATGATGAGAGCAAGTCCGCAAAAAAGGATGTGGATGAATATAAGGCGATTAATCGTTTCCTGAAGGCGTCCTGTATCATATGTAAGTCCAACGATCCTGCTCATATCTGATCCATACTTGGGGTTTTTCAGATCGACAAACAGGTACCGGATTTCCTGGTGATTTGCCGGGTCATCTATCTGCAGGGTCTGTCGACTGGCAATTACCTGCTGGAGATACGATTCCGTAACGTTGTCCGGCAGGCTGTCACTGTTGGTTTCGTGTCCCATTGTATCGTAAACGCTGTAATTATCGATATAGGGATTCAGAGAAACAGATTCAGCAATATATTCCATGTCATCCATTTTCAGGTCGGTCTGATTGAATGAAGGACTCGTATAACCAAGCTCCATGACGTACTGGTGATCCGGAGTGGGCTCGTAGGCATATTTGCGGTACTTACCGGTGTCCAGCGTCTCATGAACAACGCGATCGGGGAAAAAACCCTGTGAAAGCCTGACGTTGGTCAGGTACGTGTAAAAATAGGGAATGGTCCGGAAATCCTCGTTCTGTTCCGGGGGATAGGTAGTGTAGACGATCACACCCGATGTGTTGATAACATAGATATCATATCCTTCACCCAGTGTCTCCTTGACCTTTGTGAGGTCCATGTCTGCCGGATTTTCACCGGAACGGTTGTATTCGGCAAAAAGTGTGTCAAACCCGCTCATCATCTGCTGGTTGAGCTGGTCGTCCATAATGGTTGTTGCCTCATCGTTCAATCGTAATGAAGCAATGATACCATCTTCAGTCTGGATCTGGAGGTGTGAAAATTCGCTATTTCTGATGTTTTTAAGGTCAATATAATCATAGGTGGTGATGAGACCAACAAGAACGATGACCAGAACAATCATGGCGATAAGAAGGGAACGGGAAAACGAGCGTTTTTTTTCAGAAGACGTTTTATCGTTTTCCAAATGTCATCACCATGAGATACTCGGTTCTGTTTTTAATTTTTAAGGGTAAATTTCACAAGCATTTGAAGAGCTCTTTGTATCTTTATCCTTTCCGGGTCAGACAGATGTTGATGTCTCTCTGCAGATTGTATAATTTTTTCGGATTGTATTTTGGAGGGGTACAGTTTTATCGGGAATACCGGTGTCAAATGTGGGGCAGGTGATTGTTTTCACGCTATACTTTCAGGGAGAGAAGCAAATAACGCTAAAAAGTTCTTGTTTACCTCTGCACAGCGCCAAGATTTGCCTGTTCTACCGTCTTTGCGTACCGGGCAAGGACCCCGGTCAGCGATTTTTTCACCGGTTTCCATGAGGCTTTCCGGGCTGCAAGTGTTTTCTTGTCAATCTGGAGATCAATTGTTTTTGTAAAGAGATCGACTGCGATACTGTCACCATCGTGTACAAACGCGATCGGTCCCCCGACAACTGCTTCCGGGGCAACATGTCCGATGCAGGGGCCCCGGGTTCCTCCTGAGAAACGCCCGTCTGTGATGAGAACAACCTTTTTGTAGCCAACACCCATCAAGGCCGATGTAGCAGAGAGCATCTCCGGCATACCCGGCGCTCCGCGGGGGCCTTCGTTCCTGATGATTACAACATCACCTTCCCTGATCTGACGGGAAAGGATCGCGGCCATTGCCGGCTCTTCACCATCGAAGACCCGTGCCGGCCCGGTGTGCTTCCACATCTCTTTTGGAACTGCCGCACATTTGACCACTGCCCCGTCAGGTGCAAGCGACCCAAAGAGAATTTTAAGACCGCCGGCAGGACTCACTGGTGTATCGGGACTTTTAATGACCTCTTCGTTTGTTATTACGGCTGCGTGTGCGATCTGGCGGATTGTCCTGCCAGAGGCTGTCGGGACGTCGTCAAGATAGTTTTCCAGGCGTTTCATCACGGCAGGAATCCCCCCGGCCCGGTACAGGGCCTGCATTGAATGGGGACCGGCAGGCTGCATGTAACAGATATGCGGGATTTCCTCGGCGATGCGATTGAAATCTGCGAGAGAAAGCGGGATTTCGGCCTCGGTCGCAATTGCCATGAGGTGAAGGACCGTGTTCGTTGAACCGCCCAGCGCCATGTCCATGCGGATCGCATTTTCAAGGCTCTTTTTGGTCACGATATCCCGCGGTGTGATCTTATTTTTTACAAGGGAAAGCACTGCCTCGCCGCTCTCCCGGGCAATCCGCATTTTTGCTGCATCGACAGCAGGGATTGCTGCGCAGCCGGGCAGGGACATCCCCATCGTCTCGGTCATGCAGGCCATCGTATTTGCCGTATAGAGTCCTTGGCAGCTGCCGCAGCCGGGCATCGCACAGCACTCAAGCACCTTTAAGGACTCCTCGCTCATGTTCCCGGCGGCAACCTTTCCGACCGCTTCAAAAACATCGATCAGCGAGAGATCTTTTCCCCCCATATTCCCGGAGAGCATCGGTCCCCCGGTCACGACAATTGTCGGGATGTTGGTCCTGACTGCCGCCATGAGCATACCGGGCACTATCTTGTCGCAGGTCCCGACGCATACGAGCCCGTCAAACTGGTGGGCCTGAACCATGAGTTCAATGGAATCGGCAATATTTTCCCGCGAGGGAAGAGAATACCGCATGCCCTCGTGCCCCATGGCAATTCCATCGCAAATGCCGATAACCCCGAATTCAAACGGCACGCCTCCCGCGGCAGCGATTCCTTCACGAACCTTGTCCGAGAGCTGCCGCAGGTGAGTATGGCCGGGAACAATCATGTTGTAGGCATTTGCTATCCCGATAAACGGAAGTGTCATCTCTTTATCGGTCAGCCCCAAAGAACGCAAAAGCGAACGATTTGGTGTCCGTTCGTATCCCATCCTGACCCTGTCACTTCGCATATGCATCATTGCCTGAAGATTACCCTGCATGCCTCATGAATCTGTTGCAGGATTGAACGGAAAATACCGTGACTCGAATAATTGCCTTGTGTCTTCATTTTCAGATCAAGTGCGAAAAGAATGGGAATTTATGTCAGATTCAAGTGATCTGAAAAGAAAAGATGGTTATCCTAAAAAAATGGGGTGATCATTTCTTCTTTCGAAGGGTATGTAAACCGTAAATACCCCCGATAATCGCGGCGACCAGGAGGGAAAGGTAGACCGGGTTAGAAACAATCCCTGCGAGGCCGGTCAGGTTTTTCACATCGATGGGGACTTTCATCGGGTCGGAGATGTAAGTATCATCGAGAGCATCGAGGTACCGGATCTCTGAATCGAGGCCGTATTCTTTGATGGTCGCATCGCTTGCCACACTGA
>NZ_JBAVMX010000027.1:0-17040 GCF_049690535.1 Methanoregula sp. | reverse complement strand
ATCTGCGAAACACCGGTGGATGAACGCCGGGACGACCGGGGCAATATCAGGAAAGTCCGCGAGCTTGCAGCATAAAAAAATTAAAAACGGTATGATCCCTAAACGGGAGACCGATGTATCATATCGTAGTACTTTCATCTTCCCGGGAGAGGGATGATCCGGGGGACGTGCACAAAAGTCATACGTATGGGATACAATCTGGCTAGAAGTGTTGTTTTTTCCGGGTCATATACATATGGCTCATGACAAGCGTGATTCCTATGAATCACGCAGTTTTGGCCCGGTGGTTTTCTCAAATTCCATCTCTCCCCGGAGCCTTCCTGCGCGGCCCGGCTTTCTCCCGCGCCCTTATTACCCCACACTCCCTATAATTCCTTCACGTGAAGGCGATATTTGACGGCACTTCGGTGCTCACCGGCAGGGACGGGAAGATGCTGTACGACCAGAGCGGGTACGGGCGCCCTGAAGGAGAGGGGATCCGACTCGCACCGCAGGAAGCCCTTTACCTCCTCCACCGCCAGAAAATTGATGTCCCGGGGTACACGTTTGATTCCCTGCTCGCCGAGTATGCCGACCAGCGTAACTTCCTGCGCAGTTTCCTCGTGTACCGCGATCTGCGCGAGCGGGGATACGTCGTCCAGACCGGCCCCCATGATTTCCGGGTCTTCCGGCGCGGCGAGAAACCGGGAACCGGAGAGTCGCTCTACCTTGTTCGCGTTCTCTCGGAGCGTGACCCGATCAGATTTGCCAAGCTGATCGAAGAAGTCGTCACCTCCCGGAACATGCGCAAGCAGTATGTCCTTGCGGTTGTCGATGACGAGGAGGAACTGACCTACTACGAGATCAAACTCCAGAAACTTGCCGATGCTACCGCCCCGGCGCCCCGGATCAACCCCTGCGATGCAGTGCTTGTCGGAAAGTCTGCGATGGTCCGGGTATCTTCTCCTTCAGAACTGGAGAATGCAGGTTTCGGGAAACGGCTTGACGAGGAGCGGCTGCTGATCTCACCGGTCGAACTCCTGTACCTGATGGATGGGGGAACCCTCCGCGCCACAAAAGACGGTGCATCGCTTACCCCTGCCGAATATTTTACGTTCGCAAAGGAGAGCGACCCGGAACTTGCAGAGAAAGACAAGGTCTATACCGAGCTGCGCCGGCACGATTTCATTCCCCGGACCGGGTACAAGTTCGGCCACCACTACCGGGTCTACTGCGGAAAGAACGTACACTCCGACATGCTGGTACATGCGGTAGAAAAAGAGGCGATCATGCCCATGAGTGTCATCTCGCGCTCGGTCAGGATGGCGCACAGCGTCAAAAAGAAGATGTTATTTGGCTGTGTACATACTACCGGTATTCAGTTCGTCGAATTCGCACGGATTAAATTGTAAGATACGGTTGAGCGTTACCATCATGACAGAACCGCAGGTCAATCCCTGGTCAAGTACACCTTCTCTCGATGTCGAAAAGACGTTTGCCGAGTTCGGCATCGACCCAATAGCACCGGTGCTCCGGGAACTTCCCGAGATCCCGTATTTCATGCGCCGGGGCATCGTGGTCGGCCAGCGGGATTACCTCCCCATCGCCCGGGCGATCAGGAACCACACGCCGTTTCACCTTTTAACCGGGTTTATGCCGAGCGGCCACCCGCATCTCGGCCACCTGATGCTCATGCGTGAAATAGTCTGGCATGTGCAGCAGGGTGCAAACGGGTACGTGACGATTGCCGACCGGGAAGCCTATGCGGTCAGGGGCCTTTCGTGGGAAAAATGCCGGGAGTACGGGAAGGAATATCTCTCCTGCCTGTATGCCCTCGGGTTTGAAGGGCAGACGTATTTCCAGAGCAGAAACGAGCGGCTCAAGGATCTCGCGTTTGAGGCGGCAACAAAGGTAAACTTCTCCGAACTTACGGCAATCTACGGGTTTACCCCCGAGACCGCGCTCGCCCATGCGGACAGCGTGATTACGCAGGTGGCAGACATCCTGTACCCTCAGGTCGAGTGTGGACCGGCACCGACACTCGTGCCGGTGGGCATCGATCAGGACCCCCATATCCGGCTCACCCGGGGGATCGCCCACAAGTTCCGGATGTTCACTGTCGAGGAGCGCGACGGGCATATCAGTGTACGCTCTAAAAATGCACCCGAAGCGGCCCTCGATGCGGTAAAAAAGGCGTTCCCGCACGCGAAGAAATACGAGGGCCACGTGGATATCAAAGGTGCGGAATGCGCCGATGTAAGTTCACGTGTGCGTGAAATCGAACTGGCCTGCGGCGGCTATGGGTTCTACACCCCGTCATCCACCTACCATATCTTCCTCCCGGGGCTGACCGGTGGGAAGATGTCGTCGAGCATCCCGGAGAGTCTCATCTCGTTCTACGAGCCCGAAGCAGCGGTCAGAAAGAAGGTGATGAGCGGCCTTACCGGTGGAAGGCAAACGCTTGAGGAGCAGAAACGGCTTGGCGGTGAACCGGAGAAGTGCACGCTCTACCTCCTCAATATGTTCCACATGGTCACCGATGATGCACAACTGGCAGAGATCCACCGTAAGTGCAAAGTCGGGGAGATCACCTGCGGGCAGTGCAAGAAGGAGACCGCAGACCGTGTCGTAGCATTCCTCAAAGAGTTCAAGGAGAAGATGGACGTGGCGGCAGAGACAATCGAGGTGTGAACAGGGAAATGGCGGAACTGACGTTAAACGAGAAGAGGCTGCTTGCCGCGCTGGCAGATTTGAAAGAAACAAATGCGGAGCACCTCGCATCTATTATGAATGCGACACCTGACTCAGTCGTGCAGTGGGCGCACCTTGCCAAAGACAAGGGACTTGCGAAAATTGAGCGGATTGTTGAGAAAACAATCGAGCCAACTGAAGAAGGGAATGAATACCGCAAATTCAATCTGCCCGAAACCCAGCTCCTTGCGGTAATAAACCCCGGTACTCAAGTAGCTGACCTTCAGAATCACAAATCATTCAAAATCGGTTTTGGCCAATTAAGAAAAAAAGGGCTTATTCATGTTGAAGGTTCTGCAATAATAAAGAACGAAAGTAAGTCAACTGCAGCGGAAGAATCTGCACTGCGAAATCCGCGTTCTGGTGAACCCTATACTAAAGAGTTGATCAAGCGCGGGATCCTTATCGAATCCGAGACCGTTCGATATGCAATTTCCATCACATCCAGTGGGATCGCTCTTGTAAATCAGGGTCTTGACTTTAAAGAAGAGATCGGCACCCTCACCCGCGAGCAGATCCTCTCCGGTGCATGGAAGACCGCGAGCCTGCGGAAGTACGACATTAAAAAACTGCCAAAGACCGTCTACCCGGGAAAAGCCCATCCCTACCAGCGGCTCATTGACGAGATGCGCCAGATCCTTCTCGAAATGGGATTTACCGAGATGCACGGTGAGATCGTCCAGAGCGCGTTCTGGAATTTCGATGCCCTCTTCCAGCCACAGGATCACCCGGCCCGGGAGATGCAGGACACGTTCTACCTTAATGAGCAGGCACCGCTTTCTGAAGGGTGGGAGCGACTCCGCGACATGCACGAGCACGGTGGCGAGACTTCGTCGACTGGCTGGGGCGGGAAATGGAACCCGGAGAAAGCAAAACAGTGCGTGCTCCGCACCCATACAACAAGCCTTTCCATCCAGTACCTGGCCAGTCATCCCGAACCGCCGGTCAAGGCATTCTGCATCGGCCGGGTATACCGCAGGGAGGCGATCGATCCTACCCATACGCCCGAGTTCGAACAGCTCGAAGGGATCGTAATGGACAAGGATGTCACGTTCCGGCACCTGCTTGGGTTCTTAAAGGAATTTTACACCCGGATGGGTTTTGAAGACGTCCGCTTCCGCCCCGGGTTCTTTCCGTACACGGAACCTTCGGTCGAACCGGAGATCTATGTCGACGGCCTTGGCTGGGTCGAGATGGGCGGTGCCGGCGTCTTCCGGCAGGAGGTCACTGCGCCATGGGGCGTTACCAGCCCCGTGCTCGCATGGGGCCTCGGTGTAAGCCGGGTCGCGATGTTACGGATGGGCCTAAAAGACCTGCGGCAGTTATACCAGAGCGACCTTGAATGGATACGGTCAAGCCCGATTCACGCCCCGGCAAACGCGGGAAGGAGGCCGTAACATGGCGATTATCGGGCTTTCCTACCGGTATCTCGAACGCCTCACCGGCGCAGACCGGGAGACCATTCTTAAACGCCTGCCGATGATCGGCTCCGAGGTCGAGCGCATCGAAGAGGATCACGCGGACGTCGAGTTCTTCCCGAACCGCCCCGACCTCTTCTCGGTTGAAGGCGTAGCCCGGGCAATGCGGGGATTTCTCGGGATCGAGACTGGCCTTCCGAAATATTCGGTGAAATCCTCGGGTATCGCGTTCACCATCGACCCGGCACTTGCCGGTATCCGTCCCTGTCTTGGCTCTGCGATCATACGAAACGTCTCATTTGACGACGAGTCTATCCTATCAGTCATGGCGCTCCAGGAAGCTCTCCACTGGGCTGTAGGGAGGGGCCGGAGTAAGGTGGCGATTGGCATCCACGACTTTGACACCGTGACGCCGCCGTTCCATTACACGGCGTCACCCCGAAGCAGGAAGTTTGTGCCGCTCGATTTCACCAAAGAACTCACCCTTGACGGCATCCTCGCGGAGCACCCGAAGGGTAGGGACTATGCGAAGATCGTAAAAGACTTCCCGCGTTTCCCCCTGATCACCGATGATGAGGACAATGTCTGTTCGTTCCCGCCGATCATTAACGGCGAGCGCACCCGGGTGACGACCAAAACCAAAAACATCCTTCTTGATGTGACCGGCACCGACCAGCGTGCGGTGAACGTCGCAGCGAATATTATCTGCACTGCGATGGCCGAAGCCGGAGCGACGATCGAGAGCGTGGAGATAAGCGGCGTCGCGACTCCCAGCCTCGCACCGATAGAGCGCACGGTCAGCGTCCGCGAGTGCTGCGCACTCATCGGCGCAGATCTCACCGCTCCACAGATGGCTGAGCTACTCGAAAAGATGCGGTTTGGTGCCCGGCCGGTCGGGGCGGACCGGGTGCGGGTGCAGGTGCCCTGTTACCGGGCAGACATCATGCATGACTGGGACCTCTTCGAGGATGTTGCGATCGCCTACGGGTACGAGAACTTCGATGTGCAGGTGCCCCCTACGTTTTCTATCGGAAAGGAACACCCGGTAAACACGGTTGCCACTCAGGTGCGCACAATCCTCGCCGGCCTCGGGTACCTCGAGATGATGCCCTTTACGCTGACGAACGAACGGGTGCTCTTCGATTACCTGCAGCGTCCCCGTTCCCCACAGACGCTTCACCTCATGCATCCCATCAGCGAGGAGTATACGGTTGTGAGGACTGAGATCCTGCCGCTCCTTCTTGAAATGCTCCGGGTCAACCGGCACCGCGAGCTTCCTCAGCGGCTCTTTGCGACAGGAGATGTGGTGGCCGATCTCCAGACTACACAACGGCTTGCTGCAGTAAGCACCAACCCGGCGGCGGACTTCTCGGAAGCCTACGCATGCGTTGACGCGGTGCTCCGCGAGCTCGGGATCGCGTACTGTGCAGAAGTGTCAGCAGATGCTGCATTCATCGAAGGAAGACGGGCAGATATTATCGCAGGCAACAAAAAGGTGGGTGTGTTTGGCGAGATCCATCCCGCTGTGCTGACTGCTTTTGAACTGGAGCACCCGGTGGCAGCATTCGAGATCGATCTCAGAGCCGTACCGGGATACCCCTTCCATTAAGATACTCTTTTACCTCGTGAATCGTGAATTGGCCGTAATGAAAGACGCTTGCCGCAAGGCAGGCATCCGCTTTTCCTCTGGTAAACCCGTCATAGAAGTGCTCAAGGGTTCCGACGCCCCCGCTTGCGATCACCGGGATATTCGCTGATTCCGAGATCGCCCGGGTGATCGCAATATCAAACCCGTTTTTCGTGCCGTCGGTTTCCATACTCGTTAAGAGGATCTCCCCGGCGCCGCGTTCCTCCGCTTCCTTTGCCCAGCGCACCGCATCGATGCCGGTCGGCTTGCTCCCACCATAGATCACCACCTCGTACCAGCAGGTCCGGCCATCCGCGAGCTTGACCGGAATCGCCTCTGTGTTATCCGTGAAATTACGCCGGACATCCATGGCGACCACAATGCACTGCGTCCCGAATGACTCTGCCCCTTTCGTGATCAGCGACGGGTCGTGTACCGCGCTCGTGTTCAGGCTTACCTTGTCGGCGCCGGCCCGGAGGATCTGCTGGATGTCGTCGAGCGACCGCAGGCCGCCACCGACCGTGAGCGGCAGGAAGAGCTGATCTGCCGCTCGTTTGATGAGTTCGACGATAATGCCGCGCTGCTCCTTTGAGGCGGTAATGTCGAGAAACACCACCTCATCAGCACCCTGCTCGTTGTACCTCTGTGCCAGTTCCACCGGGTCCCCGGCGTCCCTGAGACCGAGGAAATTTGTCCCTTTTACGACTCTGCCATCTTTTAAGTCAAGACAGGGGATGATCCGTCGCGTGAGCACCATTTCATTCCTGATTTCTCCTGCAAAGGGTATGTACCTATCTGCCAGCCCCGCGTTCGTATGCGGGGAAGTTTATGTGCCTTGGTCACCCTAATCTTTGGGTACGTGATGGAATGGTACCTGCCCCAAGGCAGGTACTGCACAGGTGTTTTTCATGAGTACCGGAAAACTGAAGATCGACTGGGCAGCACAGTACATGCCGGTGCTTGCCTCTATTAAACAACAGTTCGAGAAGGACAAGCCATTCAAGGGCATGACGATCGGCATGGCACTCCATGTCGAGGCAAAGACCGCAAACCTCGTCCAGACGCTTGCCGCCGGCGGGGCAAAAGTCTACATCACCGGCTGCAACCCGCTCTCCACGCAGGATGATGTGGCAGAGGCCTTAAATGAGGTCAAAAACGTCCACTGCTTTGCAAAGCGCGGGTGCACGGTTGATGAGTACTACGCGGCAATCGAGCAGGTGCTCGATGCAGCGCCCTCCATTACCATCGATGACGGTATGGACCTTATCCACTACCTGCACACCAAACGCCGGGAACTGCTCAAGAACGTGATTGGTGGCTGCGAGGAAACGACGACCGGCATCCACCGGCTCCGGGCAATGGCAGCTGAGAAAAAACTCGAGTTCCCGGTTGTCGCAGTCAACGACACGCCGATGAAGCGGTTCTTTGACAACGTGCACGGGACCGGGGAGAGCGTGCTCTCTTCGATCATGATTACGACAAACACCCTTATCGCCGGAAAATACTTTGTTGTCGCCGGCTACGGTTACTGCGGTCGGGGTCTTGCAAAGAAGGCCCATGGACTCGGTGCAAAAGTCGTGGTCACCGAGATCGATCCACGGCGGGCCCTTGAGGCGCACATGGACGGGTACCATGTCATGACCATGGACCAGGCAGCAGAGATCGGCGACATCTTTGTCACGACCACCGGCAACACGAGCGTGATAGGGAAGAACCAGTTCGGGAAACTAAAAGGCGGAGCAATCCTCGCAAATGCCGGTCATTTCAATGTGGAGATCGACATTGCATGGCTTGCAAAGCACGCGGATTCGACAATCGAACGCGACGGTATCATCACCTACTTCATCAAAGGTAAACCGGTCCACGTGCTCGCCGAAGGCCGGCTTGTGAACCTTGCCACACCAAAGGGCATGGGCCATCCCATCGAGGTCATGGACTTAAGCTTCGCGCTCCAGGCGCTCTGCACCCGGTATATCGCGGAGCACGGCTCCTCTCTCAAAGGCGGGGTCTACGAAGTCCCCAATGAGATCGACGAGCAGGTCGCCAGGCTCAAGCTTGCGTCACTCGGGCTTTCCATCGATGAGCTCAGCGCTGCCCAGAAAAAATATCAGTGCAGCTGGGACATCGGGACCTGAATCTCCCTTCAGATTTGCTTTTTTTACACCCGTCCGGGTGCAGCGCCTGTGCGGTCGCTCCATGGGCCGGTTTTTAAGGAGTCTTCGGCGATAACTGTTCTGATCCGGGGGAATATTCCCGCTTCCATTGTTCGTAGATCACGATCAGCGCACCTGCGACAAAGAGGGGAATAGCAAGCCAGAACTGGCCGCCGGGCAGATCGGAAAAGACGACAAGCGATGCAATGCACCCGATAAACGGCGCTGCCGCATACACCGCTCCCGCGCGGGCCGCGCCCATGTCCCGCAGGGCCACGATAAAGAGGATGAGCCCAAGACCGTAGGAAAAGAACCCGGTGAGGAGAGCAAGGATGATCAAACCCGCACCGGGCAGGGGCTCCCCGAGCGCGATCACGAGCACGCCGGCGATGGTCCCGCCAAAGATCACCTTGCACAGGGCGATCAGACCGGGAGGATATGCGGAGATATGTGCCATGCAGTTGTTGTCCACGCCCCAGAAAAAACCGGAAATAATGATCCCGAGCGCCCCAAGCGAAAACCCAAGGGCACTCTCCCCGTTCCACCCGAGAATGATACTGCCGGCGAAAATAAGTATGAGGGCAAGACCGGTTTTTTTGTCTGCCGGTTCATGAAATACCAGAAACGCGAGCAGGACCGTTGCGACAATCTCGAAGTTTAAGAGAAGCGATGCCGTGGCAGCAGGAGTAACCGTGAGGGCAAAGCACTGCACGACGGGCGCCACAAAGCCTCCTACAATGATCGTTCCCGCCAACAGGTATTTCTCCCTTTTGCCTGCACAGGGCCGCCCTGTCGTAAAACGTGGTCCGCTTACCGCCCGCCAGCAGAGAATACCGGCACCCGATCCTATCGCAAGGAGTGCGATGAGGAGCAGGGGAGCCATCCCGTCGACAAGGATCTTCAGGAGCGGTGTCGCCGTCCCAAAAAGCACGGTTGCGCACGCTAAGGCGATGATTGATTTTGGCAGTTTCCTTGTGTGTATGCTGTCCATGGATATCAGGAAGACAGGAAGATCCGGTGAACACGAGGGGCGCGGCCGGTTTTCTCATACTCATGATGACCTGGGGAGTTTTAGCTGTCCCGGGCCGCGTAGAGATATTCCTGCGCGTATCCGCAGTATTCCCCGAAATGATGACGTGCAAACCTGCGTATCGTATCGTATTCCCAGCCTGTCAGCGCACTATCGCGTGTGAGCGTCGTGATATAGTGTTCCCGCATGATCCGCCGGATCCAGACGTCGACCGGGAATGCTTCGTACTTCTGGAATGCAAAGAGCAGGACGCAGTCAGCCGCCTTTGGGCCGATACCGGAAAACTTCATCATCTGCCGGCGGGCCTCTTCGTACGGCAGCGTCTCAATGGTTTTTGCCCAGTCTTTTTCGGCCGCAACTTCGCAGGCCGTGCTGAACACGTAGGGTGTGCGGTAGCCAAGTTTGCAACCGGCAAGTGTCGCTTCTTTACCTGTACAGGACAGTTTTGCGGGCCCGGGAAACGCAAAAAATTTCTGGTCTCCGGATAAGATCTCGTCCCCGAACTGCTGCGCGATGGTCGCTATCCGGCGCCTTATCATGGGGATGTTGGAGTTCGTTGCGCAGATATACGAGCAGAGGCATTCCCACGCGGGCTGCCGCACAAGGCGCAGGCCCCGGCACCGTTCGATCGCTGTGTGGATGAACGGGTCGTGGTCGATCGCTTCCAGGATCGCTTCGAGATCGAGATCGAGGGAGAAATAGTGACGGATATTTTTCTCGTCTGCCCCCTCATACATGAGGGTCGCGCCTTCCTGCCGGCACCGGATTACCTTGTTCCCGATAACCCCGCACCACCAGCCATCCTCGGCGCGATCCCAGCGGAAGACCTGTCCGCACCCCAGTGTCTGGTCAAGGGAGAACGGCTGATCCGGGCGAAGGGCGATCCGTGGCATGGTTCTTGGGGTTTCCTCACAAATATCTGCGTTTCAACCTTTTAGAATATGTCCAGAGATTCTGATGTGATCACCGTCCGGACTTTTTTTCTGGAGATCGGGCAGCCTTTTTTTATACTGGCCAAAAAAAGGAACGGATAGTCTTTTAATATATAAATTAACAGTTCTTTTCATGGAATTAACAGAAACCCTCAAGGCATTTATCGAAGAAGGCGGGGACTGGGAACGAAAAGCAACCACGCTCGCCGGTGTCTCCATTATCCGGCTTCCGGCAACAAAAAACCGCCCGGCGTCCCTTGCGATCGATATCAACCCGCTCGGTGAAAACGGTCTTCCCATGAAGAAGAAAGGGATCATGATCATGAACGCTGCCGAACTTGCGGCATTCCGGGCGGTCTTTAACAGCGACAAGATGGACAGCCTCTTAAAAGCGCTCGAAGAAGTCCTTCCCGAGCGTAAAACCGGAGCAAAATCCAAAAAGGCGGATGTTGTGCAGTTATAATCCGGAACTATACCGGAGATAACGGCACCCCGGGGTGATGCGTATAAAATTTCTGCCAATACTTTTGGTTTTTATCCTCGTTCTTGTACTAGCAGGTGCCGGTTGTCTCGGTACCGGAATCCTCCCGGTCAACAAGACGGAACCCCCGGCGGTATTTGTCGACTATCACCGGACCGGGGGCATTGCCGGTGTCAGCGACCGCCTTGTGATCTTCGATAACGGTGTCGCCGTCGTCTCAGGGCCATCTGCCAGCACCGAGGTTGCCCTGAATTCGACCGACATGGCGCTCCTGTCTGTGCTGTTTAACGAGTCCCAGTTCTCGCAGCTTCAGACCAACTATTCGGCTCCTCGCAACTCTGCCGACCTGATGACGTATACGATCAGTTATCATGGCAAGACGGTCACAGCCGCGGAAACCACTATACCCCCGTCACTTAAAACCGTGGTCGATGAACTGGACCGGATCGTCCAGAGTGCCGGCACACAGAAGTCCACCTATCCGACGCTGGGTATCACGCGGTAAGAGGCTGGCGTTCGTGCTCTGTACCGGAAATGAAAAGTCCGGCCCGGGTGCAGGTCTGGAAGAACAAAAGAGCGCTCTTTTATTTTTATCATCCTTTTAGACCGGGCAATGGGCAGGATACCCCTGCGCGGGAATTTTACGGGTGACTATTCCGGCACGCCGGATGCTCCATTGATAAAAAAGATTATTCGTGCTTATACATGCATGACTGCACATCGTGCCCGAGTTTCCCGATGGCGTCAGCCCGGCAGCGCTGGCAGTGCCGCATCTGTTTGACGTATTTCGAACAGGCGTCCTGCATCTTCTTTTTCATCTCGGGTGTCGGAGGGGCGATGTCAGCGAACTTGTACTGGGCGATCAGCGGGATGAGGTTGAAGGTATAGACTCCCATCTCGCCGACCTTCTTTGCGATATCCACAATATGATCCTCGTTGATGCCCGGGATATAGACGGTGTTTACCTTGACGACCATGTGTCGTTCCACGGCCATCTCGATACCCTTTAACTGCTGCGAGAGGAGAAGTTTTGCCGCTTCGATCCCCGTGTATCGTTTGCCCTTGTAATCGACAAACTGGTAGATCTTTGCCCCGATTGCCGGGTCGATCGCGTTGAGCGTTACCGTGATATTACCGACGTCATACTTCTGGAGCAGGTCGATCTTGTCCGGCAGGAGGAGGCCGTTTGTACTGATGCACTTGATGACCCCGGGGTACTCCTCGTGGAGCCTTTTGAGCGTCTCGAAGGTCTCTTCGTTTGCCAGCGGATCGCCGGGCCCTGCAATGCCGACAACCTTGATGTAATCATATTTTTTGACGACTTTTTTTACCATGTCCATGGCTTCTTCAGGATTCAGTACCTGGGTGGTCACCCCGGGCCTGCTCTCGTTAACGCAGTCAAAATCCCGGATACAGTAGTTGCACTGGATATTGCACTTTGGTGCCACGGGAATATGACAACGGCCGAAACTGTGGCACGCTTTCTCGGAAAAACAGGGGTGCTCCTGAATTTTTCGCATTTGTGCAGGGTCCCACTGGACTTTTTTCCCTGCCACCTCTGCGGTTTTTATTTCGTCGGACATAGGCTCTACTTTTTACATGCGTTCTTCAGGTATAAATAAAGTTCAATCGGGGTAATTTCCCTGGTCCGTCCGGCCCGGTCTGGGACAAATCCCGACAGATGGCGGATGGGAATTACCGGTTGTGTGCGTCTTTATCCTGTGGGAGCCTGCGGGGAAATACCTGGGAAAAATCGAGATTTACAATATAGACCGGAAACACCCCGAAGATGGTCTTTTTCTCGACTTGGTACAGCCGTGATTCGAGCAGGAGCTCGGTTGCTTCGCAGAGAGTATCCGTTGTGGCCGAATCAGGAGAGCCCGCCAAGGCAGGGGACGACGGACCGGATTCTCCTATGATCTCCATCTGGTAAAGGAGGCACTCGGTCTTGTTCTGTGAGAAACGGGCGAGCAGATCCCGGCTTGTAATGCCGTGCAGATAGCGGAAAAGGAAATACTGGGTTACCAGCACCACGCCGATCGCGATGAACAAATTACCGAGTTTACTGAAATCCGAGACCGAAAGAACGTTGTTGACCGTGATGCCCGGGAGCAGGATGATCGTTGAGAAAATACAGATGAGTGCAACTGCGGCTCCCAGAAGAAACAGGAAGGAGACCACCGGTTCAGGGATGTTTCTTTTGATCAGGTGCGCCCTCATGCCGGAGACATCGGTGAAAAAATTCGTCGAATAGGGCTCCAGTTTCCAGACAAGGAAATAGAAGAGGATGATGGCGGCAGACTGGAAGAGAATGATCCCGGCAGGGGACGCGGACAGTCTCCCGGTGAGGTGCAGCGCAATGACAAGAACAATGTCTATGGTAAAGATCAGGGTGAACCCGTAGAAAAGCGGGCGGCAGTTGATGAAAAATGCATTGAGAACTACCCGGGTGACCTTCTTTGTTCCCCGTATAATGCCGGTTTCTTGGAATCCGGTGAGATACCGGGAGATATCGGCCTGCGGAAAGGATGACCGTTGCAGGTTATGGGGGATGAGCAGGGTGACAAAATAGAACATAAACAAAAAAAAACTGGCGCATATGAAGAGGAGCGGGTACATGGGGTTTCCCAAAAAGAAGAGGATATTTAAGAGAGTTGCTGCACCGAGGATAACGATCGTGAGCCGGCCCGGTGTGCCCGATGCATAAAGGCCCCGCTGGCGCTTACGCTCCTCTGCGATCTCCGCCTCCAGTGTTTTGTGCAGGGCATGAAGAGCGCCTGCGATCGTTCGGGGATCCTTTTGTTCCACGGTGAGCCACCAGAGGGGCCGGATGAATCGTATGCGTTGTGGCCCGCTCTTTTGATTACCTATCAGAGAGGCAAAGGTATATTGTTTACCGGCAAATCCTTGATACGAACATCATGAAGAAATCAGAGAAACGCAAAGGCAAGGAGAAAGTGGCTGCACACAAGCGGCAGTACCTGTGGGTGGGAGTTGCGGCGGTGGCAGCGGTTGTTGTCATCTGCGCAATCCTCTATATTGTACTCTCAAATCCTGTTGTTGTAGCGGTGGGGGACACTGTGAATGTTACCTACACCGGAATGTTTGATAACAAGACCGTTTTTGATACGAACGCAAACGGGACGCCGCTGAGCTTTACCGTTGGGGCGGGCCAGATGATCTCCGGCTTTGATACTGCGGTACGGGGGATGAAAGTGAACGAGGAGAAGATCGTGACGATTCCCTACGACAAGGCCTACGGTGCCTATGATCCAAGCCTTGTCGAGCTGATCCCCACAAGCAAGTTCCCGGCAAACACGACCATAACTCCCGGTGAAAAATTCTATTTCGTGAGTTCTGTGAGTGGCAACGAGATCCCGGTTGTCGTTGTCAATACCACCAGTGCCGGGGTGTTTGTAGATTCAAATTCCCCGCTTGCCGGCCAGAACCTTACGTTTGATATCAAGATTGATTCCATCCAGAAGGCGAGTGCCGGAAGCGCTGCGACAGGAACCTCCTGAAACTTTTTTTTCATTCATTATCAGTAACCCGCCCGGTTTTTTTCCGGAATCCTCATCTCGTGACCTGTTCATTTTTGAAAATTATCAGCAGCTGATCCGGAGATTTTCCGGAATCCTCAGCTTGCGATCCGTTCATTTTTAAAAATCTTCAGCAACCGATCCGCTTATTTTTGAAAATGTTCAGCAGCCGTACCGGACTTTTTCCTGAATGAACGCGGGGTCCGCACGGTCTCCGTCGGATATTTTGATGATTATTTGTGGGTTGGCCGTTTTTGCTGCAAGACCGTATCGATCTTTTTTGAGAATTCTTAGCTGCCGACCCGTTCTTTTTCCGGAATCCTCAGCTCGCGACTTGTTCATTTTTGAAAATCCTCAGCAGCTGATCCGTACATTTTCTGGAATTATCAGCAACCGATCTGATCATTTTTTGAAATCTTCAGCTTGTGACCCGGACTTTTCCGGAAATATCTGGCAAAGGCCGGGGGATTCAGATGGTGTAATGGAGGCTGCCGCACAAACGGAAAGAAAAAAGATGGGCCCGACCGGATTCGAACCGGTGACCTTCGCCGTGTAAGGGCGACGTCATACCGCTAGACCACGAGCCCGATAACCTACTAATGTCGGACTGGAACGTATTAAAATTGTCGCGAGGGGGTGAGGGAATTATGATCAAATTTCTTTACCGTTTTTCACAATTGATAGTAAATTCTGTTTAGGAGGAAAATGCTTATCCTATAGCCCTAATTTTGAGTATATGATAGTTCAATTTTCAATTCAGTAAGAATATGATTTTATCGAATTCCTCGTACGATGAATAATATAATCGCATAACCTCAAGAAATATTTAATAAATCGTTATAAATAAGTGTATGGAATATTTTGAAAATTTGGAACAATATCGATGGTTTCTTTATTTGGGCATTATTGTTGCATCTATTGGAGATGTTATCACTACTACAATTGGGATATATTTGGGACATTTTGAACAAAACGTCTCAATGGCACCGTATGTTGGTAATCCAATCATGTTTTCATTTATCAAGACTATCGCTTGCATTTTCATTATTTTTTTAATTGAAGGAATTATTCGATTATTAAAAAAAATTGGGGAATACGGAAAATGCGCTCAATGTGCCCTTTTTATTGGATTAATTATTGGACTTACCTACACATTTGCGGTTGTTATTATCAATATCATTTACATAGTCATAGGTGCCTCATAGAAATCTCTTAATCTCATCAATATGGGGGAATGGGGGCCGGACCTCCGAATGCGGAAAAACGCAAGGAGAATTGGTGTTTTCCAGTTCTCAGAAAACCAAAAAAGAGGATTTATTCCTTCTTGAGCTTGATATCGATGCCGTACTTCTCGGCATTTTTATCCGCAATCGCCTGGATCGCCGCAATCTCAGCGTCCTGTTTCGCGGGTTTGAACAGGTGCCGGAACCGTTTCTGGGTTTTTAAGTATTCCACAACCGGTTTCCTGACAACCTTTTTGACCTTTGTCACCGTGCCATCCACCATCTCGTAGTTCACCCAGAGACCGGTCTCGATCGCCAGTTTTGCGATGGCCATTGTCTGGTCGCTTTCAAAACCCCAGCCGGTGCAGCAGGGGGCATGGAGCTGCACGTAGGTAGGTCCCACGGTGTTGATCGCTTTTTCCACCTTCTGGATCAGGTCGTTCGGGTAGGCTATCGATGCTGTTGCCACATACGGGGCGCCGTGGGCCGCGAGGATCTGCGGCAGATCTTTTTTCGGGCGCTTGTTCCCAAACGACTGCGAACCGGCCGGGCTTGTCGTGGTGCTGGCATCGTACGGGGTCGCGCCGGACCGCTGAATGCCGGTGTTCATGTAGGCCTCGTTATCGTAGCAGATGTAGGTGATGTCGTGTCCGCGTTCGAATGCGCCGCTGATGCAGAGCATCCCGATATCGAATGTCGCGCCATCGCCGGCAATCACGATGACCTTCTCTTTCCTGCCCTGTTTTTTGAGCGAGGACTCTATACCGGAGGCAACGGCTGATGCGTTCTCAAAGAGCGAGTGGATCCACGGGACTTTCCACGCGGTCTCGGGATACGGCGTTGAGAAGACCTCCATGCAGCCGGTCGATGAAACCACAATTGAGTTCGTGCCCGCCGCTTTGAGCACAAGCCGGGCCGCGAGAGCCGCCCCGCATCCCCCGCAGGCACGGTGCCCGCAGTCGAAGAGCTCGCAGGTTTTGTCTGCCATGATCAGAGCACCTCCCTGCGCAGGCCGATAAACTGATCGCCTTTGCCTTTTTCGACAAGCGTGACAACTTCACGGATGTCCTTCTTCCGCACGTCCCTTCCGCCAAGGCCGATGATATAATCGAAGACCGGGATACCAGAGCCATAGAGGGCGTCCTTTACTTCGAGCGCCACGGCGCCTTTCGCGCCAAGCGAGATGTTCTTGTCAAGCACAGCAACGTGTTTTGCACCTTTGAGTGCTTTTGCCACGTCTTCTGAAGGGAATGGGCGGAAGACGCGGATCTTGAGTAAGCCCACTTTCTTTCCTTCTTTCCGCAGGTCGTCAATGGTGTCCTTGACCGTGCCGCAGATCGAACCCATGGCGACGATCACCGTCTCCGCATCCTCAATCTGGTACCCCTCGACCATCGCGCTGTAGTCCCGGCCAAACATCGTTCCGAACTCTTTTCCCGCGGCCTGGATCGCAGATTTTGCCTCTTTGAGCGCCTTGTCGGTCTCGTACCGGAACTCAAGGTAGTACTCCGGGGTGGCATACATCCCGAAACTGACCGGGTCGGCGGCATCGAGCCGCTCTTTTGGCGCAAACTTCGGCAGGTACCTGTCGACATCGGCCTGAGTGAGCATATCGACCGGTTCGTAGGTGTGCGAGAGGATGAACCCGTCAAAGCAGACAAACGCCGGGAGCTGGACTGCGGGATTTTCTGCCACGCGGTAGGCAATATAGTGGAGATCAGTCGCCTCCTGGTTGTCCTCTGCATAGAACTGGAGCCAGCCGGAGTCACGGAGAGCGATCGAGTCCTGCTGGTCGTTCCAGATGGAGAGCGGTGCCCCGAGCGCACGGTTGGCGATCGTCATGATAATCGGCAGGCGCATGCCGGCAACGTTGAAGCAGACCTCGAACATCAGGGCAAGACCCTGTG
>NZ_JBAVMX010000026.1:0-13032 GCF_049690535.1 Methanoregula sp. | reverse complement strand
TTGACAAACTCACCAAGCAGATGAATGCGTTCGAGGAACTGAAAAACGGCAATGTCGCGGTCGCGCTTGAAGTCGCCGGCGTCATCATCGCTGTTGCCCTGATCATCCAGTCAGGTGTTGTCGGTATCACCGCAGCACTGGCCTGATGCGTCACGCTTAATTTTCTTTTTTTAGACGTTCTCTTAAAGAATCGTGCATGAACCTGTACCCTTCATATTCAAAACCCGGGACAAGATAGCGATTAATATTTCAGTCACGTACATTCCAGTATGATTTGCCCTGAATGCGGGACCAGGCTGTCCGATGGGGAGACAACATGTCATTTTTGCGGGCATACGGAGCTAAAGTCATATCGGGGAACGATTTCCCGGGATGTAATAAATATTTCAATCGGGGTTTTATTCGGTCTGTTAGCATGTTTTCTTGTACCCGATATCGGCGAGATCTTATTTAATAATCCAATAATCGGGATTGTGATCATTGCCGGTTTTTTTGGTAATCTGATCTACATCGTGTACAGGTTTTACCGTAAAGATGCGTGATAGTCCAGTCCACAAGCAGCATTTTTTTAATACCACACTTCTGACGGTGAAACTCATAAAAAAGTGACGGCCAGGGGAACCCGGCGTTTCAGGATAACATTCACGGGTTCCCGGGGCTTGTGCCGCAAAAAACGCCAAACGGAGTAATGGGTTTCTTGCGGCCCCGGCTGCCTCTTAACACACCCATGAGGCCGGACACGAGCAAACGTGTTCGCAGAACATACACAGATAAGGGTAAGCCCAGCATCCCATCCAGATCACCCCCTTTTACCACAGGGCTATACTGCAATTTACCTTCAGGACTTCATATACAAGGCGTTGAGTGAAAAAAAATTTTAAGTAAATTTTGGCGAATGGTGCAGGGACGGTGCGCTTTGCCGCTCCGGCACGGGGATGTTGTGCCGGGTGTACCGGGAATTTTTCACCGGCCGTGATAAAAAAAATTAACGCGTGCAAGAGTTTGTCAATTCCTCTGCCAGAACTCTTTATTTCAGCTTTACCGGAGCGCCGCCATGAGCTGGTCTGGAGTTATGGTAGTCCCGGTTACCATAGACAATTGTGCTGCTGCGTAGGTATAATTGATAACATGACTATCCGGTGGGGGAGTCAGGGCACTGATAAGAGCGCTCTCGGGTACCCCGAGGTTTTGCGCAGCTGCCATCATCGGAGTAATATTGCTCACATAATGACCGTGCACAAAAGCTCCCGTTAAGGTAACGTTGGTTCCCTGCTGGCCGGGAGTCACGAGGGCTATGGAAACACCGTTCTGACTGTTTGCATTGTTTCCGGAGTCGGTCGGCGACACGGTTGCTGCAGATGTGCCGGGATTAGTACTGGAGGTCTGGGTGCACCCTGTCACGATAATGCTCATAATAAGGAGTGTCACGCCAATGATGCCGAGGTAATCACATTTTTTAATAAATTCTCGTTTCCGGATTGCCATATGCCCTCACCTGCCTTAAAGGAAGATCTTTCCAGATATCACGTGCAGGATCTACCGGCACCTTCCGGTTCAACCTTCCATTAAACCTGAATTTACTATGTCACCAGATATAATTTTCGACGGTACTTTTTTTTAGATTCTCTGTTAAAAATTTAAGAGACGATGCAGGATTAACAGAGAGCAAAAACCATAAAATCAGGAAATTCCAAGACAATTTCACCATCAGGATTTACGGGAATAAACATCTTTTGTCTTCCCGGATTGTTGTCAGGTTCCCACACCTACGTTAATTCCCCGGTCCATCCCGTATTTATTCTCAAGTGCCGTTTCTTTGGGCGCGTAAACATTCTGGAAATTGGTATTAAGGTTGTTCCATGCCGTATACTCGGGAGTGTAGACCATCGTGTAATAATTCTGATAATCGCTGTATGCCTGGTTGTACATTTGTAAATCGTTTGAATAGCTGGACATATCACTAATGGAAAGATCATACTGCACTTTTAATTTCCAGGAGGTTACAAGAGACTCAAGGGTGGCAAGTTGCTGCGATGAGACATTGAGCTCAATGGCTGCTTCATTTACCTGCCCCCACGCGGAATAAACTGACTGTTCAATCTGTGCATCGGAAGATTCTGTTCCCATACTATCGAATGATTTGCCGTCAGAGATCTGGATGACCTTTGTGGGAGTAAACGATGATATTGGTTCATCCATCCCGGTAAGGTAATACCCGTCAAAGGTAGGTATGACGGGAGCTGTGCTTTCTATGAGTGCATAACCGGTATTTCCAAAGGTGTACTGTGCCGGAGCTTTTATTCCGACAGCCATATGTCCCGGCTCGTTGCTGCCAAAATTGAACTGGATCAGTGCTACATTATACCCGAGTTCCTTTAACAGGAGCGCAAGGAGAAATGATTTTTCTCCGCAGATACCTCCCCACTCCTGAAAAAGGATCGTATAGGGGTATCGTCCGATGTATAATTGACCCGATTTGGATGCATTCACCTGAACTTCATTGAGAGTGTTGGCATCATACCTGATGTGCTGTACAAGGTTTATTGCGATTCTCGCATTATCGTCAGGATTTTTCGCAGAATGGTTGATTTCATTGACCATCGGCATGATGTACTCACGCTGGATCTCATTTGAAATGACGGCATTATAATCATCCCCGGTGTAGATCGGTCCTAACGATGTGACGTAATTATTCACTCCCGTATACACCTTTATGGGAATAAATCCCTGGTTTCCATTTAACGTATAATAGTACATTTTGTTGATCGATCCCTGTGATTCGAGATCTGGGGTCGCTGTCGTTGAGGAGACTGCAGTCGCAGAGGGAACAATGACCGATGCCGGAGGCGAAACCGGATATCCGGTTTCATTACTTTCATTGGATAAAGAAGAAGCAGGCGCCGGAGTGGCATTTGAGGTATGAGACCCGGTCGGACCTGACGTGACGCAGCCTGCCGTAATGAGAAAAACGAGTATGATTGTGAAAAAAACATACGGGGTTTTCATAAAATGATAGGGATATCGCGGGGGGATAAAGATGCTGATCGTTTTGTGGGGGTAGGCAGGGAGAACAAACCCGCGGAAGTACTTGCATGGAATGATGCTTCACAATTCACACCAGTACCCCGGGTTAAAACATCCCAGATCTCCGGGGGATAAACCAATAAAAGAAACCAGTCTCCAAACAAATTCTATACGCACCGAACAAGTCTCCCGATACTGGGAAGAGTGCGAGGATTGCTCCCTTCCCATTACGGAAATGAGTGCAGCGGCAATCACGGAGAATCAAATCAACGTGTTCATGTATAACCTCTTAAGAGCGCTTGAATGCAGGTGCTGTTCTGATTATTATTAAATATTTTTAGATAAAAAATATTTATTAATCATGAAAGATTATACTTTTTTTATACCTGGAAGGGGTATTAATGACAATGGTTATGGACTTAATTACGGTATTAATTTTTGGTTTGATTGGCGGATTTGTCCACAATGTTTTGTATACTAAATCATTTGATCTACCTCACACTGACCCTGGTACAAAAAAATTCATGTGGGGTAGTCTCGATGATATCATTGCCGGTATAGTAGCTGCAATTATTACGTATCTTGAAACCACGGTCGGGACCACAGCTGCATCTGTTTCCGGGACTCAATTAATTTTAATTGCATTAACTGCCGGGATAGGTGGAAGTGCAGTTATAAGTGCATATCAGAAAAACACCACCCTGCAGGCCGTTAAGCCGGCAGGAGAGTAACATTCACTTTTTTTAATAAACCGAAAAACACCGTGCTATACTCACCCGGATGAATCGGTCCCTGATCCCGAACTCATGCCCGGAGCGTCCACCGGACGGTGATCGCATGTACGGGGCAGAAATCGTTGCACAGAAAACACATGCAGCAGAGTTCACTTTTTTCCGGGTAAACGCCGTCTCCTTTTATCCCGACAAATACGCCCATCGAGCATAAGTTGACGCACTTGTGAGCCGAATGACAATGGCGCGACCGTTTGCATAATTCGGGATCGACATACACTTCAGTGCCTACGGTTGTTGCGGGTCCGACCTCCACGGGTATCACGTTCCATTCTGTCGCAAACGGGCCCGGCGGGATACCGCACCCGATCTTATCCTTTAGTGAATTATACAAGTTTTTATTATATATCAATGGCGGTTCAGGAATGGATATCTACCACTGCGGGTGATACGTTCATCATCTGCGGAAAAATACCTCCGGCAATCGCACCTGTTCTCACCATTCCGGGCAATAAGTTTTATGTATATAATAATACATTTATTTTTAAAATATTTTCAGGAAGGCTGGTATGAGCACATTGAGAGTAATTACAAAAGAGGAAGTCGAAGCGAAAAATGAACTCCTCACGCTGAAGAAGACCCACGCTGATGATGACCGGCATATGGCCATTATGGCGGCAGCCGGTGGGGATACCGGGGGAAACGGGGGCACCGGGGCGGCGAACGATGGCATGGACGGAATGGTCAGTGCACTGGTAAAGTACATTCCCATCCCGGTGATGACCGTCTACACGCTGCTTGACGGGACGTTCCGGTCGATGCCGACGCCTCCGACACTGTTCTGGTTTGGTTGTTTCCTCCTGTTATGCATATTTGCCTGGGTGATAACGTACACCATGACCGACGCCCCGGAAGCAAAACCAGCACGGGCACTGCTCGCAGAGAACGAACAAAAAACAGACAAGACGGATAAAGAGAAAAAACTGGAGGAAAAACTCAAAAAATGGATCGACAGCATCGACCGGCAGAAGAGTAAACAGGCTGCGATAGCACTTATCGCCTTTGTCGGGTACGTGGCGGCTATCGGTGGTCCTTTTACCTACCTGTCGACTATAGAATCAGTATTTGTCTGGCAGGGATTCTATGGCACCGCATTACTCGGTTTCGTGACGCTGATTATTTACACGGCACTTCCGCACTCAAGCACAACCTGATCTTTTTTTTTTATTTTGTATCTACGGGTGCATCCCGTGCATGCCATGCAAAGAAGAGCGCGACAATACTGAGGACGGCAGCAAGGAGAAATGCTGCCTGGAAACCGCCCGCGAGCGCCGGCATCGGGACCGCGAACGGATCGTGTAACTGCCCCACGGCTTCCGCGGCAATGAGGGTTTCGGAAAAGGCGATCTGGAAGATCACGATCCCAAGGATGATGCCGGTGTTCCCGAGCGCCTTCATGACGCCGGATGCAGCGCCTTTCATATCTGCGGGGCTGTGGTCCATGATCAGTTTCGTGTTGGGAACGAGGAAGACCCCGCGGGTAACACCAAGGATGAGGAGCGCGAGGACGGCCATACTGAGTGTGATGCCTTGCGTAAACCCGGCGAAGAACAGGTACACCGCTGCCGATCCCGCTGCACCGATGATGCAGAGCGTTCGTGCACTGAACCGGTCGGCGAGGAGGCCCACTCCCGGGGTGGCAAGGAGCATCACGGCAGCGGGTACGATGACGATGAGGCCGGTCAGTGAATAGGAATAGCCAAGGACGAGGTTTAAGTAGAACGGGAAGAGGAAGACCGGGCCGTTGATGACCAGTTTCATGAGGAAAAACGAGATATTTGCATTGGTAAAGTGCCGGTTTTTGAAAAGGGAGATCTCAAAGGCCGGGTCCTCGGTCGCACTCTCGTACACGATCGCGAGCGTCCAGAAGGAAAACGTTAAAATGGCAAGGCCTGCCGTGATGAGGCTCGTGATCCCAAAGACATGCACCGAACTGATGGCAAGGACGAGTGCGAGGGTGGCGCAGGAAAAGAGGCATGCCCCGAAAAGATCGAACTTCCTTTTCCGGGACATCTCTTCGCCTGCCGACAGGGTAAAAAAGCCGGCTGCAACAATCGCAAGGCTGACCGGTACCATGGCAAAAAAACCCCAGCGCCAGGTGAGCGTATCGGTAATGACCACACCAAGCGTCGGCCCCATGATGACCCCGAGGACTGCCGCCCCGGAGAGATACGCAAAACCCCGCCCGTGCCATGGTTCCGGGACATGGCAGGTGACATACGGGGTGATGACGGCTGCTACCATCGTCGCACCTGCCGCCTGGATAATACGGAAGAAAATGAGCTGGTTTACGGTGTCCGATAAGCCGCAGAGAAATGATCCAAGAGTAAATGCAAGCATGCCGAAAAGGAACACCCTGCGATACCCCCAGACGTCGCCAAGTTTCCCAAAAAAGAGAAACAGTCCCGAAAGGACCAGCAGGTACACAATGACGGTAGCGGAGGCAAGCCCGGTGCTTGTATGGAGATCGCCTGCGATCAGCGGGAGCGAGACCGTGATGTTGCTTGCCGCATAGGCGCCCAGAAGAGCGCCCAGGGAGATGAGGGCCAGGTTGAGCCGCCAGTACCGTTCAGGGGCGGCTGCCCTGGTGTGTGCATCCATCAACAGGAAGTCGCCCTGCCGGGTATATGAGTGTTTCAATATGATCCAGGGGCGGGACCGGGAATAAGAACAAAACTCATTTGTGTGAGAAAAGAGAAGGTACGGATTGAAATGGTCCTGGATCGGTTCACCGTACGCGTGAGGGTGCTTGTTGTTGTCTGCTGTGTCCTGATCGTTGTCGGTGCCGTTATCTTTACGATCGGGTTTACCGGTCAGGTACAGGTAAGAAAGCACCTGCTCCAGGATGAACTCAGGGTCACCGCGAGCCAGATCGCCAGTCAGGTAAACGGCGACGGGCTGCTTACCTTAAAACCGGGCGATGAAGGTTCACCGCTCTACCTCTCGTTTGCAAAGACGATTTACCAGGCACGCAGCAACAACACGCATATCAGCAACGCGTACATCATGCGGGTGGATAACGGGAATATCAGTTACGTCGTCGATGACTTTTACCTTACACACGGGCTGGACCCGTCTGTTGCACGGATCGGGGACCTGACAACCGAGGATAAGCCGGTGCTCCTGGCAGCGCTTTCCGCACCACAAAATTCCCCGGATATCTACACATCAAAGTGGGGATCGTTTCTCTCCGGGTATGCCCCGATACGGGATTCGAATGGCACGGTTGTCGGTATCCTTGGCGTGGACGAGACTGCCGATTTTGTCAACCAGTACGAGTATGCCAATGTCTTCAACCTCGTTGAAGTTACGTGAGGACCGGATTTACCAAAAAAAATACTGACGATACCCGGGGTGATTGCCGGTCCGCCCTTTTTGGTCTCAGTGGCCGGCACGCCATTCCCGGGTGGTCATCACGGCAGAAAACCGCATCGCCTGCGTTACGCAGATGGCCCGGTGCAGTTCTTCTGCCGTGACCGTTCCTGCGGCATTGGAAAAAGCGAGCGTCCCGGTTGCATCGGAGATGAACTGCACGGCATATCCCCGGTGGAAGGCCTGCCGGGCCGTGGTGTCGCAGCACATCTGGGTCATGTACCCGACGATGGTAACCTTCGCGATCCCGTTTCCTTCGAGCCATGCGCCAAGGCCGGTGCCGGTGAAACTGCCCGGCAGGGTCTTTTCGATGAGGATATCGTACGGCCGACATTTGATCTCGTCGAGCAGCTCCCACCCGTGCGTGCCGGGCCGGAACGTTGGTGCGTCCGGCGCGGTACTGGAATGCCGGATGACCACGACGGGAATATGGTGGTCCCGTGCAGCGTCCATGACTGAAAGGATATTGTCAAGGCTTCCTTTGGGGTGGGTGACCGGGAGGTGGCCCGTGAAATATTCGTTCTGGACATCGATGACGAGCACTGCCTCCCGCCCCTTTTTTGCATCCTGTACCTTTTGTTCCGCGAGCATGAACCGGTCCCGGCTGACGGTCATGCGGTAGAACTCCACGGGTGTTTTCTGGACCTCTTCGGTGCATTCGCCCACGTTCTCGAACCCGAGCGATGCGTAGAGTTTCTGTGCCCGGAGATTGGTCTTTCTCACGATCAGCCGGATCGACCGGATGTCCGGGCGGGAGAAACCGTGCCGGAGCGTGAGGAGAGCGATCTCTTTTCCCCGGCCGTGTCCCACCAGTTCAGGATGCAGCGCGATCCGGAACTCGGCACACCCGGCCGTTTCAAAGGAGAGGATCGAAAAGCCGGCCATGGCCCCGTCCTCCCGGGCCACAAAGGCTTCGGTTCCCGGTTTGCCGGTATACTCGTCGAGCCAGCCGCGGTCTCGCAGGGCATAATCCAGCCCGGCAAATTCCGTGGGATACGGGGGCCAGGACTTGATGACGCTGATATCCGGTCCGGTTAAGGGGCACAGGGTGATCATACAGGGGAGTTTTGGCGGGGAAGGATGAAAAGCGGTGCGGTGGGGCGCGAGGGACTCGGCAAATGTAACGGGTCTCATCACGGACATTTAATGTAGGGGGAGATCAACAAGAACTAAAAAAGACAAGATGGTACTCATCCGGGTGGAATGTATGAGCGACAACAAGCAGTCAGATCTTATCAAAAGTTTTGTGGATTACCTTATTTCATCACAAAAGATTGAGGTCTTCAACTATTCGATTTTCGTGAACAAGGAAAAGGATGCTTTTTTTGTCAACGCCGTACCCCATTTTCCCATTGTCCGGTTAAAAATCGACAATGACAACAATAAAAAGTCCATTGAGGTGGCGCTCAAAATTACAAAAAACGCAGCAGACAGGCCTGCAGATTCCCTTGACCGGGTCTGTACCCTGGGCGTCAGCGTTACCATGGACAAAGAAGGAAAACTCTCGGTCCATACGGACCTGGCACAGGACGCCGTGTTCGCACAATTGCCGGCCCCGGTTATGGATGCGATAAAGAAGGTCTATTCTGACCTTGAGAAGGGCAATGCAGCGCTCCAGAACCAGCTCCAGGCATGGTACGATGAGCATACCCGGTGAACCGGCATCCTGCTACGATGTCCCCGGGTTTTTTTTCCCGAAAACGCTCCGGTCCCCCGGCACGTCACCAGGGCCGGTAAAAGAAAAGAGCGATGTGCAATGCGGGAGAGTTCTTTCTATGGCATCGCTCGATCGTCCGGGTTTCCCTGTGATCACCGGGCGTGACCGCACAGACGCACCGTACAGGTCCGCCCTCCTTTTCAGGGCAACGGGAATCCCAAAAGGATATTTCCCGATCAGGAACAATTCGGGAGGCTGCACACCTCGATGAAAAACATTATTCTCATCGGCATGCCCGGCGCAGGGAAGAGCACCGTGGGCGTGATCCTTGCAAAGACGCTCGGGATGACGTTTGTCGATACCGATATCACGATACAGGAACGTACAGGAAGGCTCCTGCAGGAGATTATCGACGCGGAGGGACCGAAGGCGTTTCTGAAAACTGAGGAGGAGACCGTCCTGTTTCTTTCCTGCCGCAATTCTGTGATTGCCACCGGGGGGAGCGTGGTATATTCGGGAACGGCGATGGCGCACCTCAAAGAGGAGGGCGTGGTCGTGTACCTCGCGATCTCCTTTGAGGAGATGGAAAGGAGACTCAAAAACATCACGACCCGGGGGATTGTTTTGTTTTCCGGCGAGAGTCTTTTTGATATGTATCACGAGCGGGTCCCGCTGTACGAGAAGTATGCCGATATCACGGTCGAGTGCGAACGGGAGGATTTCGAGGTGGTTGTGGGGAAGGTAATAGGAGAGATGGGGGGGTTCCGGGCGTAGGGCGAGATTTTTTTTAAAGGACGCTTCAAAAGGGGCTGTCGCCCCACAGCCAGCGTGGGTAGCTCCGGAGGTACAAAATTCACTATACTGGAGAACCTGGAATAGCCCTGATATCCCCCGAAAGATATGTCCGTAAAACCGTTCGATCTCACAGGAAACGAAAAAAAACAAATATAACACCCTGTTTTCAGAAATACGCCCAAATTGAGTCGTATATGATCTCCGTAAACGGGCCATAGACGCGTTCCGGCGGCCTCTTTTTTTGGGATGGGCCCCAATGCCCGTTTGAGGTAAGATCAGGGCGGGAATGGGCCTTAGGATATCCATTAAATTCGTCCGATTGCCAAAATACGGCATTTTTGGGTTTATTTTTAAAAGGAGGCTAATACGGGCTCCGATTGGGTGCCGGGTGGGGGAATCGGAGGCCGGATTGGGTCCGGATCAGGGGCTGTGGGGGGAGGGCCGTACAGGGGGCCACGGGATCCCCTGGTACATACCTCTTCCCCTTCACGTGTTCCCGGTGTATCGTTTCGTATTATTTCCGGAACAGCGCCGGGTTCTGGCGCCGGATCCACCATCTTCGCAGGAGTACGGCAAGGACGATGATGATAACGATAAGGACCAGCCAGGCGAAATATTGCTGGATCGCCGCCAGGATCTGGTCAAGGACTGACGGTGCCGGGAGCGGATGAGGGGAAAGTATGGCAGGTGTTACCGCCGGGGTAACCGGGGTTGCCGGGGTTGCAGGGATGGTTTTTGTCGGGCTCGGGCCAAGCCCCAGAGGAGTGGGCTGCGGGCCGGTGTAGCCCGGGTCGTTTGCACCGGAACTGCACGAGTAGCAGGTCCCGGTGCTCTGGTGGCCGGGAGATGTCGGGGTTGGTGCCGCAATGACCGGGACATTTACCGATACGTTAAAGCCGTCAACGGAAGCGTTAACGAGAGCGGTCCCAATCGCCGGCGATGAGAACGTTGTGGCTGCCTGGTGACCCGTGGTCAGGACCTGCGCTGCGGATAATGCCGCTCCCGCCGGCCCGGACCCGATGGAAAAGATGACCGGTATGCCGTCCGGGAGGATGTTTGCAGCCACGAGCGTGCTGGTATTATCGTAACTGAGGTTTGCCTGGATGGTGCTGGTCTGAGACGTTGAAATCCCTGTCGGTGTCGCAGTAATACCCAGTTTCAGGTACGTGGGTATCGTTAATCCTCCTGTCAAAGAAGACGTCGGAGAGTTCGTCCCCCACCAGTTCTCATTCACATTTAATGGAGCGCCCCCGCCATTAGAAACAATTTTACCGCCCGTATCAGAGGTGACATTCCCGAACCGGCAGAAGTTAATTGTCCCGCCCTGACCTCCATAAATTGCACCTGCGAAACCCGCTCCACCACTGGTCGCATAGCAATTCGTGAATGATGACGAATTGACAATAACGTAGGCATTACCTCCGCCGGAAAGAGCGCCTCCATACCCTGAATGGCACCAGGTGAAATTTGATCCGGTAACTGTCAGGTTCTGGCCATTAGAATGAATGTTTATAGCCCCGCCATACTTTCCCGGTGCCGAATCATTGAAAAAATCCGACGAGATAACGGTTACATTAGCATAACTGTCTATGGCGCCGCCACCATCTGCACCCTGCGAAAATCCGTTCCGTAACGTCAGGTGGCTGATGGTAATATGAGTAACCTCGATCGGGTAACCTCCAGAAATATTATAGAGTATACCCACACTCGTAGCAGCTGGACCATTTATCCCGTCAAGAATCGTATTCTGGGTCGTACCTCCGTACGACTGGTTTGACTGGAAGGTGAGATTATCCGTGGCGATTAAGAGATCATGTATATCGTAAGTTCCCTCTCCAAACGTGATCGTGTCGCCAGCAGAGGTTGTATTCAGGAAATTCTGGAACACCGGCAGGGAAAAGGTAGACGGGTCGACAGGGTAATCATGTCCCAACACCGGCCCGACAAGTACGGACAAAAATACAATCGAGATCAAAACTGCTGTACAACACTGACGGAGATTCATCTTTTCATTTCACACCCGGTAAAACTGGCCTGGATCATCGGATCCGGCACTGGAAGATACTACCAGATCGTGAGAGGGGATCCATATATATTAATGCCGTAATCCCTCCCCGGGGAAGCCGGGCGGGGATAACCGTAGAGGAATTCGCCACCCTGTTGTGAGTGCCGGCCGGGGCTTTTGTCGCGTTTGTCCCGTGCGAGGAATTATTTTTAGCCCGAGGTTACCGGTCGAACCTCACGAATTCCCATCACAGGATCTGCCCGGCGAAAGACTGATGAAGTGCCGGCAATAATACTACAATAATTAAAAAAAACGGGATGTTGTGTTCAGGACTATGGCGGCACACAGGATAAAAAAAGAAATCAGGGATTCCATCGTCGCAATACTGGAAAAGTACGGCGCTGAGCGGATCGCCGTCTTTGGTTCCTACGCCCGTGGCGAGGCAAGAAAAAAAAGCGATATCGATATTCTTGTCCGGTTCGCGCAGCCAAAAAGCCTCATCCAGCTTGTCCAGATCGAGGATGAGATTGCAAAAAACCTGAAGGTACCGGTCGATCTCGTAACGGAAAAATCGGTCAGCCCGTACCTTTCTTCCTCAATTCACCGGGACGAAGTGGTGATCTATGGATGAGACCGGAAGATCCGGCGTACCTTTTCCATATTCTTGATGCCATTTCCCATATCGAAGAATTTGCAAAAAATATCTCTTCTGCCGAAGATCTCAAGGACCACCCGCTTGAACGTGCAGGGATCGAACGGATGCTTTCCATTATCGGGGAAGCAGCAAAGAATGTCTCGCCGCAATTACGCAAAGACACGCCGGATATTCCCTGGAAGGCAACGGCCGGTATGCGTGACAAACTTATCCACCACTATTTTGGCGTGGATTATGAAGCGGTGTATGAAACCGTCAGGCAGGATTTACCGGTTTTAAAGCGGGAGATCCAAAGGATCTCCGAAAATACCGCAACAAAAGAACCGGGCACAGGGAATACAAAGAAAAAACGGGAGCGTCCCACAAAGAAAAAAGGGTGAATTTCTTCAAGACCCTGATCTGACAAAAAAGAAAAAAACTACCAGTTTTTGACTTCTTTTATTTCAGACTCATCGGAGAGATATTCAAAAAAACCATCTGCGGCATCTTCCAGGGCTTCTTCTTTTGTGTCTTTCGGATTCATGCTCCGGAAATAATCAGGACAGCCTTTGCCTTTTACCATCAGGTTTGCAACACCGATATAACTCTCGCCGCCTGCATTGAGGACCTGTTTTACCTTGATTTTTAAGGGGCTGTATTTCATGTCCTCTATGTCGATTTCAAAAATCCCGACAACTTCCCTGATCTCGCTGATTTTCGTGTGCTTACGCTGTAAATCGGTTTCTGTCATTAC
>NZ_JBAVMX010000025.1:0-4085 GCF_049690535.1 Methanoregula sp. | reverse complement strand
GGGAGCCGCTCTTGGCCGGGGCGGACTTTTACCGTACGGTGCTGCCGATCCTCGCCGATGGGCTCGCACGGATGCACCCGGAGTTTGCGATGCAGACGAACCTCTGGCGGATGACGCCGGAGATCGCGGATGTGCTCGCGGCGTACCATGTGCCCATCGGGTCGAGCATCGACGGGCCAGAAGCGATCACGGATTCGCAACGGGGCGACGGTTATTACGAGAAGTGCATGCGGGGCTACGAGATCGCAAAGGCCCACGGTCTCGACGTGCGGTTCATCTGCACGTTCACGAACAAGTCGGTGAAGAAAAAAGAGGAGATCTTCCGGTTCTTCCTTGACAAGGGCTTTACGCTGAAACTGCATCCTGCCCTGCCGTCGCTCCGGTCCGAGAACCCGAAGGAGTGGGCGCTGGAACCGGCGGAGTACGGTGACCTTTTGGTGTATCTCCTCGACCAGGCACTCGACCACATGGACGGGATGGAGGTGATGAACATCAACGACCTCTGCCGGTGCGTCTTTACCCGGCGGGGGAGCGTCTGCACGTACGTGGACTGCATGGGAAGCACATTTGCCATCGGGCCGGACGGGAGCATCTACCCCTGCTACCGGTTCGTGGGGATGCCGGAGTACGTGATGGGGAATGTGGCTGACCACCCGTCCCTCGAAACGCTGATGGCGTCGCCGGCGGGAAAACTGATGCTCGCGTTCAGGGACTACGTGGATACGGCGTGCGGGAAGTGCAAACACATCAAATACTGCCGGGGCGGGTGTCCCTACAACGCGATGGCGCCGACACCGGGGAGGATCGAGGGGGTCGACCCGCACTGTGTCGCCTATGCCCGGATCTTCGACGAGATCGGCGGACGGCTCAACAAGGAGATGTTCGATGCCCCGCCGATGGAGATGAGCGGGTTTGGCGCACCGGCGGCCGCCCGTAAACCGCAGAAGCCGGGCGTGATGGCGCTGATGCGGAAGAACGCGATGCGGTAATCGCACCTGCCTCCCGTTCTTTCAAATGATTTTCCGGCATTCCTGCACGGGTACACCGTCAGGTGCCCTGTTCATGAAAAGCACTCCATCGGATCCCATCGGAAAATAACCTGCTCCGGGAAGAGTATCCGGCCAAAAAATAGGAAATATGAGGGGGGGTTTTAAGCGCTCTTTGCGCTTGTGGTCTTGCTGCTGGCAGCTGACTTCTGGTTTGCTGCCGGTGCTGTCTTCGCGGCTGCTGCTGCCTTAAAATTCTTTTTTGTTGACGTAGTTATCACTTCCTTTTCGTGGTTTGTGGGTTATGCCACTTACAGTTGTTCTCTTTGTGCCGGGATATACGCTTTCTTCTCCCGCGGAAAATCCAGACCTGATTTGGGGATATTTTTGAGTCCGGGGCGTAAAAAACGCACCGGCAGACACCGGGCCGGTTTAAGCACAGGACAATCCGCAACCCTCATCTATCTTTACCAACAACCCCAACAGATGGAAACCCCGGACAGCGGCAGGAACAAGAAGGGCTTTGGCCTCCTCATCCTCTCCATCTCGCTTGCAACATTCATGGCAAGCCTTGATGGTACGATTGTCAACATCGCACTCCCGGCAATCTCCGAATCATTCAATATATCGACGACCACCGTGAGCTGGGTTGCGACATCCTACCTGCTTGTGATGGTGGGCTGCCTGCTTGTCTTCGGGAAGATCTCGGATACGATAGGATACAAGAGGATCTTCCTTGCCGGATTTGCCATCTTCACGCTCGGATCGCTCTTCTGCGGGATCCTGCCGGAGATTATCCTCGGGTTCCCCTCGCTCGTGCTGTCCCGGATGTTCCAGGCTGTTGGCGGGGCGATGATCATGTCGGTTGCCGCTGCCATGGTCAGCACCTACATCCCCATGGAGCAGAAAGGAAAGGCGATGAGCATTATCATGCTCTTTGCTGCGCTGGGGACGGCGATCGGCCCGACCATCGGCGGTATCCTGACCCAGTACCTTTCCTGGCACTGGATCTTCTTCATCAACGTGCCGGTCGGGATCTTTGCAATCCTCCTCGGGGCAAAGGTTATCCCGGCGTCGCAGCCGGTGCCAGGCCCCGGTGGTTTTGACAGACTCGGTGCCGGGCTCGCTTTTATCGGCCTCACGTCGCTGGTCTTTGTGGTCGCGGAAGGGGAATCCCTGGGCTGGACGTCTCCGGTGATCCTTGGCACGGCCATCCTCGCGATGGTAACCCTTGCCTGGTTTGTCCTCCACGAACTCGGCACTGCTGACCCGCTGCTCGACTTCCACCTGTTCCGGAACAGGAACTTTTTCCTGACCAACCTGCTCCTCTGCCTGGTTTTCTTAAGTTTCTCCGGGATCAACTACCTCCTGCCGTTCTACCTTGAATATGTCCACAGCTACGACACGTCAACCGCCGGCCTGATCATGACCTCTCTCTCGTTTGCGATGATGGTCGCGGGCCTCATTGCGGGCGTGACCTTCAACCGGGTGGGGGCACTCCGGCTCTGCATCCTCGCCTGTATCCCCCTGATCATCGGTTACTACATGATGACCCAGCTGCATGTGTATACCTCCACCGGCTTTGTGGTCGGAAGTCTCGCCCTTATCGGTTTCGGGCTGGGCCTGATCGTTACCCCGGCGACGACCATGATCATGATGGCGGTTTCAAAGACAAAGGCGGGGATGATCTCGAGTCTGACCAGCCTTGAGAGGACCGCCCCCCTCACGATCGGGATCGCAATCTTCAACCTGATCCTCATCGAGGGGGTCATTAGGATCGCGAGGAACTACGCTGTAACCATGGAATCCCCGGCCGATATCCAGGTACAGGTGCTCTCTGCCGGGTTCGATCTTGCATTCGTCCTCTCCGTTGTGCTGGGTGTCGTTATCCTGGTACTGGCCCTTGTGATAAAAGAGGAGATCCACCCGGACTATGCGGAGGAAGAAAAGAGCCTGACCGTGGATTCGCTCTGAGAACCGGGACACTCCGGTAATTTTTTTGGATTTTATCGCGGAGAACGCACCGGCAGGCACCGGGCCAAAAAAAGAGGAATCGCCGCCCGGCTCACGGCGTTACGGGTGTCCAGAGGCCGATGAGGTTTCCTTCAGTGTCGATGATCATCGCGGTCAGTCCCACGCCCGGGATCGCGGTGATGGGCTGCGCAATCTTCCCGCCCAGCTTCTCGACCTTCGAGACCGCGGCATCGATCTCCTCGACCTGGATGAAATCGAGGATGGGCTCGTCCAGGTGCCGTTTGTACAGCCCGCCCGAGTTCAGCGTGCCCGGCGCCGCCGGCCCGGTGGTGATCGCGTGGTACTGCATCTCCGCCAGCCCCATCGAATCAGGGGTAGGCGGTACCGGGTCGATCTTCCAGCCGAGGAGGGCGGAATAGAAGTGCCGTGCCCGGTCTACATCGTCGGCCGGGATCATGAAGTGCGAGAGGTTTGCCATGGAAAAAGATAGGGGACGTATAGGTATTTAGCGGTGTGGTGTAACGCGATATCGTGCCCGTCCTAAAGAACAGGTGCCATGGGCGCCCGGCCTGGGATGGACTATGATAACTATATATTTTACATATGAAAATAAATATATGCCGCCACAATATAATGATATTTGGAAGTGAACTATGGAGTCAGCAACAAAATTTCACCAGGTCTCACCCTTAAAGGAGGGGACCAAATCGGCAGCCCGGATAAGAAGCAGTTCTCCCGGCACGGCACGTATGGTAAACGACGGCAGCGCTCATGGCTCGGATCGGCAGGTCGTCCTCCTCAACGAACTGTCAGAGAAACTTGACGGGTACTTTTCCCTGCCGTCCATCGGCTTTGGGAAGTGAACTCTCATTTACAAGGATACTTTGTACACGATCCCCTGTGAAATTCCTAAAAATTCCAAAAACCCATTTATTTAACCCTTGTTTTTCGCGCACCTCTTCACCCGGGTCCGGAAAGAGCACGTACACCCGCGTGCCGGTCCGTGAGACCTGATAAGATCCCAAAAGGGGGGAGGGGGATACCCCCCTACCCCCCTCCCATTCTTTCCTTCACGCTGGGGGTACCCTCCCCCCCGTGTGGCCGGGCAGATGGGGGGTATCCCCC
>NZ_JBAVMX010000024.1:0-70826 GCF_049690535.1 Methanoregula sp. | reverse complement strand
TTTGAAAAATAGACATTATAGAATTTTAACTTATATCTGAATATTAGTCGTACTGCCGCCACGTGTGCCCGCACTCGGTGCAGCGGAAGAACCGCACCTCGCTCTCATCAGCCGCCCGGAGCTGGCGGAGCCACCAGAATGCAAGATTGTTCTCGCACTTGGGGCACTTGATCTGGATCGTGGGCATCGTTTTGATATTGGTATCTTCATCGTCCACGATGGTAATCTCGTTTTCCGTGCGCTTCTTCTCGCGCGTCATATGTTCACTTGCCTCGATCTTTCTGATATACCCGCACTTACGGCATTTGAGCTGGCCGCCAGTCGATATCAGCATAGTCTTACATTCCGGGCAAAACATCGGATAACAGTATAGGTCATGCTACAAGATTAAACTGATTATCATGGCCTCCCGGCGTGCGTGTACGATTTGACCTCTTCTTGCAGTCGTGCGCAGAGCTGTCATGAGAGAATCCTTTTTTTGATTAAGCGTAAATAGATCTATGATGATCGAGTATCTTGTCCTGATATCCTGTCTTGGATTTCTGGCATTCCTGATACCCGGTCGCCACCGGAACTATGCAGCGATCATCGGCTGGATTTTTATTGTCCTCTTCCTATTTGCCACGCTGCCCGAGTATTTTTCCGAGAACAATTTTCTCTACCCGCTCATGGCAATACTCTCGGTGCCATTCCTGTATATCACGGTAAAACACCTGCTTGCTGACGATATCCGCGTCCACTATCTTACACGGGCTGCGGCCATCGCATTTTTGATCTATTTCCCCTTTGCAATTGACGATTATACCCAGATCAGCGGACTGGGTACCCTGCTTATCAATATGGTCGTAAGCCAGGTTGTCTGGCTGCTCCATCTCTTCAACTACCCGGTGAGCCTCGAGTCATGGAATATTATCGCGCAGCACGGCTTCCGGGTCGAGATCATCCTCGCCTGCACCGGCATCCAGAGTATTGCCATCATGCTCGGGGTCGCCGCGGCGGTACCGACCACGCTCCGGCAGAAGGTGTACACGTTCCTTCTGGTCGCACCCACCATCTACATCCTCAACCTGTTCCGGAACGTCTTTGTGATCATGGCCTACACGAGCCAGTGGTTCCCCTACTATCCGGACATTGCCGGGAACGGTGAGGTCGGGTACGAGAGTTTCTTCTGGGCACACAACGTGATCGCGGAGTTGCTCGCGCTGGTCATCCTGATCATTATCGCGTACTCTCTCTTTACCCTCATCCCCCGTCTCGGGACGTTTGCCGATGAACTGTACCAGTTATATTACGGGGAACTCGTCAGGGGATTTGGCCGGGACAGAGGCAACGGACCGGAGAAGCCGGAACCATCTCCGGAGACGACAAGCGGATCCGGGTTGGTATCTGCAGACCAGCCGGACGAACCGGGAAATCAGTAATACCTTAACTGTGTGCGCCGGTTGGATAACGTGATTCTCCCGAACGGGAGCCGGAGTTACTGAATCGCCCGACAAATATTTTCATAAAAAACACGACAGCACCACTTGTCAGCCGCATGGCATTATTTTGTAAAAGGGAAGGATCGTGCAGCGCCCGCCCGCTTTCTTCAGAGTGCCGGCACCCTGAATAATGTCAAGAGAAAACGATTGAGAAGTTCTTCAGACCCAAAAGAGAGGGGGGTTTTCCTGCATCACGAGAGCGTTTTGTACAGGTACAGGATACGCTGGATCGCCGAAAGGTTCGTGCAGATCGCAATAATGATCACCGAGACCCAGATAAACCCGGTGACGCCCCCGAGGATCAGCACAAGGAATGTCTCGGGACGGCCAAAGAACCCGACGCCTTCCAGCGGGTCGTCAATCTTGCCTTCTACCTTTTCCTTGTACCCGATCTCCGCGTAAACAACCGGCTTGATGAACGTGTTCATTAATGAGCCGGTCATGGCAAGACCGATGATGGCAAAGTCCGCGATCTGCGGGACCGGCAAAAACCCGCTCACAATGGTGATCCCGGAGAGACCGACGCCAAGAATGACAAGGGCATCCACGTACTTGTCCACGATCCAGTCAAAGACCGCACCGAAATTCGTGTGGGAGTTGGTACGGCGTGCGATGCTGCCATCGATAAGGTCGAAGAGAGCAGAGAGCAGCAACACCAGACTGCCTATCAGAAACTGGCGTTCCACAAAGAGGGCCGCAGCGGCGATCCCGGCCACAAGGGCAAGGAACGAACACTGGTTCGGCGTGATACCGCACCGGACAAAGGCCCCTGCAACCGGCTCAAGGTACTGTTTGAACCTTGGCCGGAGGGCGGTAATATTCATATCTCACATGATGGGTACGCGAACCATTAATAGTTGCGGGAAAATGCCGGGCAGATGGTACCTTCAACCTTGAGTGTGTTATTATTACCTGCGGGCAATCATCATATTATTTACATCGCGCGTCAAACCGGAAACAGGGAGATGAACTCATGGCATCAACAACGGCTCGTCCACACGTCTTAATGATGTCCGAGATCACTGCTGATGGCAAGCTTACCTTGAAAAAAGGAGCTTCCAGCAAGATCTTAATGAAGTACATGGCGCATGAGACAGAGATCCTGCTCCACGAGACCCGGGCCGCATACGATGCGATCATGGTCGGCGCAAATACCATACGGATCGACAACTCATTTTTAACCGTCCGGCTTGTGCCCGGCAAAAGCCCGCTCCGGGTTATCCCGTGCAGCATGGCAGACATCCCGCTTGACGCGAACATCCTCGGCTCCGATGCAAAGACCCTCATTGCCGTGTGCGAACAGGCCCCAAAGGACCGTGTCGCAGCAATCAGGGCAAAGGGAGTGAACGTCGTGACCGCCGGAAAGGATCACGTCGAACTGCCCCTCCTTATGCAGATCCTGCACGATGATTTCGGCATAAAAAAACTGATGATCGAAGGGGGCCCGACATTAAACTGGCACATGCTCCATGAAAAACTCGTTGACGAGATCCGGCTCATCCACCTGCCATTTATTGTCGGTGGATCTGATACACCATCCCTTGTGGGCGGAATGCATATCAATTCAGAAGATGAGATGATCCGGCTGAATCTCAAGAAATACTACCTGTGCGGCAGCAACCTCGTTTCCGAGTTTGACGTGCTGTACTCATAAGAGCTTACCCTTATGGAACAAATCCCTGCAACATCCCCGGTGCTTCCCGCACCGGGCCCGGCACCACACAGCGCCGGACTGAAATGGTTCCTGATCATCATCATCGGCCTTATCCTTGTGATTGGGATCTTTATTGCTGCGTTTTATCTTACGAACAATGACCAATCCGGTGTCAGAGTCGTCCGCATGGAAGGGACTCTTTCGACGGGTGATTTCATCAGTGACGACAGTGTCGGGAGCGAATATGTCGGCAACCAGCTGCGGCAGGCGGCTGACGATCCGACGGTTGAGGCCATCGTAATACGGGTTGACAGTCCGGGCGGGACGCCGGCGGCGGCTGAGGAAATTATCGGCGATCTTGAGTACGCAAAAACGAAGAAGCCGGTCGTTATCTCTATGGGCGATATGGCCACATCGGCGGCGTACTACGTCAGCGCCCATGGCGACCGGATCTATGCAGACCCTGACACGTTCACCGGGGCCGTGGGTGTCATCTGGACATTCTCGGATATCAGCGGATATAACAGGGAGCAGGGATACAACGTCTCGATCGTAAAGTCCGGCGCGATGAAGGATATGGGATCGACCTCCCATGCGCTCACTCCTGAAGAGCAGGATTACGCCCAGCAGATCGTAAACGAGAGTTTCGAAAGGTTCATTGACGATGTGACAACACAACGGGTGATTGCACGGTCCGATATCGATAACGGACGGGTAATCCGGGGCGCGGATGCCCTGAAACTCAATCTTGTTGACCAGTTGGGCAACCTCAACGATGCGATTGCCGGTGCAAAAGAACTCGCAGAAGCGCGGAAGTAATTTCATCAGCTTCTTTTTTTTATCGATTGATACACATCTTTTCGCACGTTTTGTACAGTCGCACACACTTGTCCGGGATTTTCTCTTTTGTGATCGCGTATCAATGAAAGTTCCCCTTTAAAAAAAACGGTTCCCATATGAGATTTGCGATGAGTGCCACCGCCTCCGAAGGGGCGCCCCGCGGCGGATCTATGGGGTAGATCATGACAATGGATTAAAAAAATCGTTGCCCCGCCGTGCCTATGAGAGGCCCTGAGGCGGGGAGCCCTCCTGAACGGGATAGTAACATGGAACCTTGAAAAGGGATGTAACTCTTTTTATGTCCGATTCTAATAAGGAGTCAGATTGATTTCCCATCTATAAGCGGTATAGATATTTTCACAAAAAACAGGATATTCCCCGAAACCCTGAAAAACCCGGTTCATATCATCCGGATCGGGTCTACCTTCATGTACTCCCGGCAGACTGTTGTTGCATAATGACCCGGCGGGAGGGTAAATTTCAGGTGCACGTCTGTTCCCTGCACGGAAGCTTCGACTGACGTCTTGAGTACGATCGGGCGCCACGCGCCGTCGAACTTTGTCCCGACAAAAACTGAGGCTTTCCGGAAATCTTCTGCGGTTATCTGCACTTCTGCAAGGATATCCCGTATGGCATTATTGCCGGTGATTACGTCTGTTTCATCTTTGCCCGGCATAAAGAGTGCGATGCTGCACCGGCCCCGGGCAAGGTGGAGCGAGACGGCAGGGATGTTTGCTGCGGTTACCGCATCGGTCCGGCCATTTGCAAATATCAGTCGGTCCCCACAAACGGGATCGGTGAGCGTGTGTCCCTCATGCAGCCGGTGCGAAAGGGCGCGGTTGAACAGGTACGACTGGTACGCGGAGACGAACATCGAGAGGAGTTTTGGTGGCAGCTGCCGGAGCGCACCGGCATAATCGTCCGGGTGGGCATGGAGATACGAGAGCATCGAGCGCTCAAACGACATCTGTACCGGCAGCTCGCGGAGGGCAGTCGCCGTGTCCCGGGTGTCCATGAACGCAGTCCTGACACGCCGGACCTCTTCAGACTCTAAGGGAAATGCCTTACCCACGTAGGTTACTGTCGCCAACTCATAGTCGCCATGCAGGATCAGTTCCCCAACCCGGTGCGTCAGCGGGCGGATGACGCCGAACCGCTGGAGCCCGAAATAGTTGGGCAGGGCCTGCGATGCCGCCTCCGTTACCGTCGCAACCCGGCCGGCCAGATCCTCAGGGTCGGCATCCCGGATGCAGATATCAAAACGGTTTCCTACAAGATCGCCAAGCGAGAGCTGTTCGTTCGACTGTCCGACAGGTTCAAGGATAATATCTTTTAAGTATATCGCGGCGATCTCTTCCGGCGTTACCTTGTAGAGCGAGATAAGCTGCGTGGTCCGTGCGTTCCGGTCTTTTGTCCCGGCCCAGCCGATCCGCCGGTGGCTGATGTTGAGCCGGCGGGCAATCTCCTTTACCGCATGCTGGAGTTCCCAGCTGGTCTTGGTGAGCCGGCAGATCAGGTACGGCCCTGCTGTGCTCCCCTTTCCTTCAAGCGGGATCTCATCAACAAGAAAATCTTCCGGCACCGTGCGAAGCGTCCCGCCGATCCCCGGGGTCCCGGTCGCGTAGTACTGCATCCCGAGCTCGCGTTCGAGCGCAAAAGGACTCTCTTTCATAAGAGCGAGAGCGTCCCGGTGATACGATCGAGGTCTTCCGATTTTGCCGGGCCGAGGCCAAGCGCGGTGATGGTGCCGGGCGGGATCTCGGTCATACCGGCATCCTGGATAAGGGAAGTGGAAATTCCTGCCCGTTCCGCGAGCACCTTGATCTCAAAAAGGGTCCGCTCGGTGTCGGCCTTGAGCACCACTTTTTTCTGCCCTTCTGTCTGCCACGCCTTGCGCAGGGTCTTATCCGCGCTCTCAAATGCCCCGATGGATGCATGGGCTGCCTGGGCGCATTTCTTCCCGCAGCTCATCTTGACATCGTTTCTTAGGATGAGGCACTGTTTGTACCTGAAATGAGGTTCGAATCCGGGTTTATTTTCATTTTGAGGTGGTTTTGGCATCGCAAAATCTCTTTGGTTTGGGCGGAAATTAACCTTATCATGCCGGGAAAAACGGATGCGATTTTTTAATAAAACCCAAAAAAATTCATAGATCTTCCCGGTGGCTGATGTGAGATAACATTTGATTTCAATCCTAGCGATGTGACCGTTAGCCGACGGGAAATGCGAGAAGATCCGGTATGGTCACTCTGGTCACAAGTCACTGGTCACCAGAAACCTCTATGTGATCTCTCACTAAAAAGCAACCATGAAAAGATCTCAATCAAAATCCGGAACGATGCCAAGGAAGGTAGTGGCACCGAGCATTGTCCGGATAATGTTTGCCGACCTCTGCAGGAAATACCCTGCCTTTGATGCGTTCTATTCCGATAATAAAGCCGATATCGATAAAATAAATATTACGTGGGAGATCACAGCAACTGCGAAAAACGAGGGCAATTCGTCACCGGTATTAAATACCATTGTCCTGAAAAAATATCCCAAATCCCCCGAGGACGCGCGGATCGTCGCTCATGAAATCGAGCACCTGCTGATCTGGGAACAGGGATATCCCTACATCATCGCCGATATGCATGCGGATGATGAACTCTACCGCAGGCTTGACCAGTCGGTACAGGTTATCCAGGGAACGGTTTTTGAGCCGATGGTCGAATCAAAACTGAAAAAATATTTTAAAAATGTGTGTCCCGGCAATCACACTTCTGCAATGAAGGGCCTCTCAAAATTAATAGAGAACAAGGAGAAGATCGTCCCTGAACTCAAGGACCCCCGGACTCTCCTGTATTACAGCTGCCTGTATGTCCAGAAACGCCAGATACTTGAAATCACCTGCACGACAGACAAAACAGATGAATACGCCCGCAAATTCGCTATGCATTTTGGCGAGGCTATTCTCCCGTGCGCAGATAAAATTACAGATCTCATCAAAAAGCACACGACCCGAACCCCGGATTCTGTCAGGATGATCCTTTCAGGTATACTCCGGAACGAGAACTGCGCATTTGGCTACCGGTGGCAGGATGAATTCAACCGGTTCGTTATCGACCAGTGATATTTCAGACAACTACATCAGCGCTACAAAAAGAGATCGCCATGGAACCCCTCCGCCCCGACCGGATCATCCGCTCCCGCCGCCGGACCATCTCGCTTGAGATCACAAAAGAAGCGGCGCTTGTTGTACGGGCGCCCATGCGGACACCGGAAACTTACATCCACAGCCTGATTGAGCAGAAGCGCGCGTGGATCGAAAAAAAGATGGCCGAAATAAGGAGCCGCCCGGCTCCCCCGGAACGACGATTTGTCCGGGGCGGGGAGTTCTTGTTTCTCGGGAAGATGTACCCCCTCGAGGTCATCGAAGACAGCGATGCCGGGATCTCCCTTAGCGACCGGTTTTACCTCGGTAAAAAGCGTCTGCCGGAAGTCCGCGGGCTTCTCCAGGCATGGTACGTGGAAAAAGCAGCCGCGATCGTGCCGGTCCGGGTTGCGGGGTTTGCTGCCATTCTCGACTACCGCCCGAAAAAAATCCGGATCTCGGATACGCGGCGGCGCTGGGCCTCGTGCAGCACATCCGGTACGCTCTCCTTCTGCTGGCGGCTGATCATGGCCCCTCCCGAGGTAATCGATTACGTAATCGTCCACGAACTTGTCCATATACGCCAGCCGGATCATTCGAACCGTTTCTGGGAGAAGGTGGGTCAAGCGATGCCGGACTACGAGCGGCACCGGGAGTGGCTGCGCAAAAACGAGCGGATGCTCGATCTCTGACCGGCATCACAAAGATACATGGACATGTGCGGGTCTCCCCGCGATTATTCCGGCAGAGAGACATATCACTCAATATACTTTATTATGCAATGATAATTTAGGGAAGTATTTGATGGCGCACGTGCTGGTATCACCACTGAACTGGGGCCTTGGTCATGCCACGCGTGACATCCCGGTGATCCGGACGCTGCTCGCGCACGGCCACGAAGTGACCATTGCTGCGTGCGGCAGCGCTCTTTCAGTACTCAGGCAGGAATTTCCGGATGCCCGCTCTATCGAGTACCCGGATTACCCGGTTCCGTACAGCTCCGGGCACTTGTTCGTCCCGAAGTTCTGTGCGGCGATGCCCTTCATGCTCAGGGCGGTGGCACAGGAGCATGCAACCCTCGAGGCAATCCTCGCAAAAGACCAGTACGACCTTGTCATCAGCGACAACCGGCTGGGTGTTTTCTCATCAACGGTTCCATCGATCTTTATTTCCCACCAGCTCCACTATCACCTGCCGTTCCTGTTCTGGCCGGCTGAGATCCTTGCCATCCCGGTCAATATGTACCTCCATGAGCGGTACGACCGGATCATCGTGCCCGACAATCCCCCGGGCCCGATCTCCCTTGCCGGCAAGCTCTCCCGGCCCCAGACAGATGTTGCACGCGAACGGGTCTTCTTCTCGGGGATCCTCTCGTCCACCCGGCAGATCGCATGCACGCAGGACCTGGACTACCTGATCGTGATCTCCGGGCCCGAGCCGCAGCGGACGATTCTTGAAAAAATTATTCTTGCAGACCTGAAAAATATTGAGGGCTCTGGTGTCGTGCTGCTCGGTAACCCACAACGACCAAAAGCGACGACCCGGACCGGGGACTGGACCTGCGTGTCGTATGTTTCCACGGAAGAGAAGACCGAGCTGATGAACCGGGCGCAGTGCGTGATCTGCCGTTCGGGATACACGACACTCATGGAACTCGCCGAGCTCGGAAAGAAACGGGCGCTCCTGATCCCGACCCCGGGACAGACCGAGCAGGAATATCTCTCGTGGTACTACGAGCAGAACAGCTGGTATCATTCACAGGAGCAGGACCGGCTGGACCTTGCAGAAGATCTCGGAATGTGCCGGCACTACCGGGGGTTCCCGGCAATGCCAAAGACCGCGGAGAATACAAAACGGCTCTACGATGAACTGCTGGCGGGGTATCTTGAATGAGGTGCGGCCATGGATGATTTGGTAGTGCCGGGCGTTGTCGCCCTCGTCATCTTTTATGCAGGCATTGTACTCGTCGCGTATGGGATCATCAGGCTTGTCATTATGATGGTACAGGCATTTCTTGCCGGCAATTACCTGTTCTTTTTCGGGGTTATCGCTTGTTTTGTGGTAGCGCTCCTCGTGTACGTGGCCGTGGGGTTGTGGCTGCGGAAGACCGGGACGATCTAAAAATGTTGATGGAGAAGTCGGGTGTGCCCGGGGATTTTTGGTGTGATTCCGGTTCACACAAAACCGGCATGCCGTGGTCGTAGGATATTACGGAACCCTTACCGTGTGTGGGCCGGTCATCTTTGACCGGCTGCGCGGCACGTACCCGGTCCCGATTATTCCCCATAAAACTCGCAAAAAACGCCCGTAAAAACGTCTGATCCCCCTGCCCGAAAATCCGTGCCCATATGTACCCTTATTTGCAAAAATACGGCCATATTGAGCCCCATATAATGCCCTTTGGCAGTCCATATTCGCGTTCTGGCAGCGATCATTTTCCTCATCAACAGAAAACCCATCCGGACCCATGATCGGGCTTCAAAACGCGAATACGCGAACGTTATATTTCGCCCGTTTGGCAAAATAAGGCTGATTTGGAGTTATTTTGAAACGGAGCCCGATACGGGCTCCGTTTCTGACGATCAAAGGGTAATCGGAGGCCAGATTGGGGCCGGATTTAACTGAGTCAATCATGGGTTATGGGGGAACATGCCAGGGCCGGGCGAGACTTTTCAGGGACAATAACAGGATAAGTGCCTGGCCGGATGATCCAAGACACACCATCGATTAAAAGAACCGACTCGAGGGAACAATATGTCATCTCATCCTTAAAAGTGCCCGGGTACTCTGCATCCTCGCGAGCCCGCCCGGTCACTGACACCAGATTCAGCTCTTTTTTATCGCCCGGAAAATCCTTCGTACCGCCCCGTACCCCTGCGAGACTGATTTGCCGATCCCGAGATATTCCGGGATCTGGAAATTGGCCTGGAATTTTCCGGTAAACGTCATGACGCTGACACCGTTCTTCCGCTCTTTCTGGAAATGGAAGTTCGTGTCACAGATGATCGGTGCGGGAACCTCATACCCCAGCGATTTTGAAAGTGAGTGGAGGGTGTCGACAAATATCTTCTGCACAAATTCGTCGCGTGCAGGTTTTCCGGTAAGTTTGTAGAACCTCTTGTAGTTCTCCTGAGTGAGCGCGAGCCACGGTGTGGCAAATTCATAGGAATTGCTTGTCTCCGAGATCCCGAACTCTTCATCCCTGATGGAAATGTCATGTTCGGCAACCCGGTACATGTCGGAGCCAAGCAATATTTCCCGGGATTCCCCGGCTAACTCTTTAAGGAACACTGCCCCTTCGTTGATGCCGATCACCGTGGGGAAATTCCTGATCATTTTGCACTGCACGACCGGGTACCGGTGGATGAAGGAGCCCGCCTCCTGCTGGTGGAGTTCGGAGTATTCGGCAAACTTTGTCGCAAAAAATTCCCGCAGTGCCGGCGCAGAGCCGGGAAGCGGGCGGTCCGAGTCAAACGTCAGGGTGACAGTGCGGAGGATCATAGCATCAGGACTTTCCTGTCAATACGGTATCAGGATTGTACCAGATATGATCTTTCATTACATGAAATGGTGCGGATGAAAACTTTCACATTAAAACCTCAATCAGGTGTTATTGCTGGTGCAGGGATGCCATAACCCGATTTTTTTGTACCAGTGCAGTCCTGAAATAATTATTCATCACTCATTGTTCAGGAGATTCTGGACGTTTCATCAACGCACAAACTTAAAAACAATCTTAAAAATGGGACTGTCCGTTCACCGGACACGAATCGATCCCTGCACCGGCGCATCTATCGGGAGGACCGGATCACATCAATGGAATGGAATAAAAAATATGTCAGTTCAATCCCAAGGGAGTTGTCAGCACGATGGCTGCAATAAACAGGGCAGCAAGGATCACGGCCCCGGCAAGGACAAAGAGGAGTCGATGGTCCGATTCTTTCTCATGCGGCAGTTTTTTCTTTTTCATTGCTGTTTCACCTTCATGACTTTGTTGTGCCGGTGCGCCGGAAGATACGGATCACCGAATCCTGATACCGGTGGGAAGCCACCTGCCTTAAGCCTGCCGGTCGGTTAATGTCCCCCGGCACAGGAATGAACATGCCTGGACATTCCGGTGCCGGAAGATGGATGAACGGGCAGATGATCCGATAAAAATGCCTGACCAAAACCGTGCCGATCCCGGTTTACTTGCAATGACAGACTGTGCAGAGCTCCGGCATCCTGCCCGGGATACCTTCCCACTCTTTTCTGCCCTGGCAGATCACACAGGCACGGTCGCCGATCTCCGTGCTGTCGGAAAGCCGGTGCGTCACAAGGATACAGGGGATCTGCATATCTTTGACAAACCGGCGCGTGAGATCTTTTACCGTCTGCGTGCTTTCTGTGTCGAGCGCGGCAAATGGCTCGTCCAGCATAAGAAGACCGGGTTCGATGGCAAGAGCACGGGCAAGTGCAACGCGCTGTTTCTGGCCGCCGGAAAGGTTTTTTGCCCTGACATCGGCAAGGTCTGAAATGTGCATCCGGTCCATCCAGAGCGCGACACGTTCTGTTATCACGGACCGTTGAAGGTGCCGGGTGCGAAGCCCGAATGCGACGTTGTCGCGGACGGTCATATGGGGAAACACAGATGAGTTCTGGAGGACATACCCAATCCGGCGATATTCTGTCGGGACATCGGTGCCATCATCGGTTCTGCAGAGGCATTCGCCCCTCAGGGTGATCGTGGCAGAATCTGGCAGCAGCAGTCCCGCAATAATGTTGAGGGTTGTTGACTTGCCCGAACCGTTCAGGCCCATAAGGGTCATAATCTCCCCGGGTTTCACTCTGATCGTAAGATCGAGAGTGTAGTCACGGAGCCGTTTTACCATCACCGCTTCAAGCACGATCTGCCTCCCTCTTCTGGATCAGGCGTACGGCGATCATGATCCCAAACGAGATTATCACGAGCAGGATCGAGATCGTGAGCCCGGCATTGATGTTGCTGCCCTCCATCCCCACATAGACCGCAAGCGGCATCGTCTGGGTCACCCCGGGCAGGTTGCCGGCAAACATGATCGTCGCGCCAAACTCCCCGAGTGCCCGGCCAAAGGTCATGACTGCACCGGAAACGAGGCCGGTCGCCGTCATGGGAATGGTGACCTGAACCAGAGTCCGCATTGATGAGGCACCGAGTGTCCGTGCGGTCTGCTCATAGGCCGGGTCCAGCTGCTCGAAGAGCGATTTTGCCTGCCGCAGGTAGAACGGGGATGCGACAAAGATCTGGGCCATGATCACCGCAAGCGTGGTAAAGGCAATCGATATCCCGAGCATGTTGAAGTACCTGCCGAGGATCCCGATCCTGCCGTAGAGAACAAGAAGCGCGACCCCCGCTACTGCCGGGGGAAGGACCAAGGGCAGATCAATGAGCGTATCCACGACCACTTTTCCCGGGTACGAGTACTTTGAATGGAAATAGGCAAAAGGGGTCCCGACAAGAATGACCACGGAAAGGGAAATAACCGTCGTAAACAGGCTCAGCCAGAGTGCGCTTGCCACATTCGGATCATGAAGCGTGGCAAAGAACAGATCCGGGGTCATCCGGAGAAAGAGGGCGACGATCGGCAGGGCAAGATAGAGCGTAACCGCTGCGATCAGGACCCCTGCAACAAGATACGTCAGAATGCGCCGGTGATTTTTTGGCAGGAAACGTTGTGGTATCATAGGTTCGTTCCTCTCTCCCGGTGGGATCACCGTCCGGTCCGGCTAAAAAAAAAATGACTGGATTTTAAGAGGTTACAGGGGCGGTAAACCCGTATTCTTTCAGAATATTCTGGCCGGCCGCTGATAGCATATACTGTTCAAACCATGCGGCCTGAGCCTTGTTGTTGCTCTCCTTGAGGATACCGATGGTATATGTCTGGAGGTAATTGTCTTTCCGTGGGATAGTGATGCTCTGGTAGGTACCACTTGCTGCTGCGGTTGCCGTAGACTGGTAGACAAATCCCGCATCGGCTTCGCCAAGGGCAACCTTCGTTGCTACGGCCGGCTCGGAAGTCTCGTAGGTCACAACGTTACTGATCGTCGCATTCTTCCAGTTCTGTCCATAGGTCGAGTTCGCCAGGTTATTTAAGACCGCAATGGTCGCAGTGCCTGCGGGGACGGTTTTATCCTCCATCGCGATCTTCACACCCGGTTTTGCAAGGTCGGCAAGGGACTGGATGTTCGCCGGGTTGGATGCCGGCAGGATGACAATTATGTAGTTTGTCGTGAGCGTCTTTATCGAGTCATTGACAAAGTAGCCCTCGTTTTTAAGGGTGTTTGTGTAACTGTTGCTTGCTGAGATAAATACGTCGGCGTATGCGCCGTTCTCTACCTGTGTCTTGAGTGCCTGAGTCCCGTCAAGGTCAAAGGCAACTGTAGTTCCCGGATAGGCAGCGGTAAATGAAGAGCCGATGGTCGTTGATGCACCGGCTAATGATGCAGCCGTGAACGCAACAACATTTCCTGACGATGGAGTGAACACTGGTGCCGGTGTCGCGGTCGGTGCAACTGTCGTCGGGACTGCGGTTGCCACTGTTGCTACCGGGGTGGCTGCCGGGGTTACCGGTACGGTTGTTGCAACGGTCGTGGCCGGGGTGCTTGGCGTGCTCTGTGTGCAGCCGGCAAAAAGTACCGCTACAAGCAGGAGTCCGAAGACCATACTGATGAGTGCAAGTTTCGTTGGTGTCAACTTCTGTTTCATGACTTCACAATCCTCTTGGATTAATTATTCCAGATATACTCTTCCCAGATAATAGATAAGAATTGTGCTTTATTATTACCAAAAAGTAACAACAAATTGTTTATTGGAGTGGGGTCACAGAGTGGCCCGAAACGGCAGATAGGGGGAATTATTACCATATACCTGTTTTGACTTTACTCTGACATTCAATGGTGATTCCGGCCCCCGATCTATAAGGGGCCATTCTGTCCGTCATTGGTAATCACTATTTTACTTCGTTGAAATTTTTTGATCGGCACTCCGCATAACACTACAGTTAATTTTTTTTTGTTTATTTACCCTCGAATTAAGTATAATACTAATGATTATATCACATAAACTCCCTAATACTCCGGAAAGAAAAGAGGGATTTCCCTTCCCCGCTGAATCTGTGCCATTGCCATAACACCCTTTTGCCAACAACATGAGGATCCCGATACCATGATCACCCGACATCATCTGGCACTTGCCCTGATGTGTGCCCTTATTCTCGGTAGTGCCTTTTTTCTCTCAAACCCTCTCATGATGGTGCTGGTTATTGCCGGCACCTGCATCGGTGTTTTGCTGCCGGATATCCACATGACCCGGCCAAACCATCTGACATTCCGCACGCTTGCGTGGCTGATTGTACAGTTTCCCCGAAGGGTCTGCGCCTCTCTCATGTGCCGGATCTATGCACATACTCATCATCCAGTCCCGGACCCTTCAGACAAGCGGCTGACCCACTCAATACCAGGTGTCCTGTTTATCGGTGCATGCATGGGGACACTCCTGTATATTCCGGCGTATGTTACGGGGAGTGTACTCACCTTGCCTGCCGGCATTCTCATGAGCGGTGTGCTCCTTGGGATGGGGCTTCACCTGGCAGAAGATCTTTGTACCAGGAAAGGCATCTTCCCGTTTTTTCCCTTCAGTCCCTGGACGGTTGCCGGTTCCATCCGCCCCTGCGACAGGACTGATCCCCGGATCGCCCGGTATCATTTCCAGCACTGCACGGTGCTCCTCGTTTTTTTCGGGCTCGAAAGTCTTGGAATTCTGGCACATGCACTCTTCCTGCCGATCAGTATTGCCGGCGTCGGCATCTGTCTTGGCATGATGGTATACTTTTCTGAAGTTTCGATCCGGCAAAATCCCGGCCTTGAGGGCGACGTGAACGTTCCGTCACCTGCGAAAAGTACCTGAATCAGTAGAATGCGGCCCTGGACAAGTCCCCGGTTTTTGCACAAATTGTGAGATCGTATAATAACAAAGAGGCAGTGCCCGGTTCCCTCAAACCGCACCATTGTGCTTCCGGGATGAGGTTGTATGACCTGCCCGCAGGTTATCGCTATATGGGAGTGATTTCCCTGATGCAGAAAAGCGCAGACCCGAAAATGCAGTTCCCCCCGGGAAAATTGTTATGAGACCTGATTTAAGGATTTCTCCAGAGCCGGATATATCATAAAAAATATAACTGATTCATACGGTCGGTTAAGAACGTTTTTCGAACTAAAAAAATTCAGGAAAACCGGGCGGCTCACTCTTTTGTCCGGTATCCCATTGCATGGGCAAGTGTCACGAGCTCTGCCAGCTGCGCTTCCTGCCGCCCGGTTAGCCGCCTTCCCTTCTGGATCAGCCGCCCGAGCTTGACAAACCGGATCCGGTCCTCATGGCTCAGGCCATTGGCGGTGTGCGCCCATTTCATGAGATCAAACCACTGCTGGCGGCTGAATGTGGGGGTCGCATCCTCAGGTAACGGTTCTTTCCCGGATTCGCTTTCCTCGTCGCCTTCACCAGCCCCATCATCACCGGTCTCGTCTTCGTCTGTGGTGTCGTCAGCCTCATCCGGCTCGCACTCGCCAGACTCATCTTCATCATCTTCTGCCCCGGTATCAATCGTGTCGTCCCCGGTTGTTTCCGGGGCACGATGCCCGGGCACGTTACCTGCAAGACCGGGGGCCGTAACCGCATCCGACAGGTCGTCGATATCGAGTTCTCCTGGCTCTTCAAAGAGGTCTTCCACGGTCCGGATCCTGACCTGCGGCGCATCCGTTTCAGGTATCACATCGGTTCTCACAGGATCAGCCGGTCGCTGGACTGGCACGAGGTGATCAACCTCTTTACGGGCAAGAGCCTGCGGCCCGTGCATGATCACTGTGGGAAAGTCAGGCCTTTTTGTCACTATCATATGGTTTTGTATCGGTACTTCCTCGATCAGTGCAGAGGGGATCTGGGTTTTTTTCCTGAGCGCTGCCAGGGCATCTTTTGCCTCCGCACACTCCTCTTCTGCTGCATGACGCTTCTCTTTTTCCGCCTCAATCTCGGCGCCGGCCTGATCTATCTCAAGAGCAAGGGACCGGAGAGTTGCCACTTTTTCGTTCTGTTCCTGTCCGGCTTTGTGGAGTTCTTCCTCAAGCGACCGCTGCCGGTCGAGTGCGGCCCTGAGATCGTCACTGAGTTTTTTCACCGTATCTTCGCGCCGGGCATCCTCCGAAGCCTTTGCACTGGCTACGGCGTGCAGGTTCTGTTCAGCCTGCTCCTTCTCACGGGAGACCTGCGCAAGGTTTTCTTCTGCTGCGCGACGCGCTTCGTTCTCTGAGGCAAGACTGGCAGAAAGATCCTGGATTTTTGCGAGCATTTCCTGCTCGTGTGCCGCGGCCTGCCCGGCAGACGCACTCAGGTTCTGCTCGATATGTTCCTTAACCTGCGTTATCTCAGAAAGTTTCTCTTCGGCTGCATGGCGCATGCGCCGCTCAGACTCAAGTTCCTCATGGGCCTGCTCCATCTCGGTCGCAGCCGAACGGGCCAGTTTTTCAGACTGGATCTTTGCAAATTCAGCGGCGGCAAGTTCGTCGCTTATGCTCTTGTGCGCGTCGCGTGAGGCGTCCCGCTCCTGCTCTGCATGTATGAGGCTCGCCCTTGCCGCTTCCAGGTCCTGCCGGAGTGCTCCCATATTAGCGTTGAGCACCTGCATTTCCTGATCCTTTGCATCGGTAATTTCCTGTATTTTTGTTTCCACACCGGCCCGCATGCGTTTTTCTGATTCAAGGGACGCAGCTGCTGCATCCAACCGCTCCTGTAATGCCTGCATTTCGGTAGCGGTCTGTTCATGTGCCGCTGTTATATGGGCAAGGTTGGCTTCGAGTGTCGCACTCTTCTGACGCTCGGCACCAACTGATTCCGTGAGCACGTCATATTTCTGCTGGAGTGCGTCGTGGTGCTCCATGAAGGTTCCTTTTTCAGCGACAAATGCGGCCTCTTTTTTTGCCGTCTCCTGCGCGAGTTCGCTGTACTGCTGCTCTACTTTTGCCCGCTGCTCTTTTTCAGCAGTCAGTTCATCCGCGAAGCGCATGCTGTCCTGCGACAACTGCTTTGCTTTCCCGGTGATATCCTCTACCATCTGCCGAAGATCCTGCTCTGACCGGGCTTTCTCCTGCATAATGGATTTTACTTCCTGCTCGGCGGCATCTGCCCGGTTTTTCTCGCTTATAAGAGCGCTTTTTATCTGCTCGAACTCGATAGAACGGGAACTCAGGGCCTTTTCAGATTCCTCGTATTGCTCTTTAAGCCTAGCAAGCTGCGCCTCGAGCTCCGCCCGGAAACCTGAAACCTCTGCAAGCTCTTTTTTTGCGGCTGACAGGTCAGACCGGGCCTGTTCAAGGTCCCGGTTTAAGGTCTCGGCATCACCGCGGAGGGCCAATTCAAGTTCAGTCTTCTCGGTCCCAAGCGTTCGGACCATATCGTCAGATTCTGCAAGACGGGCACGGGTAGATTCCAGTTCCTGCGTAAGCCGGGCCAGATCCTCCGTTTTTCCGGCAATAACTTTCTCGCGCTCTTCAATCCGGGATTTAAGGGATTCAGCTTCGGTTTTCAGCCCTGCAAGGGCTTTTCTGGCATTCTCCAGATCCCGGACCTGCCCGTTTGAGATCATCTGGAGTCGTGCTGTTTCTGTGCTGAGCTCGCTTGTGCGCTCCGCGACCCGTCGTTCAAGGGTGGATTTCAGGCCGTCGAGCGTACTTTGGATCTGTCCCAGGTCTGCTGCCCTGCTTACCGCGATCTCGAACGAGGATAGCAGGAATTCAAGGAGTTTCCTGCGGTCCGCCGTAATGACATACTCCCGGTCTTCGTGCTGGATCTTGAACTGGGTCCTGATTTTCTCCGGATCCGGCTTTTCGACCGCGGAGTTAAGCATCATATCGACAAGCGAGAGAAGGTACTGGGGATCGTACGGGCGCGCGATAAAGTTGTCCGCGTTGCTGTCAAGGACAATTAAGAGGTCCCCGAGGCTTGCAACACCGGTGATAAGGAGCACCGGGATCCTCCAGAGATCGTCATCTTTTTTTATCTCACGGCAGACCTCGTAGCCGTCCTGTTCCGGGCCGGTGGTGTCGCAGATGAGGAGATTTGGTTTTCCTGCACGGAGGCTTTCAACCAGGTCCGTGCTTTCCAAGAAAAGGGTGACCCGGTAACCCGGGGGGGTCAGCTGCCCGATGAGCTGCTGGGAATCCCGGGCATCTTTACAGAGAATGAAAATATCGATGGCGTTTTCCCCGCCATGGATGTCTTCATCTGTACCTGATGGTTCAGAATTCATCTCTAATGCTCTCTTACAGAATTAAAAGGCTTTATATTATATGTATGTTTATATCGCCTGCGGGTACACCCATTGTTTTTTGCATGTGCCGACATTGCGCAGAAATCCTCGGGTTTTACCCGAGAAGAAAAGATTATTCCACGTTTTAAGTACGCGGCCCCCTGCGTCCCGCCCACAGGTCAATGAGTGCTCGCGAGATGCTCATGGGGGAGGGCAACGGAGGGAGGTTATCCCGGCCAAACCAGCCCGCTGAAACAATTTCGTTGTTGTCGATGGTGATCTCACCAGCGGCATACTCGGCTTCAAACGCAATCATGAGGGAATCCGGAAACGGCCAGGGCTCGCTCGCAAAGTACCGCAGATTTTTTACCGTAATCCCCACCTCTTCCTTAATCTCCCGGTGGGCAGCTTGCTCGAGCGTCTCGCCCGGCTCTACAAAACCTGCGATAATGCTGTGCATACCGGCGGGGAACCGGGGGGAGCGGGCAAGAAGGATCTCATCACCCCAGATTATAAGCACGATGATCGCCGGTGAGATGCGGGGATAGATTACAAGACCGCAGGACGGGCATTTTTTTGCCCGCTCGGTAAGCATGGGTACCGTCTTTGTCCCGCACCGGCCGCAAATCCTGTTCGCTGTTGCAGATGCGATCAGCCGTACTGCATACGCTGCAATTGCAAGATCCTCATCAGGTATCCTGCCATGGAGATCTCGTACACCGGATACGACCATGCCACGAGGGAGTAAAAAATCCTCGGACAGTTCTGCCGCGTAGAAGGGTACTGATCCCCTGTGCCCGAGGTATTCTATGGTGCCTGCGGCACGGATGGCCGGTGTCAGCCCTGCCTGCACATAGATCTGCGGGGTATCACCTTCCCGGATTGCTACTCCTGGGCCGGATACAAGCACAAAGAGTACTCCCGTTGCCGGGATGTCTGCAGGTTCCGGGAACTGCTGGGTGAGCGCGGTAACCGAAAATACTGCACAATGGGGTCGGGGAACAACAAGGGAGGTACCGGGAGTCATGGAAATACTCAAGTTTGCCGGAGAATCGTATGCACCGGCCTGCAATAAATAAATGGTTTTCTCCCTGCCTTGTGCCTCACCAGTAGCATCAGGCCACGGGATCCCTTAAATCTTTCAGCAGGAACAAGGACCAAAATCTCTTGTTTAAATGACCCGGGGGTTCCGGCCTTCGCACACCCCGGAAATTGTCGCTGCAAGTGCCCTGACGTTTTCAATGAAGGCCGAATCACCGGTTATGAGCGGAGTGACTGCCGGTTCGGTGCGGCTGACTTGTGGATCAAAGGGCAGGAGGACAGTCTGCGGAAATGCCGGCATGCACACGGTTTCCCCGCAGACTTTTTGTACATCCGTATCTCCCTGCACGCGGTTGAGGACAAACATTACTTCGCCTATGCCGAGTTGTCCTGCAAGCCGGGCCGACTCCCGGGCAACAGAGACTGCGTTGTACGAAGGGTCCGCCACCACCACCGCACAGGTGAACCCTTCGGCAACTGCTCTCCCAAAATGTTCGAGTCCTGCCGGGGTATCAAGTATGACGACCTCATCCGAAAGGAGCCGCATGTGCCGGAGAATTGCCGCAAGCAGGGTGTACTCGGGACAGAGACACCCGGATCCCGCCTTCTTCACGCTCCCCATGACAAGAAGCCGGAGATTCTTATCAACCGTTATCGAAAAACGGTCGATGACATCGCTTACATCGGGATTGAGGGTGAGAAGCCCGCCCGGGGATATATCCGGACCGGCGCCGGTCTTCTCGCGGAGATAGTCCACACTTTCAGAAACCGGCACGATCTGTTCCGCAGTATCCGGTGGGACACCCAGGGTCGCCGCAAGGTTCTGCTGGGGATCGCCATCGATCGCAAGGACCCTTTTTCCCTCCCGGGCAAACATGTGGGCAAGAAGTGCGGCAAGCGTCGTCTTCCCGACACCGCCTTTACCGGTAATGACGACACGGATCCCGCATTCCCCTGCCTCGGGAGTACTGGAGTTTCCCGGAAAGGGCACAGACACAACCCGTGTTCCGGCAGGAACGCTCATATGCCAAGTCCCGTCCGTTTCTGTTCGATGTGGTTTGCGATAAGATCCACCGCCTTGACCGGATCAGGTTCCACCGCGAAGTTCGCGTTCACCGCCCCTTTAAGGCCATCGGTCAGGAGCGAAACCACGGCCGGGCTGCCGGATATATGCGGCATCACGCCAAGCACAGTGTAGACTCCAGAAGCAACGAAGTACGCACCGATCGAGACTGCCTTCTGCGAGTACCATTCCGGCGCCGCTCCGGCAATGGGCAGTTTGTGGATCGGGACATTGAGCGCGTTCCCGAGTTCCGCCGCAAGTACAAGGATACGGGAGTTGTCCACGCAGGAACCCATGTGGAGCACGGGCGGGATTTTGAGTGACTCGCAGACAGCCCGCAGGTCGTCACCTGCGAGAGCTGCAGCTTCCGGCATGAGAAGCCCGGCTTTTGCCGAGGCGATCGCCGCACAGCCGGTCTCGACACAGAGGATATTTTTCTTAATAAGGGCCTTTGAGAGCGTCACGTGGCCGTAGTCATGCTTCACGTGCGGGTTGTTACAGCCAACAATCCCGACTGCGCCACGGATCTTACCGGCGGCGATGAGATCGATGAGGGGCTTGAATGATCCGCCGAGTGCATTCTTGATCGCTTCGTTTGAGAAGCCAGTCATCAGCGGGACCGGTGCGCCGGGGATCAGGACCCTTTTCGGGTTCCGGTTTTTGAAATTCTCGACAGCCATCCTTACGATCGCTTTGGCGGTCAAGAATCCTTCGTCCGGGGTAAAGTCAAAGAAATACGATCCCGGGATGGTCGCCTTTGCACTGGTCGAGATGATCAGGGTGTGAAAGCAGCTTGCGGTTCTTGGGAGCGAGGGGAAGATGCACTGGTAATCAACGATCATCGCTTCGAGAGCACCGGTCGTGATAACCAGTTCCTGGTTTAAGTGGTTGCCGGTCATTGGGACGCCCTTGCGCATCAAAAGCTCGCTTCCCGTGCAGCAGAGCCCGACAAGATTGATCCCCTTTGCGCCGTTTTTCCGGGCAAGGGCCACGAGTTCGGGGTCCGCAACTGCCTTTACGATCATCTCGGAGAGAACCGGGTTGTGGCCGTGGACTGCGATATTGACATAGTCCTCCTTGAGCACCCCGAGATTAATCCGTGACGATTTAATGGTCGGCGTACCAAAGAGGATATCGGAAACATCGGTTCCCATCATCGACCCGCCCCACCCGTCAGAGAGGCTGCACCGGAGGCCCTGTAACAGGATATTTACATAATCCGCTCCGACCCCCATCTGGATCCGGTGCATGCAGTCCACCACTTCGCGGTCGATCCCCCTCGGGGAGATACCGAGATTGTTCCACGTCTCCCGGGTGCCTTTTGGCGCCCTGTTGAGGAACTGGAGGGTGTTTTTTACCATCCCATACTCTTCGAGCATGGCGCTCCCGACCGCAGCGGCGAGTTCATGTGCGCTCTTTCCTGAGGTCTCAATGCCGTACTCTTTTGCAATCAGGCGCAGTTTATCCGGATCGGCGATGCCATAGTCTTTGGTCTTTCCTGTCCCGACAAGGTACAGCGTCTCGACAATGTCGCGGCCGTGATCGGAATGGGCGGCCGAGCCGGTCGCGATAGTGTCAAGCAGGTTGCGCGATACGATCAGGTCTGCATCGGCTCCACAGACGCCCCGGATCCGGTGGGGCGGTATGATCCGGCACGGTCCCATGGTGCACCGCGAGCAGGAGATCCCCGCTTCGCAGTACTTGCACGGGGGCTGCTGCATCTCAAAACGGTCCCAGACTGTCTCAATGCCCTCCTTCATCGCCATCTCTATGAGGGGCTTTGCATTCTCATCGATTGTCCGCTCAGCCATCTTCTGCGCGATCAGCGCAGGGTTTAAGAGGGACATCCGGGCCCGGTCCAGCTCGCAGACATCGAGCCGTTCCCGGACCAGAACGGGTTTTGGTTCTTCTTCTGACATAGATTACTCACTCCATCGACATTGGTTAGTGGATAATCGCCCGACGTGGTATATAGCCCTTTGGTCAGGTACTTCTCTGACAGGGCCTTCCTCACCGTCCGTATAATAAAAATAAAGTAATGGAGCGGTCTTGCCCCGGTATTTTTATCGATCAGTATCCGGGAACGTGATACGCCACATATCCGACAAAACAGGAAATGTATCGGTATTTTCCGGGACTCGCCACTTCAGCAATTTTTACCGGCCCGCACGCGGGCGGCAGAACGCAAAAATCAGGATCGCACAGGTGCAGGCGCCGATAGTCACCGGGATCGGTACAGGTACGGAAATTCCCGGGATGACTGTGGAAGGTTTTTTGAGTTCAATTGTGCTTGTAACCGACTGGTCAGCAATCACATGAACCTGTTCTTCGACAGGGATGTACCCTTCAAGCGTTGCATTGATCGTGTGGTTACCGGCGGCTAGGTTCGTACTGGTGACCGGTGCGGTGCCTACACTTATTCCGTCAAGGACTATCTGCGCACCTACAGGTGTGGTGTTAATTACAAGGGTTCCGGTCTTTGGCTGGAGCGTTGCAGTTACTTCGGTAATCGAACCGGGTTCGATCGCTGCACGTGTGGAGAACTTTTCATAATTGAACCGGGAGAACGTGATATTGTAGGTGCCGGGATCGAGACCGGAGAGAGTTAGGGGAGTGCTCCCTTTATAGTCCCCGTTTATTACGACTGATGCATTGTCCGGGATCGAACGGAGATCGAAACTCCCCGGGATAACCGGAGTGACAATGCTGATACTGGGATTCCCCAGTGAAACAGAGATCGTGCTGTATTCTGCGTTATCAAGATGAGAAAGATCACTGGGGCTGTCAACCACCCAGACAGTATACGTGCCGGAATCGAGTCTCCCACCCAGTGAATTTGTGCCCCAATCGTATTCCCAGTGATTGTTACTGTCAACGCTGACTTCAGTAAACCCACCCTGGTCAGCCCGGTTGTTGATGTTATCCAGGGCCACCCCGTTTACCGGGAGGTTCGGTCCGGTCAGGAAGAGGTAGACAGTCTGACTGTCAGAAGAATACCCGGAAAGCTTGACGGTGTCGCCCAGGTAAGTCTGTATCGAGCCGGATGCAGCTGCCGCACCCGCGAGCACGAAGAGCAGGAAAATTCCTGCAAACAGGTTACGGTATATCATAAGGATTCATCCGTTCACATCTTTTTTGGCTGTCCAACGCCCGGACAAAAAAACCGGTGATGGTTGATGGTATTTCTCTGCGGTTACACCGTGCTATTGGTTGCATTTGCCGTTGCTGATGCAGTCGATGAAAGGGATGTCGTGGGGAGTGTTGCTATAACGGGAGTCGGGGGGATTGTCGGAGCCGTGAGGGCAAACTGCAGGTCAATCCGCCCCATGGGCGTGGTCGTTGACACAGATTTTACTGCCGTACCAGCATCGTAGACGGTCACTTTAAGTTCGTCACCGGAACCATCAGTTTTCTGGAGGGACACGGCAACGGTTCCGGTACTGGTCGGAACAATATAGAAATGATCACCGGTATCAGTGACTGCGACCTGTGAACCCGGGGTTCCTACCTGTCCGGTGTAGGTTTTGTCGTATGTGACCTCAACCCAGACACCCGTTTGCGGGATCAGCACCTGTGGTGTTGTCGGCACAGCGGTAGTGACAACGGTTGTTACGACAGCTGTTGGCTTTGCGGTCGGAATGGTGGCGGTCGGGGTGGGAATTGTCGTTGTCACCGGAGTGACCACGGCACTCTTCTGCAGGTTTTTCATGACCATAAATCCCCCGGCTGCTACCGCAATAATTACGATGAGGATAATGGCCGCCGCAAAGATCTTTGAACGTTTTTTCCGGGGGGCTGCAGGTACCGGTGGCAGCGGAGGGAACGGTGAAACGGGCGGGACTGCCGGGGCAGCGGCGGGTGCCGGTTCTGTTCCCGGTGTTCCTTCAGCGGCCGGCGTCGTCTCAGCTGCAGGGGCTTCGGGCACTTCCGGGGGAACGTAGAGTGCCTGCTCCGGTTCCGGGATTGCGGGTGTGGTTTCCGTGCGGGGCACCGAATCTTCAATCAGGGGCTCGATTGAGTGAATGATCTGCTCAATGGGCCGGCCCCTGTGGTCGCCGGGCCATGCAGCAGCGGTTGCCGGGGCTGTCGTAATCTGTTCCGGTGTGGCAGAAACAGTTTCCTGTCCGACCAGGGCTGCAACTTTGGTTCCGCACCGGTTACAGAATGTTGATCCCGGGGGCATGCGGTTCCCGCACCGGCCACAGAACGAACCCTCGGGCAGTGTCGAGGTCTCGACCGGTTTTGGCGGCATGTGGCTCGTATCCACCATGATCTTTTTTATCGGGCGGGCAATCTCGATCTTCTTTTTTATACCGGGAGTTCCGGCATGGTCCAGACGGGTTTCCACGGGAGCCTGTGTATCCGGGGCCATCTCCACCGGATACGATACTGCCTCAGTGATATATTTCTTGAGGGCTTTGACCCACTCCCCGGCCTCGCGCTTGCGCTCACCGGCAGTCTGCATGGCAAAAGTAAGCGCCATCTCCCGGGTATCCGCCGTATCTGTCAGGATTGTAAGGGTGATGACCGGGTCGCGGATTGCATTCTCCCCGGAGGTTACGTTTCTGATGGTGATCAGCGGAATCTGCTGTGTAGGGACAACGTTCTTCTCGCTGTCGATGATAATAAGACGCCGGTTGGTGAGCACCAGTTCGAACGGCACAGATTTTACTTTTACCTGCTGTGCGGTCAGAATAATGGTTTCATCACTTTTCAAATCGGGATAGCCCATAGTACCACATTCTCACTTATACTCTTGCACTATCTTTGGCAAATAAGTATTTATCAGATGTACTGCGTTTGATGATAAAAAATGAGAGGTAAAACCCGCAGATATTACAGGAATTCGCGGTCGTTCATGTAGGGCCGCAGCACGGTCGGGATCGTAACCGATCCATCCTGGTTCTGATAATTCTCCAGGATGCACCGCAGGGCCCGTGATGTGGCAATCGCGGTCGAGTTAAGGGTATGGATATACCGTTTTGATTCGAAATTTTCCTTGTCCCGTACCCGTATATTGAGACTAGCTGCCTGGTACGCGGTACAGTTGGAGCAGGAAACAACCTCTTTGTAGGCGTTCTCCCGGGGCATCCATGCCTCGATATCGTATTTCTTTGCTGCAACCGTACCGATATCCCCGGTACAGATATTGACAACATGGTAGGGGAGATCCAGTTTCCGGAAAACCTCTTCGGCATTAGCCAGCAGTTCTTCGTGGATCTGCCAGGAATCTTCCGGCCTGCAGAAAACAAACTGCTCTATTTTTGTGAACTGGTGGACCCGGAAGAGCCCTTTTGTGTCAAGACCATGAGCGCCGATTTCCCGCCGGAAGCAGGTGGATAGTCCGGCGAGGCGCAACGGCAGGTCTTTTTCCTCAAAGATTTCGTCCTGGTACATCGCAGCGATCGGATGTTCGCTTGTCGCAATCAGGTATGTCTCGTCGCCATCGATCTTGTACATCACCTTCTCGAAATCATCGAGATCGGTGACCCCTTCATACGAGCCCCGGTTGATCATGAACGGCGGGACAACCGGGGTAAATCCTTTCTTTTCGAGCAGGTCGAGGGCAAAGCGCTGGAGCGCAAGGTCCAGCATAACGAGGCTGCCTTTAAGGAAATAGAAGCCTGCGCCGGAGATCTTTGCCGCCCGCTCGAAGTCCGCCCAGCCCCGGTCAGCGGCCAGCTGCCCGTGGTTCCGGATCTCGAAGTCAACCGTGCGCGGGGTGCCGACACGCCGGATCTCGAGGTTTTCGGTATCGTCTTTTCCCTGAGGTACAGTCTCATGCAGGATGTTGGGGAGGCGCATGAGCCGGGTGCGGATGATCTTCTGGATCTCTTCCTGCTCTGTATCGTTATTCTTGATCTTTGCCGGGAGCCCGGCTGCTTCTGCCATCAGGGACGCCGGATCGTTTCCCGCTTTTCTCGCCTCGTTTATCTCCCGTGCAATTGTATTTCTCCGGCGCCGGAGTTCATCGGTCTGTACCTTGAGGTCGCGGGACCTCGCATCTTTTGCAAGAATCTCGTCCACCCATGCAATTTTTTCCGGAGAGTTTCGTTTCACCAGATCGGCTTTTACGATCTCCGGGCTCGCCCGTACAAACCTGATGTCCAACATTTCGCGCACCTCAAATGATAATCCCCATCTGTTACAAGGGACTGGTTCAGATGTTATATTCCTTTATTGGTGTATCTTGTTGTATCTTATTATGTTTCAATACACCAGCGAAAGGTACCTGCCGGCATAGCGCAGTTTCCGGTTTCCAAAAAAAACAGCCTGTATCCTCATAAAAATATTCGGAATCCGCAAATTCGTGTTTTATTCGATTAAAAATCGTAGATTTTTGCTTGTGCTGTTAAGGTGTGATAAGGCCTGCTCAAAAATGGCGTTTTACTACCGAAAAAATTCCGTCGAACGGGATAATTATATATGACTCCGGTATCCACCTGTCTGGTGGTAGGAAACGTCCCCGGTTTTCGGGAAGATTTTCTTCAACTGCCATTCAGATCGAATGGGGGGATGACAGAGACAATGCACTAAAAATAAGGAAAGGAAGGGTACCATGGATTTTTTATCAAAATTCTATTTTAATTACAGCCGGATTATTAAGACCATCAAGATCTACCTGCTGCTTGCCGGTCCAGGCCTGATTGTGATGATCGCGGACAACGACGCAGGTGGGATCACAACCTATGCAGCAACCGGTGCTAAATTCGGGTACAACCTTATCTGGTTCCTCATCCTGCTCGGGCCTGTCGCGTATTTCGTGCAGGAAATGACAGTACGGCTGGGCGCCGTCACCAAGCATGGGCATGCGGAGGCGATCTTCAGTGCATTTGGCTCGTTCTGGGGCTGGTTCTCCCTTTTGGATCTCAGTATCGTCAACTGGCTGACCATGGTCACTGAGTTTATCGGTATGACCGCAGCGCTCAGCATCTTCAGTGTACCACCCATACTCACCGTCATCATTGTCATATTCGTCATGCTCGGGATCGTCATGTCGGGCCGGTACTGGACGTGGGAGAAGATCACCATGGCATTCTGTCTCGTCAACCTGATCTATATCCCGGCAGCAATTATTATCCACCCCTCTGTCCCCGATATCCTCAGGGCGGGTATCATCCCCAATTTCCCGGGAGGCTTTAACGGGGAACTGTTCTTCTTTCTGATGGCAAATATCGGCACGACGATCGCGCCATGGATGATCTTCTTCCAGCAGAGTGCTGTTGTCGACAAACAGATGAAGGAGAAGGATATCCCGTGGGGAAAATTCGACACCATTGTCGGCGCAATCTTCACGGTAATCGTCGCGATCTTTGTGATTGTCGTGACCGGGACGCTCCTCTACGGGATGAATATCGAGAGTGCCGCGCAGGCTGCACAGGTAATTATGGGAACGCACCCGTGGGTAGGGACGCTTGTTGCCATCGGCCTTTTCGATGCAGGTTTCCTCGGTGCGATCTGCATAGCACTCACAAACTCCTGGGCATTCGGGGAGGTCTTCGGCTGGGCGCACTCACTGAACTATAAGGTAAAAGAGGCGTTCTGGTTCTACGTATATTACTTCATAGGACTGATCACCGCTGGTGCGGTTGTGCTTATACCAGGTGCTCCGCTGGTGTTGATCACCCTCTTTGTGCAGGTCGTTGCTGTGACCCTTTTGCCGGCAGCGCTGGTATTTTTGATTATCCTTCTGAACAGCGAGGAAATAATGGGGAAATATAAAAATACCTTGTTTGACAATATCGCGAACATAACGATAGTCGTGTGCATTATCTTTGTGTCAACACTCTACGGTATCAGCACACTATTCCCGAACCTGTTCGGGTAAGGGAGGGAGAGATATGGTAGCAATTGAAAGTATCTTCGGGGAACGGATCGGAAGTGCCATCCATGAATCGACCGAGATTATCACCAGGATCAACAGGAGATATGCAACACCCAAGATCAAACTATCGAAAGGCGCGAAATTTGCCCTCCTCTTCCTCAGGTTGTATCTCATCTTTCTTGTGGTTCTGCTCGGGTACAAATTCTGGACGATCGTCCACGGGGGTGCATGATGACGCAGCAGGATACTGTACCTACCTCTGCGATGGCCGGGGACCTCGAGATCCTTCTTTCCGATATCCTGAATGTCCCCGTCCTTCGTTCAGGAAAAAAAATAGGATCGCTTGTTGATCTCGTGATTGCAGAGACCGCAAAGATCCCCGAGGTTCGGTCACTGTACGTCTCCCGGTCTTTTGGCAATCCCAGTCTCCTCATCCCATGGGAGAATGTCCACACCCTCACCGGCCGGGGAATCGAGGTCACTATCGGGGATCTCACACCCTATGAGATCGAACCGGGAGATGATGTCATTCTCCTCCGGGATTATGTTCTCGACAAGAAAGTGATCGACCTTGAAGAGAATGAGGTCGAAATAGTCTACGATATCCGGCTTGTCCTGCGGAACAAGAAACTGTATGTCACCGATGTGGATACCGGGAAAGCGGCCCGTCTCCGGAGGCTGGGCCTCGGTATACTTGCGAAGATCCTCTACACATCTGCCGATACCGAAGCAGAGCAGATGATATCATGGAAATACATTCAGCCCCTCCCGACGAACATCGGGAGATTCAAGGGAAATATTAAACTGAATGTCTTAAAGGACAAACTTTCGGAGATCCATCCTGTCGATCTTGCAGATATCCTCGAAGAGATGGATCACGATCAGCGGGTCATGCTCTTCTCCACACTCGATCACGAGCATGCAAGTGATACACTTGAAGAGATCGAACCACAGGTGCAGCGCGATATCATTTCATCACTCTCTACAGACAAGGTTGTCCAGCTCATCAACGATATGACACCGGGACAGGCGGCCGACGTCCTTTCGGTCATCCCTCATGCGGATGCTGAAGATATCCTTGCGGCTCTCAATCCAGATAATGCGAAAAACCTGAGGGCGATCATGGAAAAGCAGGAGGAGAAGGTGATCCACTACACAACCCAGAAGATTCTCACGTTCTCCCCGGATACCCTTGTCGAGTATGTGCAGAACGATTATCCCCGGCATGCACGGGGAAAAGATGTCGTTATGTACATCTATGTCGTGGATGGCGAGAACCGGTTGCTGGGCGTAATCGATTTAAAGGAACTGTTGAGCGCGGATGACAAGGCGCCTCTCTCTGCGATCATGACAGAGAATGTGATCGGCCTGGAGGCAGGAAGTACTCTTAAGGAGGCATCGCAGGAATTTGAGCGGTATAGTTTCCGGGCCCTGCCGGTCACCGATGACGACAAGCACCTTGTCGGGGTCATCAAGTACCGGGATGTCATGAACCTGACCCACCACTTCCTTGAATAAGAGTAAGGGTCTGGACGAAAGGGATCTTTGCATGGCGGTTCTGCCACGCGGGATACGTATCTAGGTAGCGTGATTAAAAGAGACATACTCACATGAACAGGGATGGCGATGCAGACCACTGGGACAACGATTATTCCCGGAGGGGGCGGATCTGGGGCGGGGCAGTCCATCATCTCCCCCCGCTCTGTGACGGGGAGCGCGTGCTCGAACTCGGGTGCGGGAGCGGGAAGACATTCTCCGCGCTCACAGAAAAAAAGTGCGAAGTTGTCGGCATCGACTTTTCATCTTCTGCTGTGATCCTGTGCAGGTCCCTTTCCCCGAAAAATGCCTGCGCGGAAATCGCCCTTGCCGATGTCGGCTCCCTGCCGTTTCGCGAGGCCTCGTTTGACAGTGTGATCGCGTTCCACGTGATCGGGCACCTGCCGGCAGCCGGGCGTATCCGGTGCGCTCTGGAATCGGCACGGGTGCTCAAGGTGGGGGGCACACTGTATTTTTCCGGTTTTTCCATCGGGGATTTACGGGCCGGTACCGGGAGCGAAACCGAACCGGGTACATTTCTGCGGAAAAACGGGATCGCCACTCATTATTTCACCGAACATGAGGTTTGTGAACTTTTCTGCACACTACAGCTCTGCGGGTGTAACACCCGACGCTGGACGATGACAGTGCGCGGACAGCCGCTCCCCCGCGCTGAGATCGCCGCCACGTTTAAAAAAATTTCCCAAAAAAAGGGTTAATTTCACCATTGTCCTCTGGATCAAGAAGGAATTTTTAAATGGGCGTGAAACGTTCTTTTATTCCGTACTTGGATGTGATTGTGTGAAGAGAGTATTCTTTTTAACTCTTATTGTGTGCATGGCAATTGTCGGATGCGTATCAGCAGTGGCTCCCGCAGATAACCAGACGACGGCAGTAACTGCGACTGCCGCCCCGCAGCTTATCGGCGGGGACATGGGCACCTACCTTGTCAAGGCAAACGTTGACGGAGCAAATGTTACCTTTGATTCTGATTTCAAGGGTGTCACGAATAACAGTCAGCTGGCAGTACCGGTCTACACGACTGGAACCCCCTACCGCGTCATTACTGTTGAGAAGGCCGGATACGAACTCTACTCAGCAAACATCACTTCAGTCCCGGGGAAAAATGAGACTGTTGAGATCGATGTAACTCTCGCCCCACTCGCAGCAGCAAACACGACTGCAGGGCAGGCAAATGTGACCGCTCCGGCACCAGCAGGAACCCAGGCCAATGTTACCGCTGAAATGACGACCTCAGCCCAGACCTCACCGCAGCCGACAAAATCCGGCAGCCTGCCGTTTGCGGTCTTTGCAGCATTTGGTGTCATCGGTATCCTTTCGATCCGGTCACGGCGCTAAAAACACAATTTCTCTTTTTTTCGTACCTACGGTCTTGTCGGTTTAAAATAGACGGGGTTATACATGTCCTGTAATGCGTTGATGGTACCGGGCACCAGGATCAGAAAAAATCATAACTACGGGTTCTGTTGCATTGCTACGGCAAGTCTTTCCCAGTATCCCGGTCCTAATCATAATCGTATCAAAACTTTAGACTGTCAGATCTCCCGTGCAGTGAAAAGTTTTACTGTGCATTGGTGACCCGGTACACCCCTTTTGGCACAATAATCTCAAACCGGGCTCCCTCTCCAGGCACTCCCATCTCCCAAATAGTGATTCCAGTGATTGAGAGGATTTCGTGGGAAAGGAAAAGGCCAAGCCCGGTATTTTTCCCGGCTCCCCGCTCGAAAAGATGCTTTTTATCCTCTTTGTCGATCCCACTTCCATCATCCTCACAGACAAGGTTAAGCCCGGTATCAGTTTCATAAGAGAAGAACCGGATTTTTGTCATTTTTTCGCCACCATAGTGAAGAGCATTGTCGATGAGGTTATAGAAGACCTTCTCAATGAGAGGGTCTGAAAATATTTCGGTTCCGGCAGGAAGATCGTTTATCACATTGATCTTCCCGGGGGAGACTTTCTTTGCCGCAGTGTCAATGAGTGTGCGACAATCCTGCCAGACCGGGGCCGTTATACCGATCGATTGATATTCCCTGGTAAACCCGATATTTGCAGAGATGCGTTCAACGGTAGTTTTGGCTTTCTGGAAATACTCATTGAATGCGGGATCAGCTCGCTTTTTTTCCAGCATTGCGAGATATCCCAGCAGCATCGTCAGCTGGTTGTTGATGTCGTGCCGGGTGATACTGGAGAGCAGGTTGAGTTTTCGGTTTGCCTGATGGAGGGCTTCTTCCATCCGCTTGCGTTCAGTGATATCATGCACTGATCCGATCAGGTGCGTGCAGGTACCCACCTCGTCAAAGATGGGTGCGATACTGACGTCTCCGGTTACCTGTCCGGATGGATAATTGGAGGTTTCCTCCCAATGAACGATGACCTTTTCTTCGATGGCGTTGCGGTATTTTTCCAGAACCATGGAGAGAGATGGCTCGGGGATGATATCATTCACATTCCTGCCGATAACCTGATCAGCGGCTAATCCGGTGGTTCTGCTAAAGGCAGAGTTAACTGAGGTGAAGCGGTAATGTTCACCATCTTCGACCGCCAGTTGAAATATGACGTCTCCGACAGTATTATAAATAGAATTCATACGCTGTTCACTTTCGAGCAGCACTGCTTCAGTTGCCTTTTTTTCCGTTATATCCATGCCTACCGACTGATATTCGACAATCGTTCCGGAAGAATCGAAGATTGCACGGTCGCTCCACCACTGCCACCACATCGAGCCGTCCGGCATAATACTGCGATGTTCGATACTGGCAACCGGGTGATCCGGGGTTAAGGAGGCAAAAAAACGTTTTACGCGATCCTGATCCTCACTAGGGATCTTTGGCCGGAACCGGCTCCCGACGATCTCGTTACGTTTCAGGCCGAAATACCGGCAGTAGGCATCGTTAACAAAAACGTGCGTACCGTCAGGCAGGAACCGGGAGATAAATTCGGTCTGGTCCTCAACTACATTTCTGTACTGCTTCTCGCTCTCGGAAAGTAGTTTCTGGCTTTTTGCCAGTTCATCGTAATTTTGCCGGAGTTCTTCTTCGGTTACTGTCAGATGCTCGTATGCAGCATGCAGTTCCTCATTGCGGCGGGCAATCTCCATCTCTGCCCGCTTTCGGTCATTCTCCTCATCTATAGTCTTGAGGGCAAAGGACATGTCAATGGCCAGTTCTTCCAGAAGATCGATAATTTGCGCATCAAAAAATCCGGTAACAGATGCGTAAAGGGATATCACACCGGCGTTTTTTGTTCCAAGGGCAAATGGGAATGCAGCATTTGCAAGATAACCACGTATCAGGGCGCTTTCCCGCCACACTTCCATGTTTGGATCACGTGAAACGTCGTTAGAGTAATAAAACTTCCCTTCTCTATATGCAGCGCCGGTCGGTCCGCGGCCCCGGGGGATATCTTCCGTAGAGATACTGATCGTATCAAGATAACCGTCGATATAACCGGCAGAGGTAACAGGCCGGATCGTTAAGTGTTCCGGATCAGAAAGACCGATCCATACCATGCGGAATCCTCCGGTTTCCACGAGAATCCGGCAGATCTCGGAAAAAAATTCGCTCTTTGTACGGAGGTGAACGATCGCCTTGTTGGTTGCAGAAAGTACCGAATATAATCTGTTGAGAACTTGTATTTTTTCAGTGGCCCTTCGATGTTGGACCGCCATCTGGATCTTATGCGTCAGTTCGGCGAACTGACTCTTCGGCTCCCCGCCTTTCTGGATATAAAAATCGGCCCCTTCATTGAAGGCCTGGATGACAATCTCCTCGCGACCACGGCCGGTAAATATAATAAACGGCGTGTAATTTTTTTCTGCGCGGAGATGCCTGAGAAACTCGATGCCGTCCATCTCCGGCATCTGGTAATCTGACACGATTACATCAAAATCAGCCTGCTTGAGTTTCTGAAGGGCAAGCGGAGCAGAGGTGGCAGTATCGACAGAAATTTCCCCGCTCCGTTCTATGAAAATCTTCGCGATTTCGAGAAGTACCTCTTCATCGTCAACATACAGCACAGAGATCACAAGGAACGCCTCGTGGAGAATTCCCCCGGTTTTGACCGTGAGATATAATAGTTGAACAATATATGAATGCTGTGTTTTACACCCGAGAAAAATAATTTTGTCGCATCTATTTTCGTACTCGACATATGTCAGAGAACGCATTGAAGGAACGTGCGACGGGTCACGTTATCGCACCATCTCTTATAGGTATTGAGGTTCTGAAATACCGCGAAGGCCATATGAGAGAGCCAGGGACAAGGTTACTAAAAAGCCCGATCATGTGTTGACGGGCCGATCCGCGAATATAGTTGACGATGGATAAAAATAGGATTTATTTCCTGTGCAGAACCGCCACGCCGCACATCACAAGAACGAGTACCCCGATAACTGCACCGGAACCAGGTGCGTTTGCTTTCGTTGTTGGTGTCGGGACAAAGTCCAGATCCTCAATAAGCGGTGTTGTCTCTCCCGGGTTTACGGTAACATTTGTTGTAAGGGGGACATACCCGTCTGCTTCCAGCATAATCTCATGCTGGCCCGGGGAGATCTGGGAAAATGTTCCGGGAGTGTCCCCGACATAGATCGTATCGATATACACACGCACATTCTCCGGGTATGAACTTATATTAAGGGCCCCAAGTGCCGAGGGATTTATTGTCGGTACCGCATTTGCTTTTGCCGGATCGATAACCGTATGGTCAAGGCTTGGCAGGACCGATGAAGAGGTCAGCTGGCGGGAATACCCATCAGGGAAGGTGACCGTTGTAACTTTCGGAGAAAAATCCGCGGATATAACCGTGCTTACGGCAGAGTTCTGGAGGGCAATCTGGGCTTTCTTGAAATCCATGGACGCAGTCTGGTACTCTGTTCCTGTCGGTACATCGGTTACCATGGCGAAATTTTTCAGGTAGAGATCTGCTTCTGACTTGGAAAACGAGAGTATCTGGGGTGGATCCGAACTTGTTGCCAGTCCTTTGACCAGCTGTTCCTGGAGTATGGATTCAGGAATGGCATTTTCAATTACCCCGTCAAGGGTGTATGTAAACGCGGCAGTAGCATCACCGTTTTTTGCAACGGTGATACTGAGTGAATCTGCCGTGAATGCATGCACCGGAGCGACAAGGAGAAGTGCGATACAGAGAATGCCGCACAGGAAGAGCGGGTACAGGGTCTTATTGTGGACGTTCATGGTAATCACATCGCATATAGGTACTATTGTCTGAGTATCTGGGTTTTTTCAACAATATACGTTGACATACAAGTATCTGGAAATCATGCCGGAACAAAAACAGCGGTGACGTTGATATAGACTGCTCGTCCAATATCTGTATCATTCATGATAGAATCGATCTTCGGCCTCATCTTCCATCTTGATCATCACCTGATGGCCGTTACCCAGAGCTACGGTATCTGGACATATTTTTTCCTGTTCTGCATCATTTTTTTTGAAACGGGTTTTGTTATCACACCGTTCCTGCCCGGGGATTCCCTGTTGTTTGTATCCGGGGCGGCAGCCGCAAGCGGGATCCTGAACATTGATTTCCTGATCGCAGCATATATCCTCGGGGCGGTCCTGGGGGATACGGTCAATTACTGGCTGGGCAGCTACATCGGACTGCATATTTTCCAGCAACGGTTCCCGAACTTTATCAAAAAAGAGTACATCGACCGGACATACTCCTTTTACGAGAAGTACGGCGGCACCACGATCTTTGTTGCCCGGTTTGTACCCGTTGTCCGTACGTTTGCACCGTTCCTTGCAGGCGTCGGGACGATGAAATACCGTAAGTTCCTGTTCTACAATGTGCTGGGGGCCGTCTCATGGACGCTTGTCGTTGTGCTTGCCGGTTATTATGTTGGCAGGCTCCCGGTTGTCCAGCAGAATATGAGCGTGCTTCTTTTCCTTGTCCTCGCGGTGACTGCAGGAACGATTCTCCTCATCATCGTCGGGATCATCCAGGCTTACCGGCAGAAGAATAAACCGGGCAGCCAGTAATTTCAACCATTCTCAGAACTGCCAAAGATCACATCGGATGCGACAAGAAACCGGTGAAACAAAGTAAAATTATTAAAAAAAAAAGTTTTCCAAATGCAGTGACCATTATTTCCTGCACGTGACCGTCATACCTTTATTATCCACTTTTGTCGCGATGGCGATCTCGAGGCCAATGGGTTTGAGGATCTTCTGGATTGCTTTGCGGTCCTTCTCGGTCACGATTGCAATCGACGGCCCGACAGAACTCATACCGACAAACTCAAGGCTGGCCTCGCGCAGCATGCTCATGTACTGGTAGATCCGGTAGCTGTGGTGTTCGATCTCTGCTCGTTTCGATCCCCGGAACTCGATCTCCCAGACGACATCCCCGATCTTTTTTATATCCTCTCGTTCGAGCGCCGGGATGAAATCCATCATGAAGAGGTACGCCTTGAGTTCCCGGTCCCGGTAGTCAAGTGTTCTTGCCCGGTTCATCAGGAGATCAAACTCTTTTGTGCCGGCTGAAGAGATGTCGGTCGGCGGGACAACGATAAAGACATTTTTTCCTTCCGCAAACGGGTGGTGGTACACGAGCACGAGCTCATCTCCCATCACTGCCATGCCTCCATGGGTGCTTGCAGCGGGGCCGACACCGGTCTCGAAGCCGAACGCAATGGTGCCTTCTGCAGTCTCCTCGACATAGTTGTGGCCGATGAGCCGGCGGAGTTCTGCATTCGTCAGCGGCGAGCCGACTGCCTCGTTCATGGCAGTCGCGACTGCGATCATCACGGTGCTTGTCGACCCGAGGCCAACATGCTTGCGCTGGTGGTCGGTCGCTTTTATCTTAAAGCCGCCGGTATACCCAACCGCCTTGTTAAAGACGGCGACAAAGTTCTCGATAATGGCCGACCGGTTGTAATCGATCAAGAGTCCCTGCTGGGTGCACTCGACTTCGGCGGTACAGTAACACTGGATAGCAAAACCGATCCCCCCGCCGCCCGCGTGATCCGGTGCAAACCGGTTCATGTCAAGAACGGAGAGGTGGATCCGGGCCGGTGCCTTTACCACGACTTTACCTTTTTTCGGGCGCAGCCGGTAGGTATTCTTCTCAAAACCGAGCGTCTTTGTAATTTCTCCGGGAAGGAATGACCTGAACTCGTATTCAACGAGATCGAGATCGCCGCCGCGTATCATCATGACTGGCATTGTCTTTCACCGGTTATGCTTTCCGATCGAAGAAAATGCTTTTCCCCGATGCCGAGAGCGGAATCGCAAAGGCGACCGTGCAGTCTTTACCAAGAAACCCGAGGTTCATCGCAACCGATCCGGCCGTGTACATGATCCGGTTGTCCACGTTATGGATCTGGGCAGTTTTTACCGCAGACCCAAGGGCAATCCCGAGATCCGCCATCCGTACCGCACAGTTGGGGCCGGCATACACGGTTGTTGCGGATTTCTTTTTCTCTGCTGCTTTTACAACGGCGGCACAGGTTGCATACCCGCAGGCCCCGCAGTTGAGACCGACCGTGGCAATCCCGCGGACGCCTATAACAAGACACGCGTCAGAAGCAGCAACATTCCTGGCATCGCGCAGGAAATACCCCAGCCCGTTTTTCGTGCCATAGTCAGACATCGCGCGGGAAAGTTTTTTGATCTGGGCGTCCGTGAGCACGGAGAGGAGTATCTCATCATCCCCATGTGCTTTTGGTGCGGTGCGGGCTGCAAGCGCCATGAGTCCGGCGACTGCAGTCACTGCTGTTTTCTCAACAGTCATGGGTGAGTATGAGAAACTGCCGGGTGATAAAGTCGCAGGGTGTGTGGGGCGGTACGCTAAAAAAATCCCGGCGCGGCACTCAGGGGAGCCTGAACGCAACGCCGTCAAAAACCGCAACCGTGCGGTCACCCTCGTATACCATCACACGGAATGTGTCACAGGTTTCGTTTACCGCGATACGTTCCGCAACCGCAGAGAGCCGGCCTTTTGCGGGCAGGAGATACTGGATGGATACCGAGACCGCCGTATAGTGATTATTGCCACAGTTGGAAGCAATGCCAAATGCATGGTCGGCAAGCGAAAAGACGGCACCGCCATGCGCGATACCGTGGGGGTTGAGTTTTCCGGCACAATCCATTTCGACGCGTGCATAGCCGTCACGGGCCTCAACGATGTGCAGTCCCAGCAGCCGGGCAAATGCATTGTTTTCGAATGCAGCAACCTGTTCGCGCACAAAATCCGATGAAGTACCGGCCGGCGTTTTTCCTGCGCCGGTCATATGCGTTCCACGCATATTGTGCGGCCTGCCCGCTGATCATTTGTATTTTTTCTGGGAATACGCATACTTCTGGGTCTCCCCACCATGGGCGACAATGTAGAACCATTCATACAGCGATTTGAGTGTGCCGTACTGCTGGTACCGGCGCATGGAAAACCCGACCTTCAGTTTCCCGTCAAAACGGATCTTTCCCTCATCTTTCATGCGCATCGCTATCTCGATATCGTCCCCGGCATCGATGCACCGGTACATGCCGGCTTTGAGAAATGCATCCTTACGGAACGCGGTGTTGCAGCCGAGTGTGTAGTAAAAGGTACGGCTGTAGTACCCGATACGGGAAAAGGTATTTGCGAGAAAAAGTGAGAAATGGTTGCCGATACTGTCCTCGATAGGGTAGACCGGGCCATAGACCTGCACGACGGCCGGATCAGAAAAATCATTCCTGATCCGCTCGATCCAGTCCGGCGGGAGGATACAGTCGGCATCGGTTGATGCGATAATATCGCCTTTTGAGGCCATTACACCGTCGTTTCGCGCCCCGCCGACTTTCTTTGAGGTCTGGATAAAAACCTTATCGGCATACTTTCGGGCAATCTCGCAGGTACTGTCCGTTGACCCTCCGTCAACGACAATGATCTCGTACTCGCTTTTATTGACCGTCTGGTGCGAGAGCGATACGAGGCACTGGGCGATATTCTCCTCTTCATTGAATGACGGGACGATTACCGATATCATGCGGGTCAGAAAAACTCCTGTACATTTTTTAGGTTGTCGGATTATAAGCGTGATGCCGTGAATGGGAAACTGCTTCAGGCCGAATACGATTTTACAAAATCCAGCACGCTCCTGATGCAGCCGTCCATATTGAGGTACTCGAACTGGGAAAACCGGCCTACGAGCGGGATGCCAATCGATCCGCAGTAATCCCGGACAATGGCAATATTTTTCTGGTATTCTGTATCGTAGACGACGTACGCAAACGGCTGGCGCACGACGGACGCAGAGACGATCTGGTCAGGAGTTACCAGGTCCATTTCAGCAAGGGTGTCGGTGACCTCTGCGATAAGATCTTCATCAGTCATCTGCGCCACGTTGTCGCTGGGCTGGTGCGTGATCTCGGCAAGGATCGCGGAATGTCCCTCAGGTGCCACGTGCCGGCTGTACTGGGATGGAAACGAGATCCGGTTGGTCTTCCCGAGTGCCGGGTCGGGAATGTAGAGCCACGAATAATCCGGCACGCTCCCACGAAGGCCGATGTTGACACAGACAAGCGAGTTGTACGTGAGGGCCGCGCAGGCCTTCCTGACCTTCCCCGGCACATGGTCAAGTGCTGCAATCAGGTGCTGGATGGGAATGGTTGAGATGATACGGTCTGCCTCGATCGATTCCGTGCCGTTACTGATGATCCACTGTTTTCCCTTTTTCCTGATCGAACGGATCCGGAAATCCGTTTGGATGTACTGTTCAACCGGTCGAGCGATTGCCTTTACGAGCGCTTCGATCCCGCCGTCAAGCGGGTAAGAGAAGACGGACTGGTGGGTGTACCCTTCGGTCGGGATGCCAATCGCGGATTTGATCACGTCATCGACCGGTGGCCTCGGGATGCGCCCGTCTACCCAGTGCCGGGACATTTTCTCTGTCGGGTACTTCCAGATCTTCTCGTTGTACGGCACCATGTAGCACTCCGCGATCCCTTTCCCGAACGTGTAGTAGATCCAGTCGCGGAATGTCTCCGGTGCCGGAAGGTCGCCTTTTTCCACGGCAATAAGCGTTTTTACAAACTCGCTGATACAGAAGAACCGGTCCTCAGCAGGCAGCTCTGAAAGACCATTCTCAAAGGGGTATTTCACGTACCGGCCCTTGTAAAAGATCTTTGTATTCCGCGCATTCTCCTGTTCGTTTCCGGCAATCTGCTGCCGCATGAAGGTGAGTACTTCGGTATCCCGTGAAAAAATGATGTGCGAACCGCCGATATCGAACGTGAACCCGTTGGTGGTCCGCGACCGGCAGAGTCCACCGTATTCCGGCTCTGCTTCAAGGACCACAAGATCTGTATTTTTTTCGTGCAGGAGCCGGGCCAGCATCAGGCCGGACAACCCACCCCCGAGAATTGCCGTTTTCACTGCCCAACTGTTGGCGGGCAGAATTTATAGAACTCACCGTTCCTTTGCCTTGTGGCTCATCCCCCCCAGTCCGTACACCCTGTTCACAGATTTAACAGGATCAGATCGATAATGTTATGCTATAACATAGCAGACTTTATACTCATACCCCGGAGGGTAGATCAAAGTGGACCTGAGTATTCAGTTTATCCTGGCCATCCTGCCAATGCTCCTGATCTTTATCGGGCTTGTCCTTTTCCGGAAGTCCGGAACGCTGATGAGTGTCGTCGGATGGGTGTTGACCGTCATCATTGCGGTATTCTTTTTCCAGACAAGCGCTAGTGTTGCACTGGCGGCGTCCTGGGACGGCGTACTTTCGTCGTTTGGGATCTCGCTGATGGTGCTCTTTTCCATCCTGCAGGTCACTATGATGGACGTGACGGGTGCTATCAGCAGCATCACGGCGTACATCAAAACGGTGGCTGCGGAACGGTACGAACAGATTATGATCCTGAACGTCGGTTTTGGGACATTTCTGGTATCTATCGGCGCGACCCCGGTGACCATGCTCCCGCCCATTATGCTCGCGCTCGGGTTCTCTCCCATTGCAGCAGTTGCCCTGCCCTGTCTGGGATATGATCCACTCACCTCGTTCTCACTCCTTGCAGTCCCGATAACGCTTCCGGCATCCGTTTTCGGGCTTGACGTGAGGGCACTCGGCATCACGGTCGCGTGGTTCCTGCCGGTGATCTCGACCGGCATTGCGCTTGCCATGCTCTGGGTTGCCGATGGTATCGCCGGTGTGAAAAAAGGATTTGTCACAGCACTGGTCGCCGGCCTAACGCTGGGGCTTTGTGCGATCCTCTTCGTGCATATCCTCCCGCCAGCAGCGATCGGCCTTGTGGGCGTCTTCTCCGGTCTCGTTACCGTTGTAGTCATCCTCCTGATGCGGAAGATCCGGGGCCGGCCGCTCGATGTCGCCGAGCCTGCCGCAATTCAGGCCGCAAAAGAGGAACGGAAAGGTAAGATGCCACTCTGGAAGGCAGCGCTTCCCTGGGTGGTTCTGGTCCTGTTCTGTATTGTCATCAGCATCCCGGTTATCAAGTCCGGTCTGCCTTCGATACTCGGCAACATGCAGAAAATTCCGGTTATGGCCGACCAGATTGTCAACCTGAATCTCCTGAGCCAGGCGTATTTCTGGGTGCTCATCAGTACGCTTGTCACGGCACCTCTCCTGATCCGGTCAAAAGATGAGGTTGGAAAGATTACCAAACTCTGGCTGAAACGGGCATGGAGCCCGACCTTGGCCGCGATGGTCTTTTTTGCCATTGCGTATGTGATGGACTGGTCAGGAAAATCGGTGAGCAACGGTGCGCTCACCTTAGCTCCGGCGGCATTAAACATGAACATGGTTATCGGCCTCGTGCTGGCCCTTATCTTTGGCGTCGCGTTCCCTCTGTTCAGCCCCATGCTGGGACTGTTCGGGTCATTTGTCGCGGGAAGTGAGACGTCATCCAACGTCATGTTCTATGGTATTATCAAAAAATCGACCGATGTCCTCAACCTTAACTTCCTCCAGGTTTATTCCGCCCACCTGGTAGCAGGAGGCATTGCGTCTGGTGTTGCAGTCGCAAAGATTATCAATGCTGCTGCAGTTGTCGATAAGTTAGGGATAGAAGGGGAAGTCGTGCGAAAGCTTGCTCCGGTCGCGATTATACTGACGCTCATTACCGGTGTGATGCTGGTCATGATGCTTTACCTCTAATCTCCTTTTTTAGCGGATCCCAAAAGACCCATCAAACTCTGTTTTTTTGGACGCGTCTGTGAGGCGATGCCACATAGGTAATCCGGCGGGCACACCCGGTCCTTTACGCTAAAAAAGTAAAACCGGAAAGATAGCAAAACCTCCATGGGTTTTACGAAGGACATACGCAAACGAGGCATTTGTTGCATTGACGATCTCTCCCTGCAGGAGAATTTTCCGGGTTGTGGAAAATTTGAGGAAGTGTCATCAGAAACCTGAAGCGACATGTGAAGATAACTGAATGAGCCGATCAGAGAAGTCCCTGAATAAGGACAGGCCCCGATGCCTGTTATCTTACTCAGATATACCTAAAAAAGCCCGTAAAATCGCCCGATCGCCACCCTCAAAAATCCTGGCGTTTATACGCCCCCATTTACAAAAATAAGTCCAAATTGAGCCCCATATAATGCCCATTAGCAGGCCATATTCACGTTCTGGCAGCGATCATTTTCACGATCAACGAAAACCCGACCGGGCCTGAGAAATGGCCTCAAAACGCGTTTATGTGAACGTTTTATTTTGTCCGATTAACAAAATACGGCTGATTTGGGCTTATTTTTAAACGGAGCCCGATACGGGCTTCTTTTCGGGTCGATTGTGAGGAATCGGAGGCTGGATAGGGCCCGGATTATGGCAGGTATACTGTAGATGATAATGTCCGCATCCCGGTCATTTTGAAGGGTGATGGGGGTATAATTGATATGAGACATGCCTCGTCAGTCTCAAAGTTTCCCAGGGTTTTCCTTCACATCTGCAAACCGGTACCCCGCTTTCGGCACGATAATCTCAAAACGTGCGCCTTTTCCAGGTTCCCCGGTTTCCCGTATACTGATCCCGGTGATTGAGAGGATCTCCTTTGCAAGGAAAAGCCCAAGACCGGTGTTTTTCCCAAAGCCCCGTTCAAAGATATGCTCCTTCTCTTCAGGTAGGATGCCAACACCGTTGTCGGCAAACCCAACGATCAACTCGTCGTGCGACGGTCTGCATTCAATCGTGACGGTTGTCACACCCATCCCATACTTCACTGCATTGTCAAACAGATTGAAGAACACCTTCGCGATCATCGGATCTGCAAAGATCTCACAGGAATCGCAGCTGCAGATAAGGGAGATCGTCTGAGGCTTGACACTTCGGATCACATCGCAAACCCGGAACCAGGCTGGCGCTTGTACGCCAAGATCCTGATAGGTTCGGGTGAATTCGATCTGTGTGCGGATCGCCATTGTAGCGGATTCAATTTTCTTTAAAATCTCGACCAGAGAGGGCTCGGTGAATTTTTTTTCTGCAAATTTAAGATTCCCGAGAATAATTGAGATCTTATTGAGGATGTCGTGCCGGGTGATGCCGGTGAGGAGGTTGAGCTTACGGTTCACGAGGTGGAGGGCATCTTCCGCCCGCTTACGCTCGGAGATATCCCGGAAATACCACACCCTCCCGTAATAGATTCCATTTTCCCCTATTATCGGAGCCGAGAACCGGTCCAGTATCCGTCCATCCTTAAGAGTAATTTCTTCAAAACTTTTCTCGTCTTTATGATCATAGAGATATCGTACACGGGAAAGGAACGCTTCCGGATCAACAACCTGTTCTACGACATACTGGAGCACGGGTTCATCTGACCGGGACGCTATAAAATCCGGGGGGATCTCCCAAATTTCGATAAATTTCTGATTAAAATTAATGATTTTTCCCTGTTCATCCACGATAAGGATCCCATTAAGGGAGGTTTCCTGTTGTGTTGACAGGACGAGATTTTTAAAAATTATCTCTTCTTCTGCCCGCTTGCGTTCGGAGATGTCCTGGAGGACTCCCATGATCTTGATCACGTTGCCCTGTGAATCATTTTCGCGTCGGGCGACTGAATGGATCATCTTTGGCGGTGAGCCGTCTGCGGGATTAATTGCGTACTCCATGTTATACTCATTACCCATGGTGATCAGGTCAAGGAGTGCCTGATGGACCCGCTGCCGTTCCGGAATGCAGGCCTCGATATCTTCAATGGAGAAATCTCCGGCTACCGGAGGAAATCCGAAAATGCGAAGTCCTTCGGCTGATCCCCAGATTTTGTCAGTGGTTAAGTCAAATTCCCAGCAGCCGGTCAAACCTATATTCTGAGCCATGATCAGCCGCTCTTCACTTAACCGGGTGATATTTTCGATGCTTGCAAGTGCGTCAAATTGCACTTTTAATTCTTCGCTTTTTTTGAGTAGTTCATCTTCGGTCTGCTTGCGTTCGGTAATATCTCGGACAATGCCCAGTACACGGTCGGCACCAAGCCGGACCAGCCGGGCCTCGAACCAGGAGTTGCCTGCAGGTACGACAAGTTTGTATTCGATTTTTTGGGGGATTCCGGTTTCAATCGCTGTTGAAATCGCCAGATGGAGGGTCTTTGTAGTATCTGCATCAAAACCGGCATCAATAATATTTTTTCCGAGAATCCGATCCGGTGACACAGACAACAGATTATTGTCTGCTGCCTGAAAATCGAGATACGTGCCATCACGGTCAAGAACAAAAAGGATGTCTGGCAATGCGGCGATCATGGCAGCATTGCGCTGTTCGCTTTCCTGCAATGCAATCTCGGTAATTTTTTCTTCCGTAATATCCCGGCCTACTGCCTGGTATTCGGTAACAGTTCCGGAAGAATCGAAGATTGCCCGATCGCTCCACCACTGCCACCGGAGTGCGCCATCCGGCATGATAATCCGGTTTTCGATGATATCGATCGGGTGGTCCTGGTTTAAAGACGTAAAGAACTTTTTCACACGCTCCCGGTCTTCGACTGGGATCCTGGGCCGGAACTGGTGCCCTATAATATCATCGCGTTTCAGGCCGAAATACCGGCAGTAGGCTTCATTGACAAAGATATGAGTGCCATCAGGTAAGAACCGGGAGATGAATTCGGTCTGATCCTCGACAACGTTCCTGTATTTCTTTTCGCTCTCTTTAATCAGTTCCTGGCTTTTTGCCAGTTCATCGTAATTCTGCCGGAGTTCTTCTTCGGTCGCTGTCAGCTGCTCGTATGCTGCATGAAGATCCTCATTACGGCGGGCAATCTCATCTTCCGCTGTTTTACGCTCCGTGATATCGGAATACATTGTAAAGGCACCCAGAAACGTGCCGTTTGGATCCATGAGCGGGGTCGTAGATGCCCACATCCACCGGATTTTCCCGTCTTTTGTGACGAGGCGGCGTTCATTCCGGCCACTCTTTCCCTGAGTGCGCTCCTCTCTCCGGTAGTTGAGGTCTGGTATATCTTCTGCCACCATGAAAGAAGTTAAGTCCCGGCCTGTCATCTCTTCCGGAGTGTAACCGAGCATTTCCGCCATACGTCTGTTGACATAGGTCGTTTTAGGTATTTGGTTCTCGTCCGTCTGCCAGATACCTTCTTCTGCGGTCTCGACAATTCGGCGATACTTTTCCTCACTAACCTTCAGCTCATTCTCAGCCCGTTTCCGTTTCACGGCATGGACGATCTGGTGTGCAAGTTCGGCGAACTGTGACACCGGCTCCCCGCCTTTCTGGAGATAGGAATCGGCCCCTTCGTTTAAGGCCTGTATAACAATTTCTTCCCGGCCGCGACCGGTAAAAAGGATAAACGGGATGGTATTTCCTGAAGATCTTACTTTCTTTAAAAATTCGATGCCATCCATCCCTGGCATCTGGTAGTCAGAGATAATGGCATCGTAGATCTTTGTATCCATCAGGGTAAGCGCAGCTGATGCGGAAGTAATAGTATCGACGATAAACTGCCCATCCTCCTCAAGGAAGAGTTTGCTGATCTCAAGCAGACCCGGCTCATCATCAACATAGAGGACAGTATACATACGACATCCGTCAATGGCAATAGGTCTTGTCGTTCTATGATATTATAAACGCGTGCTCCCATTTTCAGACACCGGAGCCCTGGTTTTATCGGCAGCTTTTTGGGACTCCGTTAGAGGGTAGATTGTTGTGACAAATATCTCATACATGGGACGGCGGCATGTGCCAAAGCCCCACGTGATATCAGATTTTTTCTTTGAGATTTTGCCCGAAAAAATTTCCTTTTTTTCTGTATGCGCAAATCTTCGAATAATCCGCGTCACTGCAGGATGGATTTTTTATGAGATTATAACCCGGTTGCAAGACGTGAACGTATGTAAATTATATTATCCTTCGATGAGACGGTAAGCACCTTTCGAAACCGTCATCTCAAACCGGGCGCCTCTTCCCGGTTCCCCGGTCTCCCTGATGGTGATGCCGGTGATTGACAGGATCTCGCGGGCGAGGAAGAGCCCGAGGCCAGTGGTTTTGCCAAATCCCCGCTCGAAGATCTTCTCCTTTTCATCGTGAGGGATTCCGATTCCGTCATCTTCGCACACGATACTATATTCACCATTCCGGTTTTCAGAAAAGAACCGGATAGTTGTAATTTTCCCTCCATACCGTACAGCGTTATCCATGAGATTGTAGAAGACCTTGATAATCAGCGGGTCGGCATACACCTCGGTTCCTGCATGAAGATCATTTTTCATTACGATCTGTCCAAAAGGGATTTGCATTGCCGCGGTCTCAACGATCGTGCGGCAGTTTTGCCAGAACGGGACATTACCGCCTATTTCCTCGTATTCTTTCGTGAACTGGATCATTGACGATATGTGCTGTGCGGAGGTGTTGATCTTCTTAAAATTTTCATCAATTAAAATATCAGGGTGTTTTTTCTTGAGTAATGTAAGGTAACCCTTCATTATCGTGAGCTGGTTGTCAATGTCGTGCCGGGTGATTCCTGAAAGAATATTGAGATTTTTATTTGCCTGGCAGAGTGCGTCTTCCGCTCTCTTGCTGTCGGTGATATCCTCATACGTTCCAAGGATGCCGATAATAGTCCCGCTGGGATCCCGCAACGGGACTTTACTGGTCCGAAGCCAGATGCAGTTCCCATCCGCTGCATTCTGGGGCTCCTCGTACCCGACTTTCGGGATGCCGGTATCGATAACCACCCGGTCATCGGCACGGTACAACTCAGCCTGTTCCTTCCACCCCATGTCAAAATCGGTCTTCCCGATCAGGTCAGCTGGAGCAGAGAGCCCGGCGTCACGGCTGAACGTTTCGTTGCACCCTACATAGCGAAGGTCAAGATCCTTCCAGAATACCCGGACCGGGACCGTATTGAGCACCTGAGTAAGCATCTGTTGTGCTTCGGCGGTCCGCTCCTGCAGGGCGACCATCTCGTCATACTGTCCGCGGAGCTCTTCCTCCTGTGCGGAAATCTGCTCGTACGCGGCCCGGAGTTCATCCTCGACCCGTTTCCGTTCGGTGACGTCCCGCAGGGAGATGAGAGCTGTTTGCTTCCCTTCGTACCTTATGATCTTCCCAATGCTTTCCACACAGATTTTTTTTCCTTTTGCTGAAATTACGTAGTACTGTGCAAGATATGCATCGTGACCATCGGATATCTGAATAAAATCCCGGATAATATCCTCCCGGGACTCCGGCGCAATGAATTCCATCACATTACGCCCAATAAATCCGGCATCACCCCCGGCTTCGGTCAGGTTGAGCGCCGCATTGTTGGCAAACAGGATCTTTCCCTGTAAATCGAGGATAAGTATTGCTTCAAGGGCATACTCAACAAGAGATCTGAACTTCTCATCACTTTCCCGGATTAACCGTTCGCTCTGTGCCAGCTCATTATACTGGCTGCGCAGTTCTTCCTCGGCAGCGGTGAGCTGTTCGTGGGCTGCACGGAATTCTGTCTCTGCCTGCTTGCGTTCAGTAATGTCCCGGATGGACTCGATCGCGCCGGTAAGGTTCCCATCCTGATCAAAAAGGCGGCTGGCTTTTCCCCAGATATGGACATGTGTTCCATCCGGTTTTTCAAAAGTTGACTCAGCCGTCAGATTCGTGTTGTCGTGGAGGGTATAGAGATACCGGTCTTTCTCAAACCGATCATCAGGGGCCAGAATGAGGTCAATGAGCATCGGGCGACGTTCATGGTACAACAGGAAAGAATATTCATAATTGCCTTTCCCGAGGATCTCCGAGGGTTTGATCCCGGTCATCTTTTCCATGGCATGGTTCCATGCGATGACGATCCCTGTCTTGTCGATGGCGAAGGTTGCGTCAGGCAGGAAGTTAAGGATATCCGCTTCACGGCGCTCATGATCCCGGATACTAGATTCTGCCCTTCTCTGCTGGACGGCCTGGCGGATTTTGTGCGCGAGCTCGGTGAACTGCGAAACAGGCTCCCCACCTTTCTGGAGATAAAAATCTGCCCCCCCATTCAGGGCCTGAATGATAACTTCCTCACGGCCCCGGCCAGTGAAAAGGATAAACGGGATAGTCTTTCCTGAAGTCCTTATATTCTTTAAAAATTCGATACCGTCCATCCCCGGCATCTGGTAGTCAGAGATAATGGCATCATACCTCTTCGTTTTCAGCAGGGTAAGAGCGGCCGGGGCAGAAGTAATGATGTCAACACTGAACTGGCTGTTCCGTTCAAGATAGAGTTTGCCGATCTCAAGCAGGGCAGGCTCATCATCGACATAGAGAACCGAGATCATGATGAGGATCTCCCCCTTGACGGGGAGAGCGGATCCTTGTGCGGGTGTATCTCTCCCGGGTGAGATACCATAACTATTGACCGGATAGTCCTTTCGAGCTCGCCAAAGTTCGAGCCAGAGTCGAGCAGTTTCGGGACAAATGCAACCCCGCCGTACCTGGTGGCTTCCCGTTCAATGCCAACGTTTTGCTCCAGTGTGAAGAAAATAAACGGGGCAATAATTCCTTTCTGTCGTGTCTGCCGGAGGAGATCGATACCGGCCGATTCCGTGGAATTGTAATCTGTGATAAGGACATCAAAGGAGAGGTAGTCAAGTTTCCGCAACGCATCTTCGATTGAGTAAGATGTTTCAACCACAATATCTCCTTTTTTCTCCAGGATACGCCCGATGGTATCGAGTAATGGCAACCAGTCATCGACATAGAGTGCGGAAATCATGAACAAACCCCCTCCTTACGTGCCAGACTCGTTTGAGTGAAAAAAGGGAGGGTATGTGCCCTACCCGTTTTGATGATCATATCCCGGGATTTACCGGATAACTCCACAAAGCCGGAGGAGAATGAATTCAGACCGATGTATCAATATCCCCGAGCAGCTGCTTGATATCGATCCAGATGATCAGTTCATTCTTCTCCTTGTCCTTGACCTTCACTTTTCGCTTGATAATCCCGATGATTGCTGTATCCTCCTTGCTCACTGAGGCAGAGGTATAGTCCACCTGTTTTGCCTCAAATGTCGAAACCGAGGTCACATCGTCGACAAGGATCCCGATCTTGGTGCCGGTAATCTTGTCGTCGAGCACGATGATCCGGGAGGATTCGGCAGCGACCTGGCTGGTCTCCGTGATGTTAAGCCGGTGCTTGAGATCGATGATGGTTGTAATCTCGCCCCGGAGATCGATGATCCCCTTCACGTATGCCGGCACGTTGGGAAGTTTGGTGATCGTTGTGTATTCGACGACTTCCTTGACATCGAAGAGGTCGATGGCAAAGAGTTCTTTACCAAGCACAAACTCCACGATCTGGATGCTGTTTTGCCGCCTCCTGGCAATATCTTCCGTGGTCCGGGCCTGCGTTTCTTCTGGCTCGCTAACTTTTGCCGCCATGGTAACGCACCCCGTTTAATCCACCTTGAATTTTTTGTTTGCTTCCATTGCCTCGACAGCGATTTTATCTACGGTCTCCATCATCCGGGTGATCTCATCCAGAGCGGCTGAGGATTCTTCAGTCGCTGCTGCCGCATCACCGGCTTCCTTTGCAGTCTGTTCCACCAGATGCGAAACTTCGCTGACACTTGCCGTAATCTCTTCTGTTGTTGCCGCCTGCTCTTCGGTTGCTGCCGCAACCTCGGTTGCGCTTGCTGCTACCTTCTCAACAGCAGCCGCAATCTTGTTGAAGGACTGCACCGTCTCGGTTACCATCTTTGAACCCTGCTCGACAAGCCCTTTCGATTCGTTCATCGCGGCAGACGCGTCCTGGGTGCTCTTTTTCAAGGTCGCGATCATATCCTCGATCCGCTCGGCGGAGTTCCGGGACTCCTGGGCCAGCGATTTCACTTCTGTTGCAACGACAGCAAAACCCCGTCCCGCATCACCGGCACGTGCGGCTTCAATGGCGGCATTGAGTGCCAGCAGGTTGGTCTGGTTGGCCAGCTCGCGGATGAGCACAACGATCTTGGAGATCTCCCCCATCTGTTTCTCCACGTCCGACACGATATCATAGACTTTAGATGAGGATGCGGAGATCTCGCTCATGCTCTTCTCCGTCTTGCCCGCGAGCTCTGCACCGGATTTGGAAAGATCATTGGTCTGTTTGGAGAGGTTCGAGACCGACTCCATGCTTGAGGTGATTTCTTCTATCGCCGCACTCATGTCCTGCATGGCTTTTGCGATCTGTTCAACACCCTGTGATGCTTTTTCGGCATTGCTGCTTACTTTACCTGCATTCTGCGCGATCTGCTGGACTCCTTTGGAACCTTCTTCGACACTGCGGGTGGCATTGTCTGCAGTCGAGGTCAGGTTCTGCATCTTTTTGTTGACATCTTTGATGTTGTTTTCAAGGTTGACAACGATCCCACGGACTGCATCCCGGAGCTCGATGATCGTATCATAGGTCTCTTTGGTATCTTCATCTGGCTTGGTGACCTCATACCGGGCGGTTAAATCTCCTTCTGCCATCCGGGCGTAGATCTTACTTAGTTCCCCGACTTCGTTTTCCATAAATTTCCGGGCCTTAACCACCTTTGTGATTTCGTTGTACGTGACATAGATGTATTTTACATCCCTGTTTTCACTTAACAGCGGAATGTTTGTTCGGACAACAACGTGTGATCCTGAAGGGGTTTCAAGCGTACTCTGGCCCACAGTAGTCCGTCTGCCGTTAACCGCATCAACAAGTGATTCACCTGATTCATCGAGATACTTCATCATTCCCTGTGCCCGGAAATCTGAGTATCTGAGTGCCAGCAACCGGTCCTTACTATATCCGACCAGTTTGCAGAATGCATCATTTACCATGAGAAACTTGAGATTCGCGTCCACTACTGCATGTGCCAGCGGATTCTTTTCAAACATTTCTGTAAAGTCTTGTAATTCTACCATTTTTTTCACCCGAGTCTGATAACCTGTTCTTTATACACTTCATTCATTACCTGCCCAAGGCCGGTATACATCGCGGAGAGTCCGCAGATAATACCTACGACACCGGCGATCTGGAGTACGGTAACATTACCTGTCGCGTTCCCCGCAATTAAGAGCAGGAACAATAATGTCAGGGATCCAAAGATCACCTGAAACGCTTTTGGCAGCCTGAATGTGATGATGAACATCACAAATGAGAATAATCCCCACAAGGTGAGGAACGATACAAGCGCTTCCATCTGGAGCGGGCCGCTCCAGCCAAGCACCGGCATGAGGATCAGGCCCACAAGCGAGATCCAGAAAAAACCGTACGAGACAAACGCAGTTGTGCCGAACGTGTTGTTCTTCTTCCATTCCATGATACCTGCGATGATCTGTGCAATACCTCCGAAGAATATCCCCATCGCAAAGATTGCCGACCCCATCGCAAAGAACCCGGTGTTGTGCAGGTTCAGCAGCACCGTAGTCATGCCAAACGCCAGTAGTCCAAGCGGTGTCGGGTTGGCAGTTGTATCAGCAATCCTGGTAGTGTCCTTGATAGTGCTTGTTTCAGTATCCATCGTTTACCCCTCCGGTTTTATTGTGCAACAATGATCTCTTTATTGCTGAACCTGACCGGGTCCTGCTGCAGAACCCCGGCTGCCCGTGCTCCATTATCCATCCAGCGGGAAATCCCGGCTGTGAAAACCGGGACCATCAGATCATTATACTGCACCCAGAGCGCAGCAGTTTCCTGTTTTTTGAGACGGTGATTCATGATTCCTCGCAGCGTCCTTTTCTTACCTGTACCCCGGTTGGTGATCGACGGGGATTGTCGGGATAGATCTGTAATCCTCAAATTTTTGTGAGAGATCATAAAGAACAGCAAAATGCCTTTTTAGATCATCCTCAACAGACCGGTTGGTAGGTGCGTTTCCTGCCCGGTTTTCCAGAATTGTTGTTTTTGAATTCAAACCCCATCACCCGATGTTTTTGAATGTTGACTTCCCTGAGCCGGTCTGATACAGCTTTGGGCAGTGATCATTCTGTTCATCTACAAACTATTTAAATATTTAGTTTTATGATGATTATCAAAGATGTTTATTAGAGTTGAACAACAGTAATATATATTGTCAGTGATCACATTTCACATATAAGGTCGCTGGTATTTTGGAACGGGAAAATGAGCTGGAACGGATCAAAGATATATTGAGACTGAATCCAAAAGGCCTGACCATCGAGGAAGTTTCAAAAAAACTCTCGCTTAACCGGGCAACATCAGCAAAATACCTTAATTCCCTGGTGATGTCCGGTCAGGCAGACATGAGGGAACTGGGCCGGGCAAAACTTTTCTATCTTTCCCAGCGGCTTCCGTTGACCAACCTGCTGAGCCTTGCATCAGATCTTATTCTTATCCTCGATAAGGATCTCTTCATACAGGAGGCCAATGACTCGTTCCTCGATTATTTTAAGGTTTCAAAAGAGGATCTGAAGGGACGGCAATTAGAACATTCCTCACTTGCCCCCTATTTTACCAGGGAGCATTTTGACGCAGTTGACCGGGCACTCGATGGATCAGGCAGCGTGTTTGATATTCATATTCAAGGGGCAGATGAAGACCGGTATTTCCGGATGAAATTTACTCCCCTCGTGTTTGAAGAAGGCGGGCGTGCTGTTGGTATCATCTTTGAAGATATTACGGAAATGAAAAAGTACCAGGTTGTCCTTGAAAAACAGGTGAAAGACCGGACCGCAGAACTCGTCATGACCAACGATGCTCTTGAAAAACAGATCCTGGAGCAAATCCAGGTACAGAACGCATTGAAGGAAAGCGAGGAGAAGTTTCGGGGCATCTTTGACACAGTAAATGACGGAATCCACCTCCATGAAATTGGACCAGACGGGAAGCTCGGAAAATTTATCGATGTGAACGAAACAGCCTGCCGGATGCTGCAGTTTACCCGCGACGAACTGCTGATGCAGGGGGCTCTTGATCGTGTCTCCGGTGAACACAGCCGGCCTTTACCAGATATAGCAAAGGAGTTGTCCACAACCGGCCATACGGTCTTCGAGACCCGGCACCGGAAAAAAGACGGCACTCTCGTTCCGGTCGAGATCAATGTCCATATCGGCCATCTCCAGGGAAAACAGGTGGCAATCTCGGTGGTCAGAGACATTACAGAACGTAAGCAGGCGGAGGATGCAATAAAAAAGGCGAATAAACAAGTCAGCCTTTTAACCAGTATCACACGGCATGATATTCTTAATCAGCTCACCATGCTGGAAGGGTACATTACCCGCCTGAAAAAGTTACCGGGTGACGATAACTTTGCTGGCATGATTAAGAAAGAGGAAAATATTGTCAAAACGATCCATAGTCAGATTGTGTTCACCCGGATTTACCAGAATGTTGGCGTGCAACCACCCCAGTGGAAAAATGTAAAAACGAGCATCTCGTCAGTTCTCGTAACGGCAAATGTCGGGAACGTATCTGTTGTACTCAACACGGGAAATCTGGAGATTTATGCAGACCTCCTGATGGAGAAAGTCTTTTTCAACCTTATTGAAAATGCACTCCGCCACGGCAAACATGTCTCCCGGATCTGTGTATCATACCAGCAGGCAGAAAAAAACGTGGTTCTTGCCATTGAAGACGATGGCATTGGTATCCCCGAACAGGATAAAGAGCATATATTTACCAGGGGATACGGAAAAAATACCGGATATGGACTCTTCCTCACCCGGGAAATCCTTGCGATTACCGGTATTACCATACGGGAGACGGGAATAGCAGGAAAAGGTGCACGGTTCGAGATGATAGTGCCTGAGGGTGCGTACAGGTTTGCCGCTGTGCAATAATATCCCGTAAAGCACGTGATCGATACGTCGGGTCCGGCTTTATTATTTATCTCCGGCTGTGGGTATACCAGGATCACGGGATTTGGTTCTCACCCGGCAGGAGTGGGGTGTGCGGAACCTGATTCTGTGAATCAGGTAATCAGAGCACCAACAACGAGCGCAACTTTTTTTTGAAGAATTTTTTAAAAATCTAAAAAAAATAAAATAATGCCCAAAAGATTATTTCTTCTTAGGGGCTGCCTTCTTTACGGCGGGTTTTTTTGCTGGAGCCTTCTTTGCGGCTGGTTTCTTTGCTACAACCATCTTCTTCACACCTCCCACCGGAAAGGGTTATAATTTTCATTATTCTATGAATACATAAATATTTTGGTCAAAATGATAGTTTCCTGCATAGAATCGCTATAAATCTCAACTTTGTCCCGCGCAAAAACGGGGTATCCCAAATAGAACGGATTTTACGGGCGATCAGGAGCGAAATGCGCAATCCTCTCAATTATGACTTGTTTGGCTAAAAACGAGTTAATCGGGCATTATTTTTAGTACATCCTGTATACAGGCACTTGGCAAATTCATTATGCAGCAGGATTTTCTTTAGACTCCGGCTCATGCGCTTTCATCCGATCCCGGCTATTTTAAAACAAAAAATAAAAAAGGAATCTTTATGAGCATGTGTTGTGCTATCGTGTACAGATGAAGCGGCAATTTATCATTGGCGCAATCGGAGGATTTCTGGGTATTGCGACCGCAGGATACGTGATTTTTTCTTCAGGATCCTCTGAAATGACACTCTCCGGGGTCCAGGCTGCACTTTTCTCCAGCCTCGGCCTGATGGGTGCGGCGATAGCAAACAGTGAAACCCGGTTTGCCGGCTGGATGCTGCTCTCCTCCGCGGTCTGGATCACACTTTCAGTCCCGCTCGCCGGCACACTTAATTTGCTGTATTTGTACCTGCCGGCAATTCTTATCCTGGGGATTGCAGCTGTCCTCTGTTTCCTTGATCTTGAAACAGAGGAGCCCGTAACTGAAGAGGCCCTTTAAAGGAAAAATCGTACTGAAAGTTGACCGGGATTGCCCTACTTTTTCTCTATTGTGTTGTGGATTAAGTTCCTGCACCAGGAATTGCCAAAGCAAAACAGAATTTTTTCTTTACGGAGTTGGGAGAGCATACAGTTCTCACTTTTGTTCTTGTCCGGACTATTGGTTCCTGATTCCGGGATTGCGGCTGTTGTAAAAAAGATTATGACCGATCTTTCTGTTCACCGGTATGCGATGGGCCGACCGGTACGGTCTTACGGCAGATAGCGTCTGCAGCAATCCGGTTTAAGGCGACGACCATGACAAGCATAAGGGCGGCGGCAAGAACCAGCATCAGGTACTGCATCCCGCCATCTCTTGTCCAGGTAAAGATGCTATAGCAGATCGCGGACGAGGTAACAAGCGTCATGGCAAGAATACCGGCACGAAGACCGGTAAAAGCCCTGCTCCGGATATCCGGAAAGAGGAGCAGGCCAATTACGCTGATCCATCCAAACCCGATGGCCGCGAGAAGAAGGATATACAGGAGCACGTCAACGGCGAACTCGATCATGGTGTTTCCCTCTTTTGTACCTGGGAGATCCGTATGGTGGTCGCAAACACGATACATGCAAGCAGCCCTGTTAGTACAGGAATAATCAGGTCCCCGACTGAAACGGTGAGGGATAGCGCTCCCGCACAGGCAAGGGTGACAGCCATATTTGCTGCGATCAACCGGTCATGCAGGGTCGGACCGGAAATGACACGCAGTACTGCACAGAAGGCAAGAATAAAAAGGCAGACAGCCGCAAAAAGCCAGATGTCAAGGGTCACCTGCAATCACACTCCGAAAACCCCGGGATTACCGGGTTCCCTGCTGTCTCGTATCACAGTACTAAAATGGAGAACCGGTGCATATCAAACCTCGTGCAATTCCCTTATGCAGGGCGACTGTTTTCCATCTTGTACAATGAATGATCGTATAGCCGTGCGCAGGACACAGCGCCTACACTTTTATCGGACAAACGCGAACAGATGTGGGAATGCACCCGTCCTATCTCGGTAAGATCCTGCTGCGCTGGTGCGACCAGTGCCATACACCGGTCCTTTCAAAAACCTGCGCCTGCGGTGCACCAACCCGCGAAGTCCCGCTCACCCCCCCGGGAGATGCACGACCGGCTTTTCCAGCTGATATCGCGCTCATCAACAGTATCTTTGAAGAACACTTCGGGGCGCCGCTTGTTCCGGACGGGCATCTGGTCCTCTTAAACAAGGTGCCGGATAATGACCGGATGGAAGAGATCGTGATCGGCGGCGGGATTGCCGGTTCCATCCGCTATATTCCAAAAGAGCGACGCTGGGAACCGATACCCCGGCCGGAGGCATATGTCCTCTTCAAACCAACAAAACACGTCGTTGTGGTGGATGACAGCGCTGCACCGTTCATCCGTGATCAGGGAATGAGCGTCCTCAGGCCCGGCCTCGTATCCCTCGATGATGCAATTTGTACCGGTGACGAGGTTTTTGTTGTCACAGAAAGCGAAGAGTGTATTGCGGTGGGCCGGGCAAAAGCGGGGGCAGAAGAGGCGCGGGCGATGCAGAAAGGCCAGATCGTCCGCACCCGCAGGAACGTCCCCTCGCAGATCGTGCCGGGGAGGGCGACATGGCAGGATGCAATCCGGGCAAATGCCGATGTAATTGCGCGGGCTGAAGACGAATCGGTACGGTTTGTAAAAGATGTCGCTGCCGCGTACCCTCTCCAGCCGACGGTCTCCTACTCCGGGGGAAAGGACAGCCTTGTAACCCTGCTTGTGGTCAGAAAAGCACTCGGGAACGTTCCGCTGCTCTTTGCCGATACCGGCCTTGAGTTTCCCGACACATATGCAAACGTGGAGGCCGTGCAGCAGAAGTACAACGCAGAGGTTATCCGCACCAAAACCTCGGAAAAATTCTATGAGACGCTCGCCCGTGAGGGCCCGCCGGCGGTTAATGCCCGCTGGTGCTGCAGCGTCTGCAAACTTCTGCCGGTCGCCGCGACCATCCGTTCGACCTGGGGCGAATGCCTCTCCTTTATCGGGCAGCGCAGGTATGAATCCCTCTCCCGGGCAGAGAGTGACCGGGTCTGGAGAAACCCGACGGTAAAAGTCCAGGTATCTGCTGCGCCAATCCAGGACTGGACCGCACTTCATGTCTGGCTGTACCTGTTCCGGGAAGAGGCGCCCTACAACCGGCTCTATGAGCATCGGCTGGATCGGATCGGATGTTTCATGTGCCCGTCCAGTGATATGGCATTGATCCACATGATCGAGAGCGACTTTGCCGGGCTCTGGAACGGTTGGCATGAACGACTGAAAGCCTGGCAGCAGGCACAGAGACTGCCGGATGACTGGATTACAAGCGGGGCGTGGAGGTTAAAGGAGGGAGTCCATGAAAAAGAGCGTCACCATCATTGATTATGGCCTCGGGAACCTGCGGAGCGTCATGCGCGGGATCGAGGCCGCGGGAGCTCGTGCCACCATTACCGGGAATGTGGATGAGATCGCAGCGGCCGATGGCATCGTGCTCCCGGGAGTCGGCGCTTTCCACGAAGGAATGGACCAGCTGGGCCCCCTCAAAGAGACAGTTTGCGCTGCATCAAAAGAGGTGCCTCTTCTTGGGATCTGCCTTGGCATGCAGATGCTCATGGACTCAAGCGAAGAGCACGGGACGCACGAGGGGCTGGGACTTATCCCGGGCCGGGTGCGCAGGTTCCCGCATGTCCCGGGAGTAAAAGTACCCCATATGGGCTGGAATACGATACGGCTTAATAAAGAAAACAACCCGCTCTTTTCCGGGCTCTCCCCGGAAGAGTATGTCTATTTTGTCCATTCGTACTATGCAGATACGATACCGGAATATACGCTTACGACAACAGAATACATCGTCCCCTTTGCCTCGTCCGTTGTCCGGGACAACGTGTACGGCGTTCAGTTCCACCCTGAAAAGAGCGGAGCTGTCGGTCTGTGCCTGCTCAAAAATTTTATTGACCTTGTCTGACGTATCAAAAGAATGCAGACAATCCTGAATTTTTTTTGGAAAAAAGGGGAACCTTTTTAATTTTGCGCATTCGACCATGTAGACATGAAGAGGTATATTCTTGTCCTCGCCCTGCTCTCCCTGTTCCTTGTGGGATCGGCATCCGCATATGGTATTTACCTGAACTGTTCGCCAAATTCAATCCCGGTCGGTCAGACCCTGAAATGCGCGGTTGATTCCGATTACCCGCCCGGGACCAGTTTCGATCTTGTCTTTTACCAGTCCCAGTATACATCTACAGAACTCGACCGTCAGACTATGACCATCCAGTCGAACCAGGCTACCCAGTACAAGCTCTTTGACACGACAGGTCTCAAAGGTGGCCAGTATAAGGTAGAGATCCAGTTTAACGGTGTCGTGCCGGATGTGCGCTCTGATTCTATAATGAGCGAACTTGTGACCCTCACCGATCGATCCGGTGAACTTACTATTACATCCCCGACAACCCAGAACCTGGCCGATGCACTCGTGATTGCGGGTTCTCTCCAGAAAGGGGGTAACGCCGGCATACAGGTCCAGGTCGACGGCCAGTCAGCCGGACGCGTGTTTGGCCCCCAGTATATCCGGACCACAACCATGATCCAGAGCGGCGATGGTGCGTTCTCGCAGACGATTTCCGTCACGCAGCCGGATGATTATGATGTCAAGTTTGCCGATGCGAATGGCGCTATTGCCACTATCACGTTCCACGTGGTGGCACCGACAACGGCAACAACTGTGCCCACCTTGACGGTAGTAAAAACGGTCAGCACCACACCGAAGGTTACCTTTACACCCATCCCCACTCCCACAAAGTCACCGCTGCCAGCCGGTATCGTGATCGGGGCACTCCTGATCGCCATGCTGATTGCAGGAAAGATCAATAAAGACCGTACATAAAAATCATTCAAATATTCTTTTTTTTTAATGAGACCAAAAGCCGGGAAATACTTCTTCCCTGTCGGGCAGCACACTGCCGCAACCGGGGAGACCGGATTTGTAAAAAATGGTTTAGCCACGAGTCTGTTTATCGTTTCTTTTTCCAGAGATATGCCTCGTAGCAGAGCAGGGCGAGAATAACAAATACCCCACCACAGAAGAAAGCAAGTGCAAAGTCAGGGAATACTTCCTGAACAATGCCCGTATCTGTCATGGCTTTTGCCGCGTACAAACCCGCTCCCGAGGTTTCCCGGGTCGCCATCATGGGCGCTGCCTCTATTGCAGTCTGTGAAGAGAACAGGGGTGCAAGGGTGAAGATCGAAAGCGTGCCAGCGATGACAATCACAAAAAGGGAACTGTACTTGAGGAGAAGGGCACGGATGTCGGTCTGTTTTGGTGCGACAATCAGGATCTGATCGGTGAGTGCATACATCCTGACTTCGCGCCCTTTGATGCTGTACCGGGTTTCAGAGACCGTAAGAAGGCCGGCGTCGAGCAGGTTTTCGGTGTGGTATTTTGCGGTAGTGAGAGGGATTTTCAGCTGCTCCGTGATATCGGTGAGACTTTTTGTGCCGGCAGCAAGGAGGGTAAGGATATCATTTGCTGTCTGGCTGGCCATGGCTTTTGCAATCTTCTGCGCCCGTTCGTCGCCCGGTTCCAGCACCACCACGTTTCCGGTCATTTTTTACTTTTTCTGCAGTGCCGCGATGATCCGCTCACGCCCCACGTTCAGGGCGAGGTCGAGTTTTTCAACATCCGGCCCGCCACCCTGCGCCATCGAGGGTTTTCCGCCACCTTTGCCGCCAAGAAGGCTGCATACCTGTCCGATGATCTCCCCGGCGTTCACCCGGCTGTCGCCCGATGCAAGGACGACCCGTGCGGTCTCGCCCGGGGTCGCAAGGAGAACAACCCCGCCGTGTTCAGAAAGCGCGGTGGCAATCGTCGAAAGTTCACGCGGCGCGAGATCGATCCGTTTTACAACAACGGATATTCCGCCGATGGTCTCAGGCTTGACGGTCTTTATCTCAAGATCCACCAGTTTCTGGCTCATGCGTTCGATCTCTTTTCTCTGATCTTTCCATTCAGAGAAGAATCGGGTGACCGTGGCCGGGAGGTTTTCGATCTGGACGGACAGGGTATCGGCAGAGGTGGTCGCAAGCTGCTCGAGGTGCTGCAGGTAATAGACTGCTGCCGTCCCGGCCGCGAACTCAATGCGCTCGATCCCGTCCTGGATGTGCTCGACCCGGAGGATCTTGATAATCCCGATCTCCCCGGTGCTCCGGCAGTGCGTCCCTGCACAGGCCTCAATATCTCCGGCGACTTTTACCACCCGGATATCCTTTCCCTGCGGGACACCTCCCTGATACAGGGAGAAGCCGTACTCCTGCTCTGCTTTCGTCCGGTTCTCGACCGAGATCTCGACCTGCTGATTTGCCATCACCATCCGGTTTGCCGCGATCTCGATCTTGCGCAGCTCCTCCGGAGTGATATGCTTGAAATGCCGGATGTCGATACGCGAGCTCTCCGCCCCTTTCTGCGCACCTGACTGGTGGATATGAGCGCCGAGCACCTCTTTTGAGGCATGGAGAAGAATATGGGTGGCCGTGTGGTGGCGCATCAGCGAGAACCGCCGTTCCTCATCGACCATCCCCTTGACCCGCTCGCCACGCTGGAGGAGACCGCCGCTGATATGGTGAAGGATAACATCTCCGACTTTGACCACATCGTCAACCCGTGTCATGCTGTCAGCACCTACGAGGCTGCCGGTATCTGCTGGCTGGCCACCGCCCTCCGGGTAAAAGAGCGTCTGGTCGAGCACCGCATACCCTTCGAAGAAGTCGATGACGACCGCTTCAAACTCGAAGTCCTCGGGCTGCTCGTAATAGAGTTTCTTTGTCGGCGGGAGGCCCTGGACCCGTTCGGCATATTTCGAGGTCTTGTCTATGACAGCCTCCTTCTTTGACTCGGAGTGCATGTCGGCTATCTGGGAGTAGAAATTGTCCGGTAGATCGATGACCGCACCTTCATTTCCGGCAATATCCTTGATCATCTCGGGCGGGATGCCGTGGGAATCGTACAGGGTGATGATCTCGGAGAGTGGCACACGCTGGCTCTTTGCCTTGTAGGTCCTTGCGACCTTCTGGACGATCCGGGTTCCGCGTTCGAGCGTGTCGGCGTACTTCACGACTTCACGGTCGACGATCTCACGGACGATGGCGATATCCTGCTGGAACTTGTTCATCCCGATGATCTTCATCTGTTCTTCGATGAGATCAGCAAGGGAGTCCTTCATCTTGAACTCGTTCATCATCCGCAGGGTACGGCGGATGACGAGCCGGGCAAGGTAGCCTTCCCGGACGTTTGACGGAACGATGCAGTCGCCGAGCATGTACGCAAGGCACCGGGTGTGGTCGACAATCGCATACACTTTCTCAACCGGTGTAATCATCCGGTCAAGTTTCTCAGGAGAAATGTCGATTGCGGCCGCCACCTTCTTTCGAAGGTTAAAGAGATTGGAGCCGGAGATGTCCATGAGCCCGGCGAACTTCGCGTTTAAGGCCAGGATCTTTGTATAGTCCTTGTTTTCGAGCAGGTGTGAAAGCCCGGCCGAACTCATGACCCGGCTGACCATTTCTGGGAAGACGGCATCGTAGATCGTCGGGGATCCTTTCGATGCCCAGACCAGCCGTTCAAGCCCGTACCCGGTATCAACAATCCGGAGTTTTATCGGATAGTACATCTCGCCATTGAGGTCATAGCCGGGATGGTTTGTTTTCTGCCGGCCAAGGCTCATAAAGACAAGGGTCGCAACCTCAAGGCCGCCGATCATGACCTCGACACTCGGGCCTGCATTCCCGCCCCCGATCCACGGGTGTTCTTTGTATGTGACCTTGTTGAGATCACCACCGATGGATGCAAGGAACTGATCGCAGAGTTCGACTGTGCGATCTTTCCAGTAGATCTCCTCATCCGGTGTGTTAAAGGCGTGGTGGGCGAGCATCTCGAACGTGGTCAGGTGACGCCCGGATTTCCCGACTGAATCGAGATCGTTTAACCGGATGCATGGTTGTGAGATGGTGAGCGGGTTTGCGGGCGGCGGGACAATACCACTTGTTACAAAGGGCTGGAAGTCGGCGATGGAGGCGATGGTCAGGTAGATATCATCCCGCCAGCGTGCGGCCACCGGGTAGCGCTCGATGCGCGTGTGCCCGTTCTTTTCAAAAAAGGAGAGAAATGCCTCGCGCATCTCATCAACGGTGTGGGGAGTAAAGACGGGATTCCCGATGAACGTATAGGGTTCACAGACTGCGTCACCGCAGTTATCGCGGGAGCTGTCGCGCGTCCAGAAAGCAGAACCGCATGATTTGCAGATCTTCCGTGTGAACCCCTGATTCTTGAAATATTCGAGTTGGTATTCTTCTTCGAACATGAAAAACCACGTACTGCTTGTATAATTAAGGGTACCAGGATAGTTATTGTCTTTGGCTGCACTTATTTTTTCCAGTTTTCCTGGTACCATGCATCAATGGATTCATACGCACCGGTTGATTCTGCAATCCGGACCGCAATGAGGTGCCAGCAGGGTTTTTGCCGGAAGGCAAAATCCCGGCAGGTACAGACATTTTCAGAGACCACGTGTTCACCGGTCGATCCGGTGACGACAAAGAAATCAAGATATTTTTTTACGAGATTGCGATCGATCGCGTCGAGTGCCTTTGTGCCCCGGGTCCCGAATTCAGCGACAATGCCGGTGCGGAGCTCGTCATCCAGCGTTTTTTTTTCACGCAGCTGCTGCCAGATATCGCTCATGGGCAGACAGAGAGGAGCGGAGGATCGTCGATGTACTGCCAGCCCCGCTGTCCCGCAAGGCGTTTCATGGCCGGCGCTTCAAGTGCATAGTGGGTCGACTCGATGCAGGGGAGCGGGGCGGCCCGGGCGACCGAATGTTTCATCTCGGCCGAGAGGAACGCATCGGCCCCAATCTGTCGTGCTTCGGCCATGAGGGAGAGATCAAAACCGCTGCCGGCGACGACTGCAAGCCGCCGGCAGGATGCGAGGTTCCCCCAGACCCGCAGGTTCCCGCCCAGTCTTCGGGAGATTTCCGGAAGCGGAAGTTCGCAGGTGCCCACCGCGCCAAGCGACATCGGCTCGCATTCCGAAAGTCCGAGAAGTTCAGCAAGGGCATCGTTGACGCCGCCGGTCGCGTGATCGAAGTTCGTGTGCATCACGTACACGTTCAGGTTCCCGGCGAGGATCTCCCTCATCAGGGAGGCGGTGGGCCCGGTGAGGGCCGTAAGCGGTGTCCAGATCGGGGTGTGGTGGACGACGAGCATATCAGCGCCGGATGAGACTGCCTGCCGGACCACTGCCGGCGTGGCATCCAGGGCACAGCAGATCTTCTCGATCTCCGGTTTTCCCTCCACCACGAGCCCGATCCTGCCGGCATCGAACTCTTCGGCAAGGGCCGGAGGGGCAAGTGCTTCCATCACTTCTGCAAAGGCACGCAGGTGCATATACAGAAGTATCGCTGGTCGGGGATATATACCATTTATTACTTTGGGTAATAGCAGTGAGTTTTAATATTCATAAAATGGCATATCTGGTCATGCATAAGTCCATCGAACAGATCAACGAGCGCATCCGTGACGGCAGTGCCCGTGTTGTCACCGCAGAGGAGATGCCCGGCCTCGTTGACGAGTTGGGTGAGGAAGGCGCGCTTAAGGACGTCGATGTTGTTACCACCGGTACGTTTGGTGCGATGTGTTCATCCGGCGCGTTTTTGAATTTCGGGCATTCGGAACCGCCCATCCGGATGGAGCGGATCTGGCTCAACGATGTCGAGGCCTACGGAGGGCTCGCCGCGGTAGATACATATATCGGCGCGACCCAGCAGTCGGATACACTCGAAGAGCAGTACGGCGGCGCCCATGTACTCGAGGATCTTGTCTCGGGAAAATCCGTGGAGCTGCGGGCAACCTCCCGGGGCACCGACTGTTACCCGCGCAGGACCATTACAACTGAACTGCTCCTTGAAAACCTCAACCAGGCGATCATGTGCAACCCGCGGAACGCGTACCAGCGGTACAACGCGGCGACGAACACGACCGACCGGCTCCTGCATACCTACATGGGAACGCTCCTCCCGAATTCCGGTAACATCACCTACTCGGGAGCAGGCGTGTTAAACCCAATCTCAAACGACCCGAAACTCCGGCTGATAGGAAGCGGCGTCCCGATCTTTTTGTGCGGCGCGCAGGGCATGGTGGTCGGAGAAGGAACGCAGCACTCGCCGGGCGGCGGTTTCGGGACACTGATGGTTACGGGCAACCTCAAAGAGATGTCCTCCGAGTACCTCCGCGCCGCGACCATGACCGGCTACGGCGTTACCCTTTACGTGGGGCTCGGGGTGCCGCTGCCGGTGCTCGACCTCGACGTGGTCCGGGCAACGGCGGTCCGTGATAAGGATATCTCGGTTGACCTGATCGATTACGGCGTACCGAGCCGCAACCGGCCCCTGATCCGGAGCGTGACCTATGAAGAACTGCGATCGGGTGCTGTCGAGATCAACGGCGAACAGGTGCGAACCTCCTCGCTGTCAAGTTTCAGGAGGGCACGAAAGGTTGCCGAAGAACTCAAAGACTGGATCGGGAAAGGCGCCATGCAACTCGCACTGCCCACCCGGCCGATCGATGCGACAAAGAAAGTACACCCGATGCACGAGAGCAGGAAAGGCCCGCGCGTGATGGACATCATGGACCGGCAGGTCGTGAGTGTCGGGGAATCCGAGGAGATCCGAACGGCAGCACAGAAACTCCTCAAAGGGGAGACCAACCACCTGCCGGTCATTGGGAGCGATGGCAGGCTAGTGGGGATCGTGACCACGTTTGATGTCTCAAAGGCAGTTGCAAACCCGGGGAAGGCATGCACGGTAAGCGATATCATGAAAAAGAGAGTCGTAACGACCACGACCGATGAAGCAGTCGATATCGCGGTCCGGAAACTCGAACAGAATAACATCAGCGCATTGCCGGTAGTCGATAAGGATCGCCACGTGATCGGAATGCTCACCGCGATCAATCTCGGGAAACTCTTTGGCGGGAGGTGGCTGAAATGAAACTGCTCGTGAACTTTTCGCGGGGGAAAGGGAGCGCCCCGATCATCGCGCAGGCGGTAAAGGATACCGGAGTCCTCATCAATGTCGAACGGGCCATGATCGATTCATCTGAGGGCGAGGCGCTCATCGAAGTGCCCGATGACCAGTGCCAGCTGATCCGGACAACCATGACCCGGCTCGGGGCGACCGTGCGACTGCTCGAACACGGGATCAACCTCAATACGAGCGAGTGCGTGGACTGCGGCGCCTGTATCTCGATCTGCCCCCGCGAGGTCTTCTCGTTTGACCATGAGTGGAAACTTGCGATCGCGGAAGACCGGTGCGTGCTTTGCGGCAAATGCGTGGATGCGTGCCCGCACAAGGCGCTGTCATTACCCCTATGATCCGCGAGCCGTTCCGGTTCCGCGAGACCTTTGCAGCGATCCTCGCAGAGACCCCCGCTCACGCGGCAGCAGCTAAGGGTGGCATAATCGCTGCCCGGCAGGTGCTCGAGGGCTATATTGCCCGCGACCCTTTTTTTGCAAGCACCTTTTCACCGTATAAGCCGGATACGGACGAGCCCCTGATCCTGCACATGGCCGCCGCTGCCGCAGACGCCGGCGTCGGGCCCATGGCGACCGTTGCAGGCGCCATTGCCGCCGCCGGAATCGATGCCATGATCGGGGCGGGTGCCCGGTTCGGGGTGATCGATAACGGCGGGGATATCGCTCTTGTCAGCGACCGGGACGTCCGGGTCGGCGTGCATGCCGGGACCGCACCGCTCTCAGACAAAATCGCCTTTGTCGTCCCGCCGCACAATACACCGTTTGGCATCTGCACATCGTCGGCGACGGTCGGCCCGTCCATCTCCTTTGGTATAGCAGACGCGGTTACGATCTTCGCACCCGACCCCCTGCTCGCCGACGCATGGGCAACCGCAGTCTGCAACCAGGTACGACCGGATGACAGGAGCATCCTTGAGCAGATCGATCCTGACAAGGTACAGGGAGTCTTCGCGATTATGGGAGAAATAGTCATAAAATGGGGCGTCGTCCCCCCCGTTGTCCCGGCCCGGGTGGACGAACAGCTGATAAGCGCGGGCGACCGGTTATAGCGTCGATTCGATATAGGTCTGGCTGTCGGCAACCGCACTGGCACCGGAGAATGTTTTCAGCGGGTCTTTTCCGTCAGTAACGATAATTGTCGGTATGCTGTTTTTTACGAGGAATACCCGGGTGAGCAATTCGATCTCATCAATCTCCACTCCCTCAACAAGCGATGAGGCAGGTTCGAGTTCGAGGCGCTCCCGTACCAGTTCGTCGGGCACGGTGCGGAAGAAATAATAGAATACCTGCCATGCGTTCAGGAGATCCGATACAAGGAGTTCGTTTCTCACCGGTCCGGGCAGGGTCTCCAGCCGGCGCATAAGCGCATCCTCATCCTCGCCGCTTTCATCGAGCAGGCAGTCCGCTATCCTGACCAGTTCGGAAAATGACGGCGCGGGATTTTCTGTATCCATGGGATAAGATTCGCGGGAAAGGACAAAAAGAGTGCCGTAGAGGCCGGTCAAAAATCATGTGGGCAATAAACTATAATCAGGCCGGGCTGGAATGATTACAGGTGAAAGAAGAGGACGCCGACTGGCTGATCTACCATATCATCGCGCAGAAGAGTACTGTTACTGCGGAAGAACTGGTACAAGAGAGCGGCCTTGACGCAGCAACGGTTGATGCGTCGCTCGTCCGGCTCGACCATAATCTCCTCATCAACCGAACCGGCGGAAAGATCCGGATTCTCTCTGTCGGGGAGTCACTCATAAAATGCCAGGCAAAATACGATAATGAGCTTCCGTACGTTATCGAAGATGGCGTGATAAAAGCAAGGAAGAAGTAACTATGACAGGAAAAGAAGTTGCAATACTCCGGATCGGGCACCGGCCCGAGCGTGACCAGCGGGTAACTACCCACGTCGCGTTGACCGGCCGGGCGCTCGGCGCTTCGGGCATGTATCTTGCCGCGAGCGACAAGGGCGTGGTCGAGAGCGTCGATGATGTGGCAGACCGGTGGGGCGGGAAATTTTTCTGCGAGGATAATGTCAAGTGGCGTGTCTGCATCAGGGACTGGAAGGCTGCCGGGGGGAAAGTTGTCCACCTCACGATGTACGGGATCAACCTGCCCGATATCATCAGCGAGATCCGGCCGTGCGAGAAACTTCTCGTGGTGGTCGGGGCGGAGAAAGTGCCCGGCGAAATGTACGGCCTTGCGGATTACAATGTTGCTGTGACCGGCCAGCCCCATTCGGAGATCTCAAGCCTCGCACTCTTTTTGGATCACCTCTATGAAGGAACGGAGTTCTCCCATCCGTTCCCTGACGCGAAGATCCGGATCGTCCCATCAAAGGCCGGGAAGCAGACGGAGGAGTTGTGAGAGGCCGGGTCCTCGTTGCCGGGTTTTCCACGCGCCATGTGGCGCAGTCGGCGGCACAGGCCGGGTACGAAGTCTGTGCGGTCGACCATTTCTGCGATCAGGACCTGTCCTGGTATACCCGGGACAGGATGAAGTTTGAAGATCTCTCTGATCTTCCCGGGACCGTTGACCGGATGTGCCGCAAGTATTCTTTTGATTTTGTCGTCGCTACTTCGGGTGCCGAAGACCTGACGTTCCCGGTCCCGCTCTGCGGGACACCCCGGGACAAGGTAGGCCGGTTCCTTGACAAATTGGATATGCAGCACTTTTTTGAGGATCTTAAGGTTCCGGTACCCCTCATCGCTGCCGCTGGAGAATACCCGGTGATGGCAAAGCCGCGCCGGGGTGCGGGTGGATGGCGTAACGCGATACTCCGCGATGCCGCAGAGGAGAGATCATGGGCATCCCTGTACCCGGACATCCCCTACATCCGCCAGCAGATAATTGACGGTATTCCTGCAAGCGTCTGCTGCGTGGCAAACGGCCATGCTGCCCGTGCGATTGCCGTAAACGAACAACTGCTCAGGGGAGACGGTGAATCTACGTTCGGGTTCTCCGGGTCGGTCACGCCTTTTTACCACCCGCTGTGCGGCGAGATGATCGCCCTTGCCGAGAAGATCGCCGCAGCAAGCGGCTGCATGGGCACCATTGGCATCGATTTTGTGATCGGCAAGGACGCACCATATGTAATCGAAGTGAACCCCCGTTTCCAGGGAACGGTTGACACGGTGGAGATGGCATACGGGTGCAGCCTGTTCCAGTATCATGTCAATGCCTGCGCGGGGACGCTGCCGGAAGCGCCGAAGGTGCAGGAATATGCAGCGCGGCGCATCATCTTTGCCGAACGGGACATGACACTGGATGCAGACCTCAAAGATCTCGCACCGCTGGTGTCCGACATCCCGTGGCCGGGAACTTTTTTTGAAAAGGAACAGGCAGTTGTGAGCGTTTCCGGGACCGGGAAAACACGCGATGAGGCACTTTCTGCGCTGGATAAAAATATTAGCTCTGTCCGACAATATATTGCCTGATGGATCCTGTGGAAGAAGTGCTGAATGACCCGGCAATGCGAGCTTACATTCACCGGCTGATTGGTGACGAAGGCCTCAATCTTTTGGAAAAGTTCCCCAAAGAGGGCGAACACAGCGATGAGGATCTGGCCGCAAGTACCGGGATTAACCTAAACTCCGTGCGGCACACGCTCTATACACTGTATGAGAAGCGGCTTGCCGAATATCACAGGATCAAGAACAACGAGACCGGCTGGCTCACGTACCTCTGGCAGCTGCGGATCGATCATATCCACGACGCCATCCGCGATGATATGGACGTGGTGCTGGACAAACTCGAGCACCGGGTGCAGTTCGAAGAGGAGAACGATTTTTTCATCTGCAAGGACTGCCACGATATTTTTACCTTCACGCAGGCCATGGGCGGCGACTTCAAGTGCCCGAACTGCGAGCAGCCGCTCTCTCATTTCGATAACGACATGCTCGTAAAGGCGCTCCATGAGCGTATCGACGCCATGAAAAAAGCGCTCGGCCATGCCTGAAACACGGGAACGCTGCATCGAGCTCTTAAAAAATGCCGGGTGCAGCCCGAAGGTGATCGCCCATTGCGAGGCGGTCTGTGACTGTGCGATGGAGTACGCACGAAAGTGCGATCGTGCCGACCAGGAACTCGTCATGACGGGAGCGCTACTCCACGATATCGGACGGGGGGTCACGCACGGGATCGACCATGCCCAGAAGGGTGCGGATCTCCTGCGCGAGATGGGATTTCCCGAGAACGTTGCGCGGATCGTGGAGTGTCACACCGGGGCTGGGATGACCACAGACGAATGCGTGGCCCTCGGGCTTGACCCCCGGGACTGCATGCCGCAGACGATCGAAGAAAAGATCGTCACCCATGCGGATAACCTGATTGCCGGTACAAAAAGGGTGACGATCGATGAAAGCCTCGCGTCGTCAAGCCGCCTGCCAAAAAAGATCCGGAAACGGATACGCCGGCTTTCAGATGAAGTAGAAGAGCTTACGCAGTAAGCAAAAAAGGACTTTTTTTTATATGATGACCTGGCGCACCTGCGGGAGGGCGCGGATCTCGTCTACCACACCGGCAGGCAGCGGGTCTTCCATGATGATGACGAGTTTCGGGTCCTCGGAGAACTGGGGGTCGGTGACAAAGATCTGCCGTATTGCAAGCGAATGGTTGGAGAGCACACGCACAGCCGCTCCTACGATGCCTTTCTCGTTTGCGTCTTTTGGCATGACGGTGATAACCGAGAGCCCGAGGGACTCTGCCACCCGGCTCAGGTCGGGAGTCGCCCGCATGTTTAAGAATATCCCGCGCAGGAACGGGCGTTCAAGGATGCGCCGGGCGGTGGCATCCACGACGCGGCGGTCCGAACCGATCGCCTTTGCAATGGCGGTTGCCGGGATATCGATGCCGTTACTGCAGATCTTCCCGTCTGTGTTGACCCCGAAACCGTTTTCGAGGAGGAACCGCACCACGCGACCCTGCGATGGCGAGTCGGCAAATTCGTGGATGATATCAGACCACATACACGCACCGGGTAAAACGTATGAAAATATACATGTATGCTTCCTGCATGTCATCAGCGTCTATAAAAAAAGTGTCCGGGGGTGCCGGGAAAGAACGTCTAAGCCATGCAGGTCAGATGAGGCCGGTCCATCCCGGGCCGGGCGGGCGTCCGGGCACCGGCCGGATCGGTCACGGCCTTAATGTTCTGACGTGGCTTGCCTGAAATATGCCATAACATTCTTTTAGATAGACAACCTCTTTGTTATGGCACAAAAGCGAGGTAAGCCGGGGTTCCGGTGTCCGCTGGTGCAATTCTATTCGGGCGAGGGTAGCCAAGCCAGGTCAAAGGCGCTAGGTTGAGGGCCTAGTCTCGTAGGAGTTCTTGGGTTCGAATCCCATCCCTCGCACTTTTCTGAAGGGGCAGGTTTCCAGCTTTTTGCAAGTTATCCGCCAGTAAAAGAATTCTCCGCGCTCACCCGGTTTTTACAAAAATACATATCAGAGTCCGGGAGCAATTGTACCACTACACATGCGCGGCACGGCACGATATCCTGAGATCGATCTTCTCCGGGGTATCGCCATCATGATGATGATTATCTTCCATTCCCTTTTTGATCTCTCATTCTTCCGGAT